>JBBARD010000017.1:14687-25879 GCA_040399965.1 Methylocystis sp. | reverse complement strand
GTCGGCCGTCATTTCTCGGTCAATCGCATGTTGACCATGGACTCGGTGAAGCTGCGGCTCGAACGCGAGCACGAACTCTCCTTCATCGAATTCAATTACATGTGCTTGCAGGCCTATGATTTCGTCGAGATCAACCGCCGACATGGCGCGCTATTGCAAATGGGCGGCTCCGATCAATGGGGCAATATCGTCACCGGACTCGATCTTGGCCGCCGCATGGGGACGCCGCAGCTTTACGCGCTGACCTCGCCTTTGCTGACGACCGCCTCGGGCGCCAAGATGGGCAAGACCGCCGCCGGAGCCGTCTGGCTGAACGCCGATATGCTCAGCCCTTACGATTACTGGCAGTATTGGCGAAACAGCGAGGACGCCGATGTGGGCCGTTTCCTCAAGCTGTTCACCTTTCTGCCGCTGGAAGAGATCGCCCGGCTGGCCGCCCTGCAGGGCGCCGAGATCAACGAAGCCAAAAAGACTCTCGCCACCGAAGCCACGGCGCTGATCCATGGTCGCGAGGCCGCCGAACAGGCGGCTGAAACGGCGCGGGCTACCTTCGAGGAAGGCGCGCTGGCGCTATCCTTGCCGAAAATCGCCCTCGAAGCGGATGAAATCGTCGCCGGGCTTGGCGTGCTGAGCGCCTTCGTCAAATCGGGGCTCGTCGCCTCGACCGGCGAGGCGCGGCGACAGGTGAAAGGCGGCGGCTTGCGCGTTAACGATCTTGTCGTCACGGACGAACGCGCCCTGCTCGGGGAAAAGGATTTCGAAGCGGACGGCGTCGTGAAACTTTCGCTCGGCAAGAAAAAACACGTGTTGCTAACCCGCGCATGATCGGGCTTGGAGCCTCTGGCATTTCCAGTTCTGAGTGGATCAGATTGGGGGCTTTGAAACATTAGTCTTGTTTTAATTTCTACGAACCTGGCGCCACTTCGTCGAAATGCGCTCTACCGCGGCACACGCGCCGTGCCGTCCAGCACGCCCATGATCTTGCGCATCAGTCCCGGCGCAATGGCGGAGAGCGGGTTGACGGTCACGACGGGCGAGGACAGAGCGCCGCTCAGCCGATAATTGAGCGCGAAAACGCCCTCGTTTTGACCGCCCGCGACCAGAACGCCGACCACCGGAATGTGGGAGAGGAGACTGTTGAGCGCATAGGCGGGCACATAGGAGCCGGCCAGATCGATATTGTCGCGCGCCATATCGATCACGCCATCGAAGGTCATGCCAATCGCGGGACCGGACATCACGCCTTCACGAACGCTGAGTTGACCGCCGTTCCAGCCGAAATCGGCGAGAAGTTGACCGATCTGCACCGAGTCGGGATCGAAGCGCGTCACCCCACGATCATCGGTGCGCAAATTGCCACTCTGCTGCATGAGTTGACGCATCGTCGGCTCCCCTTTCACGAAGAAATCGCGAATGCGAACGTTTCCCTCGGATCGATTGGCGCCGAGCCGAAGACTGATGGTCATCGCCCCGCTCTCCATCTTGCGATAGAGATCGACGAACGACAGAAAAGAACCAGCGTCGTTGGTTGCAATATCAACCTGGGGGATTTCCCCCGCGTTACCGGCAATCGTGGCGCCAAGTCGCTCACGACCGAAGTTGCCGGTCAGTGACATGTTTTTTGGACGACCTTTGCGCGCCTCAAGCTTCAGAACGACATTCGAAAGAATCTGCTTGCCATAACCGGTGACGACAGGCGAACTGAAGTCGACGTCGTAATCTCCCGGTCCGCCATTGTTTTTATTTTCTGCGCCGGCTTTACCGGCGTTGCGTGCGCCATTGCGAAGGTAGGTTTGCAATATCGGCCGGGCGTCGACATTAGCGCCGCGGATGAGGATTTTTGTCAAAGCGCCGATACGCTGAATTTCGACGCGCATGTCGTCGCCGGGCGACAGACTTACCGGCGCGACTTTCGCCGAACGCAATGCGCCATCCTTGGTTAATTCAACCGAACCTTGCGCCCTTGAGGCGCCCGCGTCGAAGTTGAGCTGTTCGAGAGCAATCGAGTCGGGACGATGAACGAGCACGAATGACGCTTTCGCCGGTTTCCCGGCCGGTTTCACGAGACCGGGCACAGGATTGTCGAAACCGACGCGGGTCAGATCCAGTTCGACTTGCGTTTTGAGGTCTTCCACGGGCAGCGGCGTGCGCACGATCGCAGCCACGGTTCCCGTCAGACCGGGAATGACATAGCCCGCGCGTTGGCGGGCGGCGTCGTCGAAGGTGAAGGTCAGCTGCGCCTGCGCCGGACCTTTTTCGCCAAAGGCGCGATGCAGGTCGAGAGCGGCTGGCGCGCCGAACAATCGTCCGGGGCCATTAACGGTTAGTCCCTTCGGATTCGCCAGAACGTGCAACGCGGCCGCCTCCAGTCGCTCCTTGCCGATGAGCCGCTCGACGCTGAGATTGTTCGTCATGGCGTCGATCCAAAATTTCATGCGATCATCACGCGCGTCATCCCCGATGTCGAAGTCCAGACGCATGCGACCGTCGATGTTTCCCTTGAGCGCGCCAGGCTCGGTCGGAATGCTGGCGTAGGGCGCAATCGACGGTAACCGCAGAAGATCCGCGACGGCTTCCAGGTTGCCGGAGATCTTGACATCGAGCGTTGCAGGCGTCGGCCGCAGCTTATTATCCGTAACTGTGAAACTGCCCTGCGCAAGCGTCAGACGACGGCCCGGCGCCGTTTCGGTCGTCGCCGCGGTCGCAGCGAATGACGCCGTACGGCCAGTGATGCGCATATGGCCAGCGATGCCGGTGATCGGCGGCATGCCCTCCAGCACATTCACGACCGTCGCGTCGACAAGATCGCCCTCAAGCAACAATGACCCATCCGGCGGAGGTTGCTCATAGTGCATGGCGGTCAGCGCCGCATCGTCGAAATCGCCGGAGCATTTCGCGCTTCTGATCATGCCGCCTGTCGCATGATCAGCGAACCATGTGCGCACACCCGACGTGACATGCGTTGGCCACAGACGGGCGAGCGCGCGAAGCTGCGAATTTTGCACCGTCAGCGAATAGCGGATATGCGGCGCCGCGCTCAGTTCGAGATTAGCCGTCAGACCGGCGTGAATTTCTGGCCCCTCAAGCATGAAACGATCGACGATCAAACGACTCTCGCCATACAGGAACCGTGCGCCGACGCTGAATTGTTTGATGTCCACCACCTGCTCTGCCGCGCGCTCGGGCCCGACTTTTGTTGGTTTGTCGAGATGAAACGACAGTTTCCATGCGTCAGCCCCCGGATCGCCGCCCGCCATTATTTCCGCTGGCGGAACAGCTTCTCCCGATCCCGTGAAATCGAAGCCGCCGGCCTTGAAGACAATGGGCGACACAATCATCTTGCGCGCCGCCGGAGACCAGGACGCAACAAGGGAAATATGATCGATCATGAAAGGCTCGTGATCGCGCTCCTCAAGTCGGAAATAGCCTTTGCCAATCTCCAGCCGACCGCTGGCTTGAAGCACATCGTCCTTTGGCGAGAGGGTGAATGCGAGATCGACCCCCATGAGCGCGTCAGAATCGAAGTTAGTTGGACGAAAACCGCCGATCAGCGAGACCTCGTCGATCGAGAGATCGCGAATGGCGGCGCGAAAGTCGCGCTGGCCGCCCGGAGCGCCGCTGGCGACAGCGTCCGCTGTCCAGCGTCCCGAGGGGCCCGCCGCCGACAGGCTGAAGCTCATGTTTCCGTCGCTCTTGTCGAGGCTGAGCGTCAGATCGTCGTAACGCAAGGTGCGACTGGTGACGCTGTCGTCAACAATCAATCTGCCATGGGAAACGCCGAGGCGGTCGAGGGCGCCGATGGCGCTGGAAGGGCTGGTCGCCAGATTCATCAAACCGGTCATGGCGCTGACGATCGTGCGCATCAGCGCGACGCGGGGCGCCGTCGTTCGCGACGCGGGTGCGGCGTCGCCGGTGGTTTTGACCGGCTCGGCTCCGGCGGAAAGCGCCACCGATCCATCGACGAGAACGGACAGTCGCAGATCGAGATCCATCGCTTCGAGGCGACTGGGCTTGACTTTGCCGAGTAACAGCCAGGCGGGGTCCAGAGACAGTTCGGCGCGCGGGGCCATCAGAATGGCCCGACCGTCGCTTTTGACGGCCAGACCATCTACGGACAGCGTCGGGCCGTGATCCGAGCTGGCGATAACAACGCGCGAAAGCGAAAAGGCGTATCCCCTTCCGGCATGCTCTCCAAGAGAAGCGATGATCTCGGGGGCAAGCCAGGTCAGGTCTATGGGACCGCGCGACAACGCGAGAAAAAAAACGCCGACCAGAATGGCGAACGTGACGGCGAAGCCCATGAGGCTGACGGCAAGGAGCCGGGACCAAGACGGCGTTGTCGACGGGAGCGAGCCCAACGACAGACCCGACGTCCGTTCCGCCTGATCGACGCGCTCATCACGCGCGCTTCCGCTGTCCAATTAGTCTCGCTCCCCGGGCCCGATCAGACGACGGCCCCTCGATGTCATGGGCGCATTTGGCTCCAGCAGGCTTGCCGTCCGGACCCAGCGTTGCATGTTAATCTGAGGTTAGCACACTCACCCCTCGGATAGGACGAAAGGAAGGCGACATGGCGGCAAAATCTTCACCCGGACCGGCGTCGAAAAAACCTGCCGCCAAAAGCCCGGCCAAACCGGCGTCGCCGCCCGCGTCCAAAACGGCCGCCAGGCCCAAAACCGCGCCAGTAAAGGCGCCGCCGGGGCCGGCGGCCGCCCCGCCCGCCGAAACCGGCGGATTGCAGGCTGGAGACATTGCGCCTGCCTTCAAACTGCCGGGGATCGGCGGCGAAATCCTGTCGCTCGCAAGCTTAAAGGGCAAGAAAGTCGCATTATATTTCTACCCAAAGGACGACACCTCAGGGTGCACTAAAGAAGCAATTGAATTCAATGCCTTGAAAAAAGATTTCACCAAGACGGACACGGTCGTGGTCGGCCTGTCTCCCGACAGCGTCAAAAGCCACGATAAATTTCGGGAAAAGTACGGGCTAGACTTCCCGCTCGTCTCTGACGAGGCCAAGACTGCGCTTCTCGCCTACGGAGTCTGGATCGAGAAAAGCATGTATGGCAGAAAATACATGGGCGTCGACCGCTCAACCTTCCTGATCGACGCCAAGGGTCGCATCGCCAGGATCTGGCGAAAGGTCAAGGTTCCCGGCCACGCCGAAGAAGTCCTCGCCGCCGCCCGAGAACTTTGAGCGGGTGGCGGCGGCGCAGGATATTCATCACGTTAATTATGGTCGTGCTCGCCGGCGGGCGCAGAGTCCGCTGACGTTGGCGCGCCGGAAGACTTGCTGGCGAGCAGCCTGGCCATATCGTCAGAGCCCTTTTTGGCCGCCGGCATCCCGGGCTTCAGGATCAAGGCCTTGTCGTAATCCGCCTTGGCGCGGGCGAAATCTTTCTTCCCGCGCCATGCGTTGGCGCGATTAACCAGCGCTGAGAGATATTTGTCATCGATTTTCAGGGCTGCGTTAAAATCCGCCAGCGCCTTGTCGTATTCAGCCATGGCGTAACGGCAGGCGCCGCGACCGTTCAGGGCGATGGCGTTTTTGGGTTCGCGAGCGATCACGGCCCCATAATCTGAGATGGCGTGGGCGTGATCGCCGGCGGAGTGATAAATCGCTCCGCGCGCAAGCAACGCCGGCGTGTGGCGCTTGTCCAGCTTCACTGCCTCGTTGAGATCGACCAGCGCCTTATCCTTGTCGCCTTTGCTGCGCCAGGCGGCAGCGCGGGCGACGAAGGCGGCGATGGCTTTTTTATCCTCTGCGATGGCGCGTTCATAATCGGCGATGGCGCTGTCGAGGTCGCCTTTGGCGTGATGCGCCGCTCCGCGCGCCACCAGCACGGTGGCGGATTTTGGATCAATCTCCAGCGCGCGGCCGAAATCCTCCAGCGCATGGGCATAGTCGCCTTTTGACTGATAGGCCCCGGCGCGATTGACATAGGCGGCCACCTGATTGTGGGGAGACTCCTGCCCAATCGCCGCGATCACCTGGCTGCAACCGGCAAGCCGTTGTTCTGGATCGGCGTCGCGGCATTGACGCCAGCCAGGATTAACGCCGCTGTGCTCTGCTAATACCGGCGTGGCCGCCAGAGCGAAAAAGGCGCAGACTGCGCCGAGGGCCCTCGCCGCGTCTGGAAGCGGCGACCCCGAGGAGAAAGAAACCATGAGAAAGAAAACTCCCTGACGAAGAGTGGCGGCGCAAAGTAATGCTTCGGGAGCGCTCTGCAACCTTAAAATCCCACAACTCCCCAAAATCCCCAGCCCGGCCCGGATTTCGCCGGACAGAAGGAAAAAGACGGTGGACCAAGTCGCTAAAAAATCAGCCCCGGTCGCCGGAAAAGATTGTCATTAGGCCGCAAGGGTGGGAAGGAAGGGCATTGGAGGCCGCAGAGAGTCGCAGAGTTTGCTGATGAAGCTACTGACCGAGAACGATGAACTCGCCGCCGTCTGTGAGCGTTTCTCCCGACATGAATTTGTAACGGTTGATACGGAATTTCTTCGCGAGACAACATTCTGGCCAAAAGTCTGCCTGATCCAGATCGCCTCGCCGGAAGAGGCGGTCGCGATCGATGCTCTTTCTGAAGGTATTGATTTATCTCCGTTTTTCTCTCTTATGTCGAGAACCGAGGTCGTCAAGGTCTTCCACGCCGCCCGACAGGACATCGAGATCATCTGGCGTCTGGGACGGCTGATCCCCGCGCCGCTTTTCGACACCCAGGTCGCGGCGATGGTTTGCGGCTTTGGCGAACAGGCCTCTTATCTCGATCTGGTCAAGGCGATCACCCGGGCGAATCTCGACAAGTCCTCCCGCTTCACGGATTGGTCCCGCCGCCCCCTGTCAGAAGCCCAGATCGATTACGCCATCGCCGACGTGACCCACTTGCGCGATGTTTACACTGATCTGCGACGGCGTCTGCAACGCTCCAATCGACTGGAGTGGCTCGCCGACGAAATGGAGACGCTGACCTCACCCGACACCTACGAGCAACATCCGGAAAAGGCCTGGGAGCGCTTGCGCCATCGTGTGCGCAAACCGCGCGATCTCGCCGTGCTGATGGATCTGGCCGCCTGGCGCGAACAGGAGGCTCAAAGTCGCGACGTGCCGCGCTCCCGCGTATTGAAGGACGACATTCTTGTCGAGATCGCTCAGGCCGCGCCGCGATCGATCGACGCCCTCGCCAATTTGCGCTCCTTTCCGAAAGGAATGGAGCGCTCACGCGCCGGCGCAGATATTGTCGCCGCCGTCGAACGCAGCTTTGCGCGCGACCCTTCAACCCTGCCGCGCATCGAGCGTTCGCGGCGCGGCTCCAACGGCGCGACGGTCGAGTTGCTCAAAGTGTTATTGCGTCAGGTTAGCGAAGAGACCGGCGTCGCGGCCAAAATGATCGCAACCGTTGAAGATCTGGAGGCGCTCGCCAGCGACGACGACGCGGAAACACCTGCGCTCAAGGGATGGCGGCGAACGATTTTCGGGGATAAGGCGCTGCAATTGAAACGCGGCCATCTCGCTCTCACGGTCGAGAATGGCAAGGTTGTGACGCTCGACTGGCAGAGCCATCCGAACAGCTGAGGGCGGATCGCTTTCACCCGCTCGCTCATCAAGCGAACTGGCCCCATCATTTTACGCCACAATGGTATTTGTCGCGGACGCTACCGACTGTTTTATCCTGATCAAATCTTGATCATCCAAGGATAACTGATGTCATGTCCACTCTCTTCGAACGAATTGGCGGCGAGAAAGCGGTCAACGCGGCTGTTGAACTTTTTTACCGCAACCTTCTATCCGATGGACGTGTCGCACGCTTCTTCGACGGCGTCGACATGAATGAGCAGATCGCCAAGCAGAAATCTTTTCTGACCATGGCTTTCGGCGGCCCGAACAATTACACGGGCGTCGATATGCGCAATGCGCATAAGCGTCTTCTCGAAAAGGGACTGAATGACTCCCATGTCGACGCTGTGCTTGAAAATCTCGATCGGACCCTGCGCCAGCTTGGCGTCGGCGAGAGGGAAGTCAAGGAAGTCTGCGATCTCGCCAATTCGGTGCGTAACGATGTGCTGAGCAGGGACCAGGATTGACCCGACTCACCTTCGGCGAGTCTGCGATTGATCTTGAGCCCGCGGAAACCGTCCTTGAAGCGCTGGAGCGCGCTGGTCTAGACCCGCCCAGCGGCTGCCGGGCCGGTCAATGCCAGACCTGTTTGCATCGCGCCTTAGAGGGAACGCCACCGTCCGCCGCGCAGGAAGGACTATCTCCCGGTCAAAAGGCGAACGGACATTTTCTCGCATGCGTCTGCACCCCAACCGCCGATCTCGTGATTGTCCGACCGCAACACATCGGTCGAAACATCGACGCCGAAGTGCGCGCCATTGATAACCTTGCTCCTGACATCGTGCGGCTGCGCCTTGCAGCCGATCATTTCGATTATCGCCCGGGGCAGTTTCTTGAATTAATTGCGCGGGATGATTTGCGCAGACACTACTCGCTCGCCAGCCACCCTTGCGAGGACGATTTTCTCGAGTTGCATATTCGCTTGCACGAGAACGGCCAGATGAGTCGTCACTTACGCGACGAATTGGCAGTGGGACAACAGTTACGAATCGCCGGTCCGGCAGGAGCGTGCTTTTATGAAGGCGTCGACCCCGATCAGCCTATGGCGCTCATAGGCGCAGGCACAGGACTGGCGCCGCTGTATGGCATCCTGCGCGACGCCCTGTTGCGCGGTCATCGAGGCCCCATCCGTCTATACCACGGCGCCCGACACGCGTCGGCCCTTTATCTGCGCGATGAACTCCGGTCTCTCGCCGATCGGGAGTCTCGCTTCGACTACATTCCATGCGCGCTCGATCCCTCAGCGCCATCGGGCGGCGACGTTTCGGCGTTGGCTTTGTCAAGAGAGACTGATTTCTCCGGCACGGCGTTTTTTCTGTGCGGCGGGGAAAATCTGGTCAACACGCTCAAACGCGATATCTTCTTACGCGGGGCCAGCCTGAACCAGATCCACGCCGACGCTTTCGCGCCGGCGCGCCAATACAGGCCGAAGATGACGTAAAAGGGACTTGACCGAAACTTGCTGAATCCCCTAGCGTTGTATTGTAGAATTGGTAAGTTTTAAAATTATGTCATCAGGGCAACCCACATCCCGGCAATTTTGGCTTCCGACCGTGCTTGTCCATGCGGCGCGGCTGCTGGCTGTCTGCTTTCTCGTTTTACAAATTTCCATTGCCGGGATCGCCGGTAAACACGCCGGCGCGCTCCCCCTCGCAAACGCTCTGTGCCTGAACGACAGCGCCGCCCCATCGACCCCCGCGCACCAGACCCTGCCAGCGCAAGCGCCGCTCACCCATCATCATGACAGTGATTGCTGCTTTCTTGGTTTTAGCAAGCTGACTCCGGTCGTCATCGCAATTCTCGCCGCTTACTTGACGCCGCCGCTGGCGTCGATGTCAAAACCGTCGCCTCATCTTTTTATCAATAAAATTCATTCCAGTCCCGAACTGTCGCCGCTCGCGGCACGCGCGCCGCCCATCGCGCGTATTTAGTTTTTCGTCGACGTCAGAAAACTGCGTGATGGCGCCTCGGGTGACGCCGCACGCTCGACGAATTGGCCCAGCCGACTGACCCATAATCCACCCTCTGGCGCCGGTCGGCTCACGATGGAACTCCTGTAACAGGACTCATCATCGACTCCCGGCCACGCATCGATCTCCGCTCGGCAAGGAATTCTCCCTGTGCGGCGTTCGACCAATTTTCCTCGCGCCCCCACGCACAAACCTCGCCCGGCTTGCGCTTTGGCGGCGACCTGAATGGACGCTGAAAGATGGATGAAAACAGGATCGAGAATGACGGTTCAATGATGATGGCGCGGCCAAAAAGGTCTTCGTCGCCGACTCGCGGCGGCGCCAGATTGACGACGCAAAACGATCTTCGGTCAGCATCGACGAGGAACGCAGCCGCCTATCGCAGAATCTGGCGCTGGCATTTCTACGCGGGACTCTTTTGCCTGCCTTTTGTTGCGATTCTCAGCCTCAGCGGAGCTGTGTATCTGTTCAAACCGCAGATCGACGCTTACCTCGATAGGCCCTATGATCAACTGAACTTGTCCGGCGAGCCGAAACGTCTCGACGAACAGGTGGCTGCGGCTCTTAACGCCTTTCCGGAAGCGCGGCTCATTGCGCTGGAATTGCGCAATACGCCTTCGGACGCAGCGCGCGTTCGGTTAATGACCAAGGACGGCGACGCCCTGCGCGCGCTGGTGCGACCGGACACACTCCACATCATTTCAGTAGAGAGAGAAAAAAACCGCTTCACGAACATCATCCACGATCTCCACGGCGAACTGCTGCTCGGCGACGCCGGGGCCATAGTGGTGGAGACGGCCGCCGCCTGGGCCATTGTGATGATTCTGACCGGTCTTTACTTGTGGTGGCCATCGGGCCGCGTGGGCTTCGCGGGCGTGTTTTACCCGCGCCTGGGCGCCAGCGGCCGGGTCTTCCTCAAGGATCTGCATAGCGTGACAGGTTTCTGGCTGTCGCTGTTCGCGCTTTTTTTTCTGATCTCCGCCCTGCCCTGGACGAAGGTCTGGGGAGCGTCTTTCAAGCACCTGCGCAGTCTTGGCGCGGCGCGCGAAATCCGACAAGACTGGACGACGGGCCCGGCTTCGGCGCGCGACCGTCGACAGGAAATGTTTAACGCCGCTCAGCCTCGGCAAAACGAGCCCGTAGACGAACACGCCGCACATAACGCCTCGCGGACGGACGACGCCACAAAAGGCAGGAAGGAACGTTCTGCGGTCGGTTTCGACAAGATCGCCGCTCGAGTGTATCCTCTTTTCCTAGCCGAGCCGGTTCTTATCTCGCCCCCTTCGCCCAATTCGCCCAACTGGGTGGCGCGCTCCGACACGCAAAATCGGCCGCTTCGGGCGACTCTCGAATTCGATCCGATAAGCTTCGAACTCGTTAAACAGAGCG
This sequence comes from Methylocystis sp., assembly GCA_040399965.1. GTDB lineage: Bacteria > Pseudomonadota > Alphaproteobacteria > Rhizobiales > Beijerinckiaceae > Methylocystis. Next base: position 14,908 of record JBBARD010000017.1, on the reverse strand, counting down.
GGTTTGCCGATCGACCGCTTGTCGATCGGGCGCTCGGCCTTGGAGTGGCCGCGCATGAGGGCCAACTCTTTGGCTGGCCCAATCAGCTACTTGGGTTGACGACGGCGCTGGGATATCTGGTTCTCGTCGTCACTTCGACACTGATGTGGTGGAGACGGCGGCCGGAGAATGCGCTTGGCGCGCCGTCGGAGGTGCTCCCACGCCGCCGACTGGCGCCGTCG
>JBBARD010000017.1:0-14587 GCA_040399965.1 Methylocystis sp. | reverse complement strand
GAATGCGCTTGGCGCGCCGTCGGAGGTGCTCCCACGCCGCCGACTGGCGCCGTCGTTGATCGGGCTGATCGCAACGCTGGGGGCGCTATTGCCAACGCTGGGACTGTCGCTGTTAGCGACGCTCGCGGCCGAGGCGGTGATCCGGCGCTGTTATCCCGCCATGAGTCGCTGGCTGGGACTGGAGCCGATTCGATCCGCTGCGGGGGCGCGACGGGGGTGATTGGGCGTAAATAAAGCCGCGCCCGAACCGGACGCGGCCTCGAAATTCGCCCCGGGCGGAGCGCAGGCTATTTCGCGCCGGCGTCGAGATGTGTCAGCGCCTCTTCCGCATGCTTGGTCGCGACGTCGGCGTGCTTCTGCTTGCCATGATCGACAGCCGCCTCAAGATGATGCACGCCTTCCTTGACGTGGGCGTTGGCCTTCTCGCCTTCCGCAGCCTTGGCGTGCTTCAAGGCTTCCTCGGCGTGCGTAACCAGAATATCGGCGTGGCCCATCTTGCCGTGTTCAATGGCTTCCTTGGTGTGGGTGATGGCCTCGGACAGGTGGCTCTCCGCCAGCGCCAGACGCGGCAGGGCGAAGGCCGCAACAGCCAGACCTGTCGCCAGAATGAAAGTCTTGCGATTCATTGCTAACTCCTCTTCACCGCCCCTGAGACGGGACAGCGACCTCGATATGGAGATAACGGGGTCATGTTGGAAGAGGCCGAACGTCGCAGACTGGGGCCAGCGCCGCTCCGGGCGCGCCGCCCGAGGGCACGGTGACGATTACAGACGCAAATTCAGCGGCGCCATCCCTATCCTGTTCATGAGCGCGCGGACATCGTCAGCCTGCTCGAAGAGGCGGGTCGCCGCATCCGTCGCCCCAACCTGCTCCTGATGCTCCCATTCCTTGAGGAGGCAACCAAGGCGTTCACCCAGCGCCGCCTGGATCAGGGCGATTTCGTCCCGGTTCAACGCAACATCGAACGTGTCCGTCATGTAACCGCCTTGTCGCATAATTCAGTTATGGGAATCGGCGAGAGCCTTATCATTCCGGTCGGCGGATTTCTACTCGCCACGCAGTCGGGCGTCGTTACCGGCGCGCTTCGAAAAAAGCCCTGACTGCGGGCTGTACGTTGATGACAACGCGCGCGTTCGGATTGTGTTGGCACTTGCTTTTCAGTCGGTCATGAGCGCCCTGAAGCCAAAAGCGATCTTCCAACTCCCGACAGAGATAGGTCGCCTTTGATTGTCCGACGCCGGCGATTGTTCCACGGGTCGCTGTGGCGCCATCGCCACGGCGGTCATTGCCGCCATTCAGGTCATGGCGACGCAGAAAACACCGCAGTTTGCATTTATTATTGATTTTGGACGATGCAGCCCGCTCGGCGAAATCCCCTGAAAGCCTCTTCCCACATGGTCGCCGGGGGCTTAACTTACCTTGCGCCAGGCGCTTTCGCGCATGATAAATACGGTCGATCAAACTGGCGACGAACCAACTTCATGAGCCTCAGCCCCATCCGCTATGTCGAGCCCGTCTACCGACCGCCAAGCGAGGCAGAGTCGCTAATCCTGCCCGTGACGGACGGCTGTTCCTGGAACCGCTGCACTTTTTGCGAGATGTATACGGCCCCGCACAAGCGTTTTCGCCCGCGCGACGCGACGGAGGTTGAGGACAGCATCCGGCGCAGCGGCGAGATATATGGCGATCGCGTCAAGCGCATTTTTCTGGCCGATGGCGACGCCCTGACCCTGTCGATCCGTCGGCTCGAAGCCATCCTCGAAGGCATCAGGCGCGAAATGCCCGGCGTGCGTCGCGTCTCGAGTTATTGCCTGCCCCGCAATCTGCGTAACAAGTCGGTTGCGGACCTGCGGCGTCTTGCTGATCTAGGCCTGTCAATGGTCTATGTCGGAGCCGAGTCCGGCGATGATGAGGTTCTGGCGCGAGTCGACAAGGGCGAAACCTTCGACAGCGCGCGCGAGGCGCTGGATAAATTGCAGGACGCCGGGATCAAGCGTTCTGTCATGATCCTGAATGGCCTGGGCGGCGCGACCATGTCCCGCCAACACGCCGAAAACTCCGCCGCTCTGATCAATGCGACCCAGCCCGAGTTTCTCGCAACCCTCGTAGTGAGTTTCCCTCTGGGGGAACAACGATTTCGGGACAAATTTCCTGACTGGCGGGAGCTTTCGGTGTCGGAACTGATGCGCGAGATGGAGGTTTTTTTGTCGAATCTCGACCTGAGTCAGACCGTGTTTCGCAGCGATCACGCATCGAACTGGCTCATTCTGAAAGGAACTCTGGGCCGGGACAAGGAACGATTGATGGCGCAATTACGCGCCGCCATCGCCGCGCCGGACTCCGCGCCGTTGCGGCCCGCCTGGGCGCGCGGTCTCTAATCGGCCTCAGCCATCGACTGTCGGGCCAAAAATCGCTTCAAACCCGCGCCGCAGCGCCGCATCGACCGCACACATATCGGCGGCGACGCCGAGATCGGCAAGGCTGGTGACGCCCCAGTGCGGCGTCCGCACGCCGCAGGGGGCAATGCCGGCGAAATGACCGAGATTGGGGGCGACATTGAGCGCGACGCCATGAAAGCTGACCCAGCGTTTCAGACGAACGCCGAGAGCCGCGATCTTGTCTTCGGCGGGGGCGTCGGCGACGCCCGACGGCTTGTCAGGCCGGGCAACCCAGACGCCGACCCGATCCGCCCGCCGCTCTCCCTCGACTCCGACCTCTTCCAGCGCGGCGATCAGCCAGTCTTCGAGCGCGCCGACGAACGCCCGCACATCCGGACGCCGGCGGGAGAGATCGAGCATGACGTAGGCCACCCGCTGCCCGGGACCATGATAGGTGAATTGACCGCCGCGCCCGGCGCGATGGACCGGAAAGCGCGGATCAAGCAAATCAGCCTCCCTCGCCGAGGTTCCCGCCGTGTAAACTGGCGGATGTTCGAGCAGCCAGACAGTCTCCGGCGAAGCGCCGGCGCCGATGGCCGTCGCCAGCGCCTCCATCGCTGAAACAGTTGCGGCGTAGTCGGCAAGACCTTCAAATCGGCGCCAAACAACTGGCGGCGCGTCCGAGGCCGCGCGCATATCAGGCCCCTTGCCGCGCGGCGACGGGACGGCGGCGGAAGGTCGCAAGATCGTCATCTGAAAGCGTCGAGGCGGCTTGTCATCACCCGGTCGATTTGTTAGAGCCTGCACGCCAGCGCCCGGCGAACTGCCGGGCGTTTTTGCGGCCGTGGCGGAATTGGTAGACGCGCTAGCTTGAGGTGCTAGTTGGGTAACACCAGTGATGGTTCGAGTCCATTCGGCCGCACCACTCCCGGAGATCGATCCAGAGGCGACGGCGCCTGCGGATCGGTCTCCCGGAGCGCCCTTTTTCAAAGTCGATCCAGCAAGCACATGCTGCTTTCTTGAGTGCGTCGTTGAATTGAGACGTCGAGCGTGGACATGCGCGTGTCAGGCGATTACATGGTGAAAGCCAATCGGGCGTCTTGTCTCAAGAGGTTTGCATGAAATATCTTGCTCTGGCGCTTCTCGGCGCTTCGACATTCGTGGCTACGCTAACCATTGCGCCCAAGGACGCCGAAGCCGTCGTCTGTGCGCGTGGCGTTTACCGCGCCGGCTGCGCCGGCCCTAACGGCGGCTTTGTCGCGCGACGCCCGGTCTATGCGCCGGCGTATCGCAGACCGGTGCGCGTCTATCGCCGCTGGTGACACAGACCCTGGGCGTTGTCGCCCTCCTGCGCCCCAATCTCAAGACGCCGCCAGACTTTGGCGGCGTTTTTATTTTGCAGCCTCGCGGGAGATTGTTGATAATCTCGACTGATATTTACGGGCGCAACTCATACGCGCCGGATTGCCGCAAAGCTTGATCAGCGCATCCATGCATTGCTGAAACGGATCGTTCCCGCAGGCGAATTCACGCGTTTTGGCATGGCTGCCGCTCTCCGAAAACCCAAACGACAGAATTGGCGAGAGCAACGCCATGAACGCTACAAACATAAAATAAATGCTGTTTTTCTTCATCTGACCACTCTTCAGAACCGCCCGGCGTTAATCCCGGACGATGCCAAGGTTCAACCCTCAACGCGCCTCGGTGGGCGGGGCGTCCTCTTCCATCGAATGCGTGTGCGAGGACAGCGGATCGGCTTCTGTCTTCTGTTTTGACTTCATTTTGTCGCCGACTCTTTTTCCGGCGAGCGTTTTGGCGATGATCGGCTCGGTCGTCGATGCCCATTCCGGGCCGGCGGCGACGATGGCCGTCTCCCCCGCGCCGGGAACAAGATGCACGAGCCGGTAGCCGCGTTTTTTGAGTTCGCTAAGAAAGTCGCCCAGCATCTCCGCCGTTTGAGATTTGGAATCGTGAAACAACACGATGCCGCGACCGATTTTATCGAGACGCGCGAGAATCAGTTCGCGTTCGGCTTTCGGGGACATGGTCTTCCAGTCCGACGCCCAGACGTCAGAGCCAAAGACGGTGTAGCCTTTGGCGTTGAGATCGGCGACCAGAGCCGGCGTATCGGCGAAGCCGGGAAAACGGAAGAACGGCGCGGTGTCGACTCCGGCGGCCTTGTTCGTCGCCGCGATACCCTTCTCGATATCGGCTTTGGCCATGGCTTCGCCCATCAGACGCAAAGTGCGATCCGGATGACTGTAGGAATGATGGCCGATGGCGTGGCCCTCGGCAGCGGCGCGTTTGACCAGCGTCGGCATGGCTTCGGCGTTGTGCCCGATGATGAAGAACGTCGCTTTCGCGCATTCTCTCGCCAGCGCGTCGAGCACCTTCGCGGTCGGCGCGGCGGGTCCGTCGTCGAACGTCAGAACCACTTCGTGATCGGCGAGATCGAGCGTGCGGGGGTAGGTCTGGAGGCCGACGGCGGTAGGATTTGCGCGTCCGATGATCAGCGTGCGGGAAACGCCCAGCGTCTCGGGCCCGCAGTCGGCGCGCGCAGCCGGCGCGCTTGCGGACATCAGGCTCATAACGGAAATGACGCCAAGGATGAGCGAAATATTCTTCATGACGGTTTTGCCGGTTTGCTTACGCGCGTGGGCGGGTTATGAGCCGTAAGCCTATATAGCGCGGATTCGACAATGGCGCCGGACGAGGAAGAAAAAACGCCCGCTGTGGATCACTTCCACGAAGTGGGCGGCGGACCGGACCCCGACTTCGTTTTCGATGTCGAGGCGGCTATCGCGCTGGGCGACGCCGCAAAAGTTCGCGCGGTCGTCGGCGATCTGCATGAGGCCGACCTCGGCGCGCTGATCGAAGCGCTGAGTCACGAGGCGCGACCGCGGCTCGTCGAACTGATGGGCGCGGACTTTGATTTCTCCGCGCTGATGGAGATCGGCGAAACCACCCGCGAGGACATTCTCGAAGAGTTGCCGGTCGAAACGCTCGTTGAGGGCGTCCGCGATCTGGAGAGCGACGACGCCGTCGCCATTCTGGAAACCCTGGAGCCGGAAGAACAGGAGGAGGTTCTCGACGCCCTGCCGGCGCAGGAACGGATCGTCCTGCGCCGTTCGCTGGAGTATCCTGAGGACTCAGCTGGCCGCCTGATGCAGACCACGCTGGTCGCCGCGCCGCCCTTCTGGACCGCCGGACGCGTGCTCGATTTTTTCCGCGAAACCGATGAGGAAATACTGCCGGATAATTTTTTCGAGGTCTTTGTCGTCGATCCGTCCCATCACCTTCTCGGGACGGTGTTTCTCGACGCGCTGGTTCGGGCGAATCCCTCGGCGCGGCTCGACGAAATCATGCAGGCCGACCGACGCCGGGTGAAGGCGACGGAGGATAACATCGAGGCGGCGCGTCTGTTCGAGCGTTATAACCTCGTCTCCGTGCCGGTCGTCGACGAGGCCGATCGACTGGTCGGGGTCCTGACCATCGACGACATCGTCGACGTGATCCAGGAACAGGCCTCGGAAGAGATCCTCGCGCTGGGCGGCGTCAACCCGGAAGAAGAGCTGACCGACAGCTTCTGGTGGATCGCGCGCAGCCGCTTTAGCTGGCTGTTCGTGAACCTGCTGACCGCCTTTATCACCTCAACGGTGCTGAAAACCTTCCAGTCCCAGCTCGAACAGATGATCGCGCTGGCCGTGCTGGGTCCAATTGTCGCCGGTCAGGGCGGCAATTCCGCCACCCAGACGATGACTGTCGCTGTGCGGGCGCTGGCCACCCGCGAACTGACCCGCGCCAACGCCACGCGCATCGTGCTGCGCGAACTGGCCATCGGCGCGGTCAATGGCGCCGCCTTTGGCCTCGTGACCGGCCTTATCGCCGCCAACTGGTTTCAGAACATTGGCCTTGGGCCTGTCATGGCGCTGGCGATGTTCACCAACCTTGTCGCCGGGGCCTTTGGCGGCATCGTCGTGCCGCTCATCGCCGACAAGCTGAAATTCGATCCGGCCGTGGCTTCCGGTCCTTTCGTAACGACCATCACCGATGTCGTCGGCTATGGCGCTTTCCTTACAATCGCCAGCCTTTGGTTCCATCTGGACCGCTAAGTCGACGGTCGTTAACGCTCCGTTTCCGGATATGGGGATATTTGACAGTTATGCGCTCGTTCAAATTCTCTTTTTCGCGTCTCCTCCTCGTGACCAGCGCCGCAGCGACCGCCGCCGTTCTGGGCGGATGCGGCAGCAGCCTCGACCCGGGCTATGCGCGCAACCCGCGCTTCGCAACCAGCGCTCCGCTCGTCAACGCCAAACGCGACCCCAGTTTCCTTGCTTACGCCGTGCCGGAAAGCGAACTGCACAAATTCCCGGCGACGCGCAGCGCAGAATTCGAGGTGCATGGCGTCGACGTGTCAAAATACCAGGGCGATATCGATTGGCAGGCGGTGAAGGACTCCGGCGTCGCTTTCGCCTTCATCAAGGCCAGCGAGGGCGGCGATCGCAGCGATGCGAAATTTCAATACAACTGGGCGGCGGCCAAGGCCGCCGGCATGCCGCGCGGCGCCTATCATTTCGTCTACTGGTGTCGCCCGCCGCATGAAGAAATCGCAAATTTCATCGCCAATGTTCCCAATGATCCAGAAGCCCTGCCCCCGGTCCTCGACGTCGAGGCGACGCCGGAGTCAAAAAGCTGCAAGCGCACGCTCTTCCGCGACGAGGCTTTGCGCGACATGCGGGCCATGCTCGAACTGATGGAGCGCCATTACGGCAAGCGTCCGATCATTTATTCTTCGGTCGATTTCTATCAGGCGATCCTGCATTCGGACGCGCTGTCGGAATATCCGATCTGGGTGCGATCAACGAAATATCATCCCCAAGTGCGCTACGGGAATAGGAAATGGACCTTCTGGCAATATCGCTCGGACGGCCGCATTCCCGGCATTCCGAACGCAGTCGATCAGAACGCTTTCAACGGCTCTTGGGGCGAATGGCGCAGCTGGCTCTCCTCACAAACCGGGCTGAGCGCAGCGACGCCAGCCTCGGCCGCCGCCAAACCGGCGGATAATCGCGGTGCGAAACAACTGATGGAGGAAGACCCCGCGACGCTGCCCGCCGTCCAGAAAGACAGCGGCGCGCCGACGCCCCCTGCCTCGGTGGCGGAACCCGACAAAGGCTGAGCGGGCGACTAGCCAGCGCGGCGGATTTGGTGTAACTCGCCGCATCCCGATTTTTTGACGTCCCCCGCCCGGAAAGAGCGGCGAGGCGCGCTGGAGAAAACAAATGGCTGTTCCGAAAAGAAAAACCTCGCCAATGAAGCGGGGATTCCGTCGCTCCGCAGACGCGCTCAAGGCTCCATCCTATGTTGAGGACAAAGATTCGGGCGAATTGCGTCGTCCGCATCACGTCGATCTCAAGACGGGCATGTATCGTGGCCGGCAGGTGCTGAAGGTCAAATCAGCCGAAGAATAAGCCGGATTATCCCTGGCATAAAAAAAGCGGGCCATTGCGCCCGCTTTTTTCTTTTATGGCGATTTTTTCTTCTGGGCCGTCGCCAGCAGCGGCAAAAGGACGGCGCGCGGCGTGACCCTCGCGCTCCACACCAGCGCCTTGTTGACTAAGCCGGGAACGACGACTCTTTTACCGGCCATCAGACCCTCATAACCCTGCAGGGCGACCTTGGACGCCGGCACCAGCGCCGGCTTCATCGCCGCCATCGCGCCGGTGAACGCCATGCCGGCGCGCGACTGGAAGCCTGTCTCAACCGGACCGGGACACAGGCATGAAACCTTGACGCCCGCCGGCTTCAACTCCTCCGCGAGCGACTCGCTGAACGAGCGAACATAAGCCTTGGTCGCGTAGTAAACTGCGAATCCCGGCCCGGGCATGAATGAGGCGACCGAAGCGACATTCAGCACGCCGCCGCGCGCTTTTCGAATTTCTGGCAGAAATCTCAGGGTCAAGGCCGTCAGGGCGCGAATGTTGAGATCGATCATGGAGAGTTGTTCGGCCCGATCGAGTTCGTAGACCCGGCCGATCAGGCCAAAGCCTGCGTTATTAACCAGATATTGAACAGCCACGCCCGCTTCGGCGAGCGTCGAGGCTAGGGTTTCGACGGCGTCGGGGGCAAGAAGATCGAGAGGCACGACAAGGGGCGGTTTACCGCCGGCGGCGGCGATTTCTTCCGCCAGACACGTCATCAGTTCGCCCCGTCGGGCGACCAGCGCGACTTCATGCCCCCTGCCGGCAAAGACGCGGGCAAGTTCGGCGCCGATGCCTTCGGAAGCGCCGGTGACGAGGGTAATGGGCCGGCTCATGTTTCAGTCTCCCCGGTCTGTGACGATTGAGCCTCGGGCGGGACCTCAAGGCTTTCGCGCACCTCGCGACGCAGCAAAACCCGGTCGCGCGTCGAAACGCCCAGCAACTCGGCCACGCGCCAGACGACGTTTTCCTCAAACTCATGCACCGCGCCATCGGCGTGCGCCATGTCCCACAACATGCCGACGACGGCCAGCCGCCCCTCCGCGTCGAGACGGCGCTTGAGAACGCTGGTGAAGCGATAAAGATCGACGGCCTCGCGCTCGCTCGCTCTCGCCTCCTCGATTACCTGCCGGGCGGCCCCGGCCGAAAGGCCAAATCTCGCTTCGACCAGTTGCTGGATGCGGGCGCGCTCGTTGTCGTCGAATTCGCCGTCGATCGAGGCAATATGCACCAGCAGGGCGGCGGCGGCGAGTTGGTAATCGGCGGAGTCGAAGCCTTTGGCCGCCGGCGCGTCGCCGGTCAGTTCGTTAATGAAATTTTTCAATGCGTCGAGCATAGTTGCAAGCTCCGGAGGCGTCCGGGATTGGCCCCGGAGTTGCTATAGTTTAGCTCGCGACCGGTGGAAAGCCTTCGACAACGCGTCGATCCCGGCCAGACGCCCCGCGCAGCGCGACGATTGGCCCAATCAACGCCCCTAGCACGAACAAAATTTGGACTTAAACCGGATCGACAAGACTTACTCCCGAGAGCATTCAAAGGATCCAGGCGAGCAGGGAAAAAGAAATGACATCACAGGCGCTGAGGGATTTTAGGGAGAACTGGCAAGCGGACATTTTGTCCGGCTTTCTGGTTTTTCTGATCGCTTTGCCGCTGTGTCTGGGCATCTCCATGGCTTCGGGCTTCCCGCCTCAGGCCGGCATCATCACCGCTATCGTCGGCGGACTGGCGGTGTCGCGCATCAACGGATCTTTCATGACCATTTGCGGTCCGGCCGCCGGTCTGATTGTGGTCATTCTCGATTCGGTGCGAGAACTGGGCGCGGGCGACGCGCTCGCCGGCTATCGCTTCACGCTGGCGGCAATCGTCTTCGCCAGCCTCGCCCAGATTGCGCTCGGCTATTTCAAGGCCGGCAAACTCTCGGCCTTTTTTCCCGCCGCCGCCGTTCACGGCATGCTCGCCGCCATCGGCGTCATCATCATGGCGAAACAAATCCACGTGATGCTCGGCGTGAAGCCGGACGCCGACACGCTTTTCGCCACCATCGCCGCCATTCCCGCCAGCATTCGCGACATGAATCCCGAGGTGGCGACCATCGGCCTGATCGGCCTGGGCATTCTGATTGTCTGGACTCTGGTCTCCAACCGCTACGTAAAGATGATTCCAGCGCCGCTAGTTGTGGTGCTGGTCGGCATGGCGCTGGCGCAATATTTCGACCTCGACGACGAGCATCGCTATCTCTTCCTGCCCGACAACCAGTTTTTGCCGCATCACGAGTTCACCATCGGCCCGAAGTTTCTGGTCACCATCCCCACACATTTTCTGGCGAGCTTCGCCTTTCCGGATTTCTCGAAGGTCTTCACGCTGGTCTTTTGGCAGCAGGTTGTCGCGATCTCGCTGGTCGGCAGTCTCGAAACGCTGCTAAGCGCCGCCGCCGTAGACCGGCTCGATCCGCAACGCCGCGTCTCCGATCTGAACCAGGATCTCGCCGCCGTCGGAATCGGGAACACGATCTGTGGCCTGATCGGCGGCTTGCCGATGATCGCCGAGATCGTTCGCAGTTCCGCCAACTGCACCAATGGCGGACGAACCGGCTGGGCCAATTTCTTCCACGGCCTGTTCCTGCTGGTGTTCGTGGCGCTGTTTCCGAAAGTCATCCACGAAATTCCGCTGGCCGCGCTCGCCGCATTGCTGGTGTTCACCGGCTTCAGGCTCGCCTCGCCGGGCGTGTTTCGCAAGACGCTGGCGGTGGGCTGGGATCAGCTCGGGGTGTTTCTCATCACCATCGTCGGGGTGCTGGCGACGGATTTACTGATCGGCGTGGCGATTGGCGTCGTCGCCGAATTCGGTTTCCATTTCTGGCGCAGCGTCAACTGGGGCGAGGTTCTGCGGTTACGGCTTGAAGTCACGACGCCCGATCCCGGCGTCTATAGGGTCAAACTCGGCGGCGCCGCCTTCTTCGCCAATTATCTTCGTCTCAAACAGGATCTGGCGACCCTGCCGCGCCGCAGGACTATCACCTTCGATCTCTCCGAAGCGGCGACAGTCGATCATACGGTGATGGAGTTCCTGCATCAGTTCTGCGAGGCTTATAATCGCGAGGGAGGCCGCGCCGAGGTCGCCGGGCTGGACTGGCACATCTCCTCCTCCGAACACCCCCTCGCCCCGCGAAGAAAAGCGGCGTGAGGTGAAACAATGATATGACCCAAGAGGTCAGCAAAAACAGATCGCGCCCGGAGCAGTCACGGCGCGCACATGCCCAAGCGAACAAAAAATAAATCACAGGAGCGAAGCGGACTGTCTCGACCGCGACGGCGACTGAACAAATTCGCAAATTTTATTTTTATCCGAAAGGGATGAAGACCGAGGCTCGAGAGCGAGGCTTGAGAGCGAGGCTTGAGAGAATGTCTTGCGCAACGCGCCGTCTCGCAAAAACTCATCCGCTCGACTGAAAAGACAGCTGTGGTCTACCTGAAGGCCGCTATTGGCGAACGAATTTCAAATTGAAATTCGCGCCTAATCCGATCCCCAAAGTTTGGCGTGACATTTATGTCACGGCAAAACTTAATTGTTCGATGCTGATGGCTTTAATTTGACGGGCTGCTAGCTTGGCTTTGTAACCCGGGAGTCAGACATTGCGTAAAATCCCTGCCGCTGTCCTGTCAGGCTGGATGATCTTTGCTTCCCTGGCGCATGGAGCGGATTTGCCGGCGGCCCCCTCCCCCGCGCCCCGGCAGGATACCCCGAGATGGACGGGCTTTTATCTGGGTTTTAACCGTGGCTTCGGGGGCGGAAATATCGATAATGGCGTGATAGCCTACCCTCTTGCTCCCTCGGCGGGGGTTGTTGGTCAAAGCGGCAATCGATCCAGCGGTTTCATCGCTGGTGGTCAAATCGGTTACATTTATCAATTCGCCAATAATTTTATTCTCGGCGCCGAAACCGATTTACAGTGGAGCGACATCAAAAGCTCCCGGCAATCGGTCAGACTATCTGACCAGCCCCAGCTCATCAGCAACGTCGACGCCGTATCCGGCCTCAACTGGTTCGGAACGACGCGCGCGCGGCTTGGCTACTCTCTTGGTAGAGTCGCGCCCTATGTCACCGGCGGCGTCGCTTATGGAAAAGTTCAAAACCAGGGTTCTCCGCTTCTCGGCTCCAACTCTCTGATCGTGGGCTCAACCAGCCAGACCAATGTCGGCTTTGCGCTTGGCGCCGGTGCGGAAATTGCGATTTCAGAAAATCTTTCGGCGAAATCCGAGTATTTGTATGTGTCCATGCCTTCCGCATCCGGACCGGTCAGCGGCGTGATGATTCCCAACGCCGCGCCGCTCTCCGGCGCGCTCGGCTCGGGATCGTTTGGCAGCCACATCATTCGCGGCGGCATGAACTACAGATACACGGGATTGGGCGGGAAGGACTACATCGCGGAATACCGCCCGCTGCTGAACGGCGACATTGCAGGATTCCTCACAGCCCTGCCGGCGCGCGACTGGAGCGGCTTGTATGTCGGCGTCAATGGCGGCTATGGCGGAGACGTTTTCAGGCAGTATGGCGCTCTGGCCGGGACGACCGCCGCAAACACGCCGGTTAGCTTGACCACCTATGGGTCGAGCCGCACCGGCGGCTTCGTCGCTGGAGGACACGTCGGATATAATTTTCAGTTTTACAAACATTTTGTCTTCGGCGTCGAAACCGATGGGCAATGGAGCGGCGTCAACGGTCAAAACCAGGCTGCGGTTACGGAAGCCGGTTTTGGCGGCGTTCTGTTGAGCCAGCAGTCCAGACTCGACTGGTTTGGCACCAGCCGTCTCAGAGCGGGCTTCGCACGCGGAGACTCGCTCAGCTACGCCACCGCCGGCGTAGCCTACGGAAACATCGGCGTTTCGGAATATGATGCAAACGGCGGTTTATTCACAAACAGCGCCAGCGCCCTGCGCGCTGGCTGGGTCGTGGGCTCTGGAACCGAATACGCAATACTTCCGCATCTCTCGCTGAGAGCCGAATATCTTTACATGAGCATGGGCGGACTGAACAGCGCCGCCACGGGCGCCGTCAGCAATGGCAACGGTCTCCTCGTCGGAACCGCCTCCACCGGCAGGATGACGAACAACATCATGCGCGTCGGTTTGTCATGGAGCTTTAACGGACTTGCCGAAGGCGTGATGCGGGACGGCGGCGCCGGGCGTTAATGGGCGCAACGCCGCAAGGGGCGAAACCAGGGACGGCTTTGCGGCGCATGCGCCAAAAACAACGGCGCAACCCTGATTGGCGCGAGCGACCTGATCGCCGCCTGCTCGCCACAAGCTCGCCACAAGGCCATGGGAGGCAAACGGCCGCCCAACGGCGGAGAATCCGGCGTTCACGGACCGGACACGCGGCAATTGGCCAGCGAATATGGAAAAGCTCCAGATGACCATGAAAACAGGGATCGCCGGCGCCGGCGAGCGCGACCGTAACGCCTCTGCCGACCACCGGTCGGGACGTCTTAGCCGCCGGTCGTTTCTGACCGCCGCCGCCGCCGGTCTCGGCGGGCTGGGAATGGCCGGGTGCATGAGCGACGGCAATCTTCTGGAGGCGGCGCGCATTTACGGGCCGCTGCCAGGCGAGAAATTCCCGATCCCGGCGGTCGATCTCACCAGGCTCGACCCGAAATATTTCCGCCAGACCGTGCGCTACGATACGAAAGAGGCGCCCGGCACGATCATCATCGATCCGGCGCATTACTTCCTTTACCGCATTGAGGGCGACGGGCTGGCGACCCGCTACGGGGCCAATGTCAGCCGCCCCGGATTTCTGTGGAGCGGCGAGGTCTATGTCGGGCGCAAGGCCGAATGGCCGACATGGACGCCGCCAAAGGAGATGATCGCCCGCCAGCCGGAGGCGCGCCAATATGCGCGCGGCATGCCGGGCGGTCTCGACAATCCGCTCGGCGCGCGCGTGCTCTATCTTTACAAAAACGGCGTCTACACGGTTTTCACGATCTACAGCACCAGCGATCCCGAAACGATCGGCAGCGGCATCACCAGCGGCTGCACCGGCCTCCTCAGCCAGGACATGATCGATCTCTATGCGCGCACGCCGATCAAGACGAAGGTGATCATGCTGCCGGCGTAGCAGGCGGCGCGGAAGCGGAGCGCGGACGGCGCAGGGGCGCGACACAAACCCGGAACCCGAAAAATTTTTGATGTCATTCAATCAAGCGCCAAGCCGGCCGATGTGCGGATCATGCCTGTGGAAGGCGACAGCATGACGCCGACCCTGAACGACGGCGACATTGTTTTGGTCGACACCGGTAGACGAGCCCCCTCCCCGCCCGGCATATTTGTTCTGCACGACGGCGAGGGGAATGACTCCGGCCTCGTCGCCAAGCGGCTGGAGCACATCCCCAACAGCGATCCGCCGCGGGTTAAAATCGTCTCCGACAATGACCGCTACGCGCCCTATGAGCGGTTGATCGAAGAGATGAATATCGTGGGTCGGATCAGGTGGTTTGCGCGGGAGATGTAATTAATTTAATTGCATTGAGATAATTAAGTCTTAGTTATTCAGAATGTATTATTTTTTTTAACAAAAAAGAAGTTACTTGGGCGAAGCAAGCAATGCAACCCTATTAAGTCAGGATGAAAATGACCTTGTGAATTTGTATTTCCTTAAAACTCATCTGAAATCATAAAGCTTGGATTCAAATTCGAAGTGCAACTTCCTTTAACCTGTTGAGGTGACTGAGAT
>JBBARD010000016.1:12902-45736 GCA_040399965.1 Methylocystis sp. | reverse complement strand
TGGCTTTGGGAGCTGCGATGACGCGCGTCAGGAGGATCGTCCCCGGCGCAGGTTGATCCGCTCTGTTCGTTCGCCGTCCCGTCGGTCGAAAGTTCAACGTCGCGTCTGGATGTCAACGCGGTCATGCGCCGTTAGTTCTACAAAAACCATGGTCGGCTACGTTGCAGCCTCGTCCTGCTTTCGCGCCTTCAGATATGGACGAAATGGCGGGATCAAGTTTCAGACGCCCCCTCTTCGCCGCCACCTGAATTTTTCGCAATTGAATCGCGCCGCCGGCAAGGTTAGGATGTTGATACGCGGGCGTAGTTCAGTGGTAGAACGACAGCTTCCCAAGCTGTATGTCGAGGGTTCGATTCCCTTCGCCCGCTCCAGGCCCGACGCTTCCCTCGCCCTGTGGCTCATTCGACTTTCAAGCTTTTCTCATGACCTCCTTGCCGCTCGCCGATTACGAAGCGCTGTCCCGTAAAGCGTCGCGTTTGCTCGGCCCCGAACAGCTTTCGGCGCTGCCGCCCTCGCAACGCGCGCTGCTCGCTTTTCATCTCAATGAATTGCTGGAAACGCGCGGCGCATTGGCGGCGGTGTCGCTCGATGATGTGCGCATGATTTTCGAGCGCGTCGCCGGCTTTCCGCCAGTGTCGCGCCAAGCGGGGCCCTCCGATGACTCGTTCTGATCTTGCGATTGCGTTGCAGCGCCTGAGGCCCTGGTTACGCGCCGCCGCCTGGTTTTGCCTCGGCGTTATTGTGATTTTGTCGCTGGTTCCCGGCTACGAACGGCCGCAGACCGGTTACCCGGGCAAGGTCGAGCACATGATCGCCTATGCCGGCGCAGGTCTCTTCGCTGTTTTTGGCTTTGAGCGGTCGAGGACGAGGCATGCCTTCTGGGCCCTCGCCGCGACCTTGAGCTTCTTGCTCGAATATCTTCAGCATTTCTCGCCGGGACGCAGTCCCGACATACTCGACGCCGTGGCCAGCTCGTTCGGGTTGACTATGGGGATGGCGCTTGCCGCGCCGCTGTTGGCCCTCTTCGCGTCACGGCCCGAATAAGCTGCGCAAAGGGGAGCGGAGCCGAGGGCGCGACGGGATCAGATCACCGGAAAGCAATGAAAAAAGCCGGGCAGGGGCCCGGCTCTTTCGTGTTTCGGCAAGGATGCTGACGATCAGCGCTTCGAGAACTGGAAGCTGCGGCGGGCTTTGCGCTTGCCGTATTTTTTGCGCTCGACGACGCGGGAGTCGCGGGTCAGGAACCCTTCGCGCTTCAGCGGCGAGCGCAGCTCCGGCTCGAAGTTGGTCAAGGCCTTGGCCAGACCATGACGCACCGCGCCGGCCTGACCCGAAAGGCCGCCGCCAGCGACCGAGACGATCAGATCGTATTGGCCGAGGCGCTTGGCGACCGCCAGCGGCTGCTGGAGGATCATGCGCAGCACCGGACGCGCGAAATAGGTCTCGACGTCGCGGCCGTTGACGGTGATCTTGCCGGCGCCCGGCTTGATCCACACGCGCGCGACGGCGTTCTTGCGCTTGCCAGTGGCGTAGGCGCGGCCATATTTGTCGAGCTTCTGGACATAACGCGGCGCCTCGACGACGGCGGCCTGCTGAAGGTCGGAGAGAGCGGAAAGGGTCTCGGCCATGATCAGGCGCTCCGGGCGTTCTTGGCGTTAAGGGCGGCGACGTCGAGCGTCTGCGGGTTTTGCGCGGCGTGCGGGTGTTCGGCGCCCTTGTAGACGCGAAGATTGCCAAGCTGCTGACGGCCAAGCGGGCCGCGCGGCAACATGCGCTGCACAGCCTTCTCCAGCACGCGCTCCGGGAAGCGTCCCTCAAGGATGAACTTGGCCGAGCGTTCCTTAATGCCGCCGGGGTAGCCGGTGTGGTGGTGGTAAATCTTCTGGTCGCGCTTGCGGCCAGTCAAAACAACCTTGTCGGCGTTGATGACGACAACATTGTCGCCATCGTCCATATGCGGGGTGAATGTGGCCTTGTGCTTGCCGCGCAGACGCAGCGCAATCAGCGAGGCGAGGCGACCGACGACGAGCCCTGAGGCGTCGATCAGCAGCCATTTCTTTTCGATATCGGCGGGCTTCGCCGAATAGGTCTTGCCAAACATGGGATGAATTTCCGTTGAACGAATGTCCGGATAGGGGTGAGTTAAACCAGACGGGCAGGGGGGTCAAGCAGTTTTGGAGAGAGATTTGCCGGCAAATGATATTAAAAAGATATATTTATGATTAGCGGTATTATATTACCGCATTTTTTCGATCCAGATTGCTGGCTACCCCTCTCTGTCCAATCTGGCGAGGCCGGAAGTCGGACAAAGCGATCGTCAGACGATGTCTTGCGGGTAGATCTTGCGGGTAGATCTTGCGGGTAGATGAGGAAATGACAAGAGAAGCGGCGAGGACGGGAGAACCCTATGGGTCAGTAGGGACGCCGCGTCGGGCCGGGGCGCGCCGCGAATGAAGGACCTGCGCGCGCCCAATTGTTAGTGTGGACCAGAGCCCCTTGAGATCATTCGATCTGCTCGGGGATCTTGCTTGCAAACCAGGTCGCCTTTTCGGCTGATCCGCTGTCCCCGTCACATTCCTTGACGCCTGTAAGGGGATCGCCTCTCTCTGTCGGCGATCCTTTGATCCTATAGGCGCATTTCGGCTCATTGTCGACGCTCTCCTGATCGAAAACGATTTCCTCGTTCTCGTGTTTGCCTGTGAGAAGAAAGGTCGTTCGATTGCCCTCGGCGTCAAACATTTCGGCGTAAGCTTTCAGCTCTTCTCCCTGGGTCTCGATGGTCCAGTAACCCTGAGGTTCGCCGACCAGTCCCTCGGAGACTCTCCATCTCTCCTGAGAGGCTTTAGCCGCCGGGGCGAGCGCGCAAACAGCGGCTGTAACGATAAAAAAGAGCTTGCGGGTCATGTGAGCCATCCCGATTGACGTTCGAAGGAGCATTTCTTCAAAAATAAAATGTCGCTCATTTGAACAGCCGTAGTCGCGTTTGACTGTTTCCAATATCTTGAAAGGCCTTGGCCAACTGTGCGGAGTCTCCGGCGTCGTAGTAGTAAGTCGGACCGCTGGCGCACCCTTTCAGCAAATTAAGCGTATCGGTATCGGTAATCATGAAGGAGATGGTGTAGATTTTAATGCCTTTCGCTTTGATGTTAGAGCAGATTTGTGTCAGCTTGGCATTGGAGGCGGCTCTATCCGTTTTTTCGTGCCGACCCATGCTATCGTAGGAGGCGGATTTGGTGTTGAAGCCGTCGGTCATTAAAACTATGGATTTATCTACAGAGCCATAAGGGCATCCCGGTGAGTTAACATCCATAAATGGAACCGATTGAGCGCCCCAAGTGTTGAGTTTGTTCCAGAGGCTATCGTAGTTGACCGACTGACCGCATCTGGTAATGGGAATTCCATCATTTGCATATTTTTCATAATCAGATTTGGACATCCATTCGGAAGATGACTCATACCAGCCTGCAACCGGTTTTTCAGGCGAAAGCACCCTCCAAGCCCAAAGAAGTCCGGGCGCGATATAGGTTGAACCATCGAAAACAATACCATTCAACCGAGTTTTCAAATCTACTTCGGATTTATTATTCGAGGTATAGGCCAGGTTGTCGCCATCCTTGAAGGTCTTAAAGGAATTCGCAGACAACAAACTGATTGGCGTATTCGGACAGGCGACAGAAAAAACTGCGGAAACCTTATTGTTTTCATCAGCGATATCGATTGCATCGGAAGTATTATTTCGCGAGCCAACGCACCCCTTCCAGGGAGTTGTGACGTTATAGGCGGGTTTACATGTTCTAGGTGTCGTTATTGTATTAAAATTACCTGTGCCCACACACTCGGATTTGGTGCAAGCGAAATCCTCCTTGACGCATGAATTGCCTGTGCAGGCGAAGGTCACCCCATCCTTGGTGCATGTCGTCGGAAAGGACGTGCATACGTTTTTTTGGCATGTCGCGGGCACGTTTGTACAGCTCATTATTTCTTTGGATTCAGTTTTAGGACCCGTGCAGGCCTCCGGGTATGACGCCACAATATCATCGGTGCTGGTGAGCCAGGAAAGGCCAATGGGCAATGAAAGCCATGTTGTTTTGGAACCGACATTGACGTAATCGTTGAACGGAACGATTGCGACTTTGACATTTGGATTCGGAAATCCGTTCGGGTAATTCATCACTATACTTAGGAAGTCTTTCGCAGCAGCCAGCGCAGCCTCTTTGCGTCCATTGACATTCATCGACCACGTCGTGTCAAAAGCAATGGCGATCTCCTGAGGCTTTCCGCCCGATCCAACTGCTGCGGTGGCCGACGCCGACAAATTTATTTTGTCGACGCCCGCCAGTCCGAGCAGATAAGTCGACACTGGAGTCGTCACATCCAGTTCCAGAGACCCGTTCTCCAAGTCAAAAATAGCGTTTGTCGTGACTTGATAGATCTTGTCCGGATTAAAATTTTGCTGAATATAATTTTCCGCGACATCCTTGAAGTTAGAAGCATTGCCAACCTTTGAAACATATCCAGAGCCGTATGTTACACCGCCAATTGTAGATGTTTTATCATGGGTTATCTTGCCGCCTTGGGTCGACGCCAGCGCCGCCAGCGCGGCTGAGTCTGTCGCCTGCTGAAGCCTTGTGCGCAAGGCCATAATGCGCGCGTAATCGATCGCGCCGCCGATGGTCAAAAAGATCGGAATTAGCGCCAGCGCCGTCATGATCGCCACCGCACCGCGGCGGTCGGCGCGGAAATGCCTCAGGCGGAGCATCAATTTAGTCATCATCAGGGTCGTTCCCAAGCGAAGCGATCACACGATTGTTATTTTCGTGTTTACATAGTCCCATATCTCAAGCTTGAACGCAACTATAATGTGTTTCCGCAGGATATGGCGTCAGATCGGAAATAGACTGGTCGGATAGGACAGGAGCCTTGCCGAGAACTGTTGCTCTTCGGCCACACCTTCGGCGCAATCGAGCTAACAGGGCTGTTTTTTTGCCCTTTATCAAAATTGTCCAGCTTCCGGTTTCAATTTCGCCATAGACTTAACCATGGCTATGGCTCCGTGCGGCCTGCGCCATCGTTAGATTCGAGGATTATCAGATGATTTTTTGGCCAGGTTATCTTTCACAGCCTTCGCCTCGGGGCCTTGCGTATGGCGACGGTCGCGCCGCGAAGGGCGGGAACCGTTGCCCATCGGCAACAAACAGCGCGAAAGCGGTTCGCCTGAGGCGATTATCGCTTTATTTGAATGACAACATCATTGTTTTCCAGAATATATGCCGGGTCTGGCCCGGTCACTCTTTGTTAGGGCCGCGGTTTGTTTATTCGGGAGCCGGCGCATGAACCCCAGGATTACTGACCCGATTCACGCGGGCTCTCCCCGCTTCCCCGCCCCCGGCGCCTTGCGCGCTGCGCGAGCGCCGACCGATTCTGTTCAGATTTTGCTGCGCACAAGCGCGCTCGCCGGCGGCGTCATCGCCGGGCTGATCGTTTTCGCCAGTCCCGCCCATGCGCAATACGCCGCTGGCAATGGTTCGGCCACATCAGCGGGCGCCATCGCCATCGGCGGCAACCTTGCCCCCAACGCCGTGGCGAACGCCGCGAACGCCATTGCGATCGGCACGAACGCTCAGGCGCTGGCGGCCAACGCCGCTGCAATAGGAACGAATGCGCTGGCGAATGCGACAGGCGCTTTCGCCGCCGGTCTTGGCGCTCTGGCTAATGCAAGCAATACCACGGCACTAGGCGCGGGCGCTTCTGCCGAGGGCTCCCGATCGACAGCGATCGGTAACGGTTCGAGAGCTTCCTTTGGCGATAATGCGACTGCGCTGGGCTCCCGGGCGAACGCGTTCGGATTGTCGACAACGGCGATTGGCGATAGCTCGCTGGCAAACGGGTTTTTCGCCTCGGCCCTGGGCGCCGTGGCGAGCGCCACGGGGACATATGCGACATCAATTGGCGCATCCAGCGCCGCCAACGGCACGTTTGCGAGCGCATTCGGTGCAGCCACAGCCAACGGCGCGTCGGCGACGGCTTCGGGCGCCAATGCGCGGGCGCAGGCGGCCAACGCCGCCGCTTTCGGCTCCAATGCGCTGGCGAATGCGACAGGCGCTTTCGCCGCCGGTTTGAGCGCGCAGGCGCTGGGGATCAACTCTGCGGCCTCTGGCGCGGGCGCGCTGGCCAATGGCGTGGGCGCGACGGCGATGGGCAATGCAGCCAACGCCACCGGCGCATCGGCGACGGCTTCGGGCAATGGATCGCGGGCGCTGGCGGCCAACGCCGCCGCCTTCGGCGCCAATGCGCTGGCGAATGCGACAGGCGCTTTCGCCGCCGGTTTGAGCGCGCAGGCGCTGGGGATCAACTCTGCGGCCTCGGGCGCGGGCGCGCTGGCCAATGGCCCAGGCGCGGTGGCCACTGGCGCGAACGCGCGCGCCAATGGCAATTCCTCCTTTGCAGCAGGCAGCGCCGCCAATGCCTCCGGGGATGAGGCGACTGCGACGGGCGCTGGCGCCAGGGCCCTGGCATTGCAAACAACGGTGATTGGCGCCCAAGCATTAGCCTCCAGCAATGCTGGTCTAGCCGCAGGTTTCCTCGCGAACGCTACTGGCTCCTATGCGACTGCGTTGGGCGGCGCCAGCGCCGCGAGTGGACAATTTGCGGCCGCTCTGGGCCCTACATCCATCGCGAACGGTGTTTTTGCGTCAGCTATAGGCGCAGGAGCGAACGCCACCGGCGCGTCGGCGACGGCTGCCGGCAATGGATCGCGGGCGCTGGCGGCCAACGCCGCCGCCTTCGGCGCAAGCGCTTTGGCCAATGGCGATGGCGCTTTCGCCGCCGGTTTGGGCGCGCAGGCGCTGGGGATCAATTCAACGGCTTCGGGCGCGGGCGCGGTGGCCAATGGCGCCAACGCCGCCGCTTTCGGCGCCAATGCGATGGCGAATGCGACAGGCGCTTTCGCCGCCGGTTTGGGCGCGCAGGCGCTGGGGATCAATTCAACGGCCTCGGGCGCCAATGCGCGGGCGCAGGCGGCCAACGCCGCCGCTTTCGGCGCCAATGCGCGAGCCAATGCGACGGGCGCTTTCGCCGCCGGTGTTGGCGCCCAGGCTCAGCAAGCCGATTCGTCGGCCGTGGGCACGGGTGCGCTCGCCTCTGGAACCAGATCGGTCGCTGTAGGCGCAAACGCTACTGCCGGCGCAGGCGAAAACACGACCGCTATTGGCAATGGGGCCAAGGCAATCGGCCTATCGGCGACGGCGATCGGCGATAATTCCTGGGCTGCCAGTGACAACGCATGGGCCGGTGGCGTAAATGCATTTGCGGCTGGAACCGGCGCTATCGCTCTTGGCGCGGATTCCTATGTCGACACCGACAATGCATTGGCGATTGGCGTGGGCGCGTCCGCCAGCAACGTCAACTCGTCGGCCTTTGGCGCCGGCGCGACGACGCAATTCGCCAATCAGCAGGTTTTCGGCGCTTCAACCAATAATTACCGCCTCTCGGGCCTGACCACGGGCGCGAACAACCAGAGCGGCTCGACCTTCATGGTCACGACCGACGCGACCGGCCAGCTCTTTTACGCCGCCATTCCTTCGGGCGGCGGGATCAATTGTACAAGCGCCGTGGCGACCGGAGCCAATGCGCTGGCCTGCGGCGCTGGCGCGGTCGCCAACGGCGTCAACGCCTCCGCATGGGGCGCGGGAGCCAACGCAACGGGAGCTTCGGCGACGGCCATGGGCGACAGCGCCCAGGCCACGGCGACCGACGCCGTGGCCATCGGCCGGAACGCGCAGGCCGGGGTCGCCGGCAGCGTTGCGATTGGCTCGAATTCGGTCACGGCGGCGCGCAATACCGGCGCCTACACTGTCAACGGCGGGACCATCGCCGGGACCGCTCCGACAGGCGGCACGGTCAGCGTCGGAACGGCGGGGGCCGAGCGGCAAATCCAGAACGTCGGCGCGGGCGTGCTGTCCTCGACCTCGACCGATGCGGTCAACGGCTCACAGCTCTATGCGGCGGCGACGGCGACCAATACGGCGGCGACGGGCGCGGCCAATGGCCTTGGCGGCGGCGCAAACTGGAACGCCGCGACAGGCGCGTGGACCGGACCGACCTACAATATTCAGGGGAACAGCTACGATAACGTCGGCGACGCGCTTGGGGCGGTGAATAACAACATCAACAACATCAACAATAACATCAACAATCTGAACGCCAATGTCGGCGGACTCTGGCAAAATGTCGACGCGCTGAAACAATCGGTGCAGCGCGGTTACGAAGGCTCGGCCGTCGCGATGGCGACGAGCGGCGGCTATCTGCCGGAGAACAAGAAGTTCGCCATCACCGCCAACTGGGGCGGTTTCCGTGGCCAGAACGCCTTCGGCGCGCAGGCGCATCTACGCCTTAATGAACACGCCGTCCTCAACGCAGGCGTCGGCGGCGGGCTGCGTTACGGCGGCGTCGGCGGTCGGGCGGGCATGACGCTCGCCTGGTAGGCAGCGCGGAAAGGCCAGATTTCGGCGCATCTGCGTCCCACAGCATTTCCGTGTTTGATTGTATCAGACCAGGGCTCTGGCCTTTGTTTTGGAGCGCTTTGCATCGCTGAAGCGGTTTCCGCTTCGGCGGAGCGCTTAGAGAAAAAATATCTCGCGGCGCGCTCGCCGCGAGTCTGTCGCGGTAACGTCGCCGTCGACGAATTTCACCCAATTTATCAGACATATGGGCGTTTTTTGGGCTAGTTGGCGCGCGTTTGCGCGCATGATTTTTTATGCGCCGGTGCGCGCGCCGGGTAAACCCCGAAGATTCTCGTAACTCTGAATTAACCATAAGCATAACAATATTGCGAACGTCAACAAACCCGGTTGACGCTTATTCTCCAAACCGCCGCACGCAGCCCGTCTGGCGAAAAAATTCAAAAGGCCTGCCGTCATGTCCACCAAAACCATTCCACAAGCCGGCTCTCGCGCCCGTCGTGGGGGCGCTCCGTCCGTCTCCGTCTCCGCAGTTTTACAGACCAGCGCGCTCGCTGGCGGGGCTCTGACAGGATTGATCGTTTTCGCCAACCCGGCCTCGGCGCAGTTTGTGCCCAACGGGACCGCCACGGGAACAAATGCGCTCGCGGTCGGCGAAAGCGCCGTGGCCAATGGCGAGGCGGCAACATCGATGGGCTTTGCCGCAAACGCTCAGGGTAATGCCGCGACGGCCATAGGCAGAGAGTCGAGAGCGGCCGGCGACGGCGCGACGTCGATGGGACAATTTGCCTGGGCGATCGGAGAGAACGCATCAGCGATGGGCTATGACTCATGGGCCAGAGGTTACAACGCCATCGCCATCGGCAGTAATGGATATGCGTTAGGCGATCGGGCGACGGCGATAGGCAGCGAGTCGAGGGCTGTCTCCAACGCCTCGACGGCGATAGGTTGGACAGCGAGCGCCGACGGCACTGGATCAATAGCTATTGGCTTCAACACAAACGCAAATGGCGTTAGTTCATTGGCGATAGGCAATAGTGGGACAGCGAACGGCTTCAGCGCGACGGCGATAGGGAATCTTGCCTCCGCTGAGGGAGAACAGGCGATCGCTGCGGGTTGGTTATCCTCAGCCCGCGGCGATAACGCCATCGCCATCGGCAGTTCGGCGAACGCCACAGGCGTGAACGCTATGGCCCTCGGTTCGGGAGCTTCGACGGCGGGTTTTGCCGGATCGACGGCGATCGGCGTCGGCGCTGTCAACACCGCCGCCAATCAGATGATGCTGGGCGCGGCGAATACGACCTATGTGGCCCCAGGCATCGTTTCCCCCGCCAGCGTCGCCGCCCAACAGGGACCGACGAAATTCGTGTCATCGGACTCCGCAGGAAGATTGGCGACGTCGCAATTTGGTCCCGACGATATCGGGGGCATGCATGGCGACATGGCCGGCATGCGCAGTAACATTGATACGCTCGGCGCCAATGTCGCCGGACTCTGGCAAAACGTCGGCGCGCTGAAACAATCAGTGCAGCGCGGCTACGAGGGTTCAGCGGTCGCCATCGCCGCCTCTGGCGCGCCAAATTTGTCGCCAGGCAAGAAATTTTCGATCTTCACCAAATGGGGTAACTTTCGCGGTCAGAACGCCTTTGGCGCCAGCGCGCAGCTTCGGGTGACCGACACTGCGATCCTGACCGCCAGTTTTGGCGGCGGCTTGCGTCATGGCGGCGTTGGCGGGGGAATCGGCGGGCTCATCGAATGGTGAGCTGACGACAGAGTCGGGATCCGGCGCGTCCTGCGCCGAATCCCGCTCACTTTGGGGCTCGCCACATGGACGAGCCGGCGTCGGCGTTTTGATCGCCGAAACAGGCGGAGCGCTTTTACTGATGGAGCGCCTCGCCATGCAGGGCGATGTCGAGACCCTCGCGCTCGTCGTCGGCGTTGACGCGCAGCGTCACGAGCAAAGACACGATCTTCAGCGACAGCCAGGTGCCGATGGCGCACCAGACGATCGTCACGACCACGCCAATCGCCTGAACGACCAGTTGAGACGGATTACCGTCGAGCAATCCAGAGACGCCGGGATCGACGCCGGAGGCGGTGACGGCGCGCGTCGCGAAGACGCCGGCGAGCAGCGTGCCGAGAACGCCGCCGACGCCATGCACGCCGAAGACGTCGAGGGTGTCGTCGTAACGATAGAGGTGTTTGGCGACAGTGCACATCCAGTAGCAGACGCCGCCGGCGATCAGGCCGATGATGACGCCATGCCAGGGCAGGATGTAGCCTGAAGCCGGCGTGATCGTGCCGAGTCCGGCCACCGCGCCGGAGACGACGCCCAGAACCGAGGGCTTGCCGCGTTGAATCCATTCGAGCGTTGACCACATCAGCGCCCCGGAACACGCGGCGAGATGGGTTGCGACAATCGCGAAAACGGCGCGCGAATTTGCGCCCAGCGCGGAACCGCCGTTGAAGCCAAACCAGCCGACCCATAACAGTCCGGTGCCGATCACCGCCAGCGACAGATCAAAGGGCGCAAGGTTTTCGCGTCCAAATCCGATGCGATTGCCCATCATGATTGCGGCGACAAGACCGGCGACGCCGGCGTTGATATGCACAACAGTGCCGCCAGCGTAGTCGAGGAGTCCGAGCGTTTGCAGAAAGCCGCCGCCCCACACCCAATGCGCAGAGGGCGCATAGACGAGGAACAACCAGACTATGCAAAACAGCATGAACGCCGAAAAGCGCATGCGTTCGGCGACTGAGCCGCCGACAAGCGCGCAGGTGATGACGGCGAATGTCATCTGGTAGGCCATGAACAGAATTTCAGGAATGGTTTTGGCGAGAGGGCTGATCGTCTCGGGGCCGACGCCCCTGAGCAGCATTCGCGCCGTATCGCCGATCCATGGACCGTTGCCGGAGAACGCCAGACTGTAGACGACGGCGATCCATAATATCGAGACGATCGCGGTAGCGATCAGGCTCTGCGCCATGGTGGCCAGGACGTTCTTCTTGCGAACCATCCCGCTGTAGAACAGCGCGAGGCCGGGCAACGTCATCATCAGCACAAGAGCCGTGGCGACAATCATGAAGGCGGTGTCGCCGCTATCGATCGTGGGCGCGTTTTGCTGAGCGAGGGCCGGAGTCGCCGACAGGAGCAGCGCCATCGTCATTGATGAGATTTTACGCATTGATTTTCTCGACGATCAGACTTGAGGCAAAATGCCCCAGGACTCTTCATCGAGGTCATAATCGTGGCGCCAGATGCGCAAAAGATTAAATAATCAGCTATAATTGCCTGATATTTGCATGATAATTCGCGTTATTGATGAAAAAATCGGCGATACTGCGCGATAACCAGTCAATTGCCGCGTCTCTCACTTGTTTGGAAGAGCTACTTGCCCGGCGTTTTTGCGCCGACGTAAGGCCTTGTGGCGGCGACCGTTGGCGCGGCGGGCGCTACGGGCGCGGACGATCCGAGCCCCACCGAAAGGCCGAATAGCAGCCATTGTCCGTTCACCGGCGCGTAGAGCAATTCAAAATTCACTTGCGTCGGCGCGGAGGGGAAAAAACCTCTCATATGCATCATGCCGCTAGGCTCGATTTGCGGCATGAGCGTCAGTTGCGGATCGAGAACGGCGACTCCTGCAAGATCAAGCCTGTCACGACGGAGCTGGGCGAAGATTTCTCCCAGCCGCGCGTCCGAATTCGACTGGAATTGAGGAGATCCGAGGTCCCGCAGGACTGTATAGTTGCCGGTCTTGTTGGCGTGATCAAGCGCCAGAAGGGTGGAGCGCACCAGGATCAGCACGCCGTTGCGATCAATCTGGGCGGGTTTGGCTGCGCCGCCGGTTTGGGCGCGGACAGGCGTCGACAGCGCCAGAGCGACGCTGGCCAGAAACATCATGCTGCGAAGAAAGAGCATTGGTCCCCTCATGAATTGGCCAGGATAATCCCTTGACGCCGACGACTCTAATGTCAAGTTTAAGATTAATTCGAAATTGTCCGGCCCTGATCGGCCGATCTTTGAGGTCAAGGCGCTCGTCTGCCGGACTTCGCCGCGCCGGCCTGTATGTCGCGCCAGGCGTCTGATTGCGCGATCATCTCGCGGATCGATGCGATATTCGCGGCGGCGTCCTCCGGCGACAGGTCGCGGCGCAGGAGCTCTTCCGCCTCTGCGAATTTGCCCTGGAGGCCGAGCACCAGCGCTAAATTTTGCCGCACCCGTTCGTCGGCTCCCGGCTGGCCGGCGGCGAGACGCAGCGTTTCCTCAGCTTTCGGCAATTGACGCGATAAAGCGTAGGAAAGCCCAAGATTGGAGAGCACCCTGGGATCGTTGGGCTGGATTTTTAACGCCGTTTCGTAATAGCCGCGGGCCGCGTCGTGGTCGCCAAGCTGATCGGCGATGGAGCCCTGGGCCGATAGCACCGACCAGTCCGGCCGTTCGGGCGTATGGGCGCGGGTTAATATTTCCTCCGCCTGCTTGAGTTGACCTGCGTCGGCAAGCGCCTTGCCATAGGCGGCGAGCACCTGCATATCCTCAGGATTTTGGATGGCGAGGCCCTGCAGAACCGCCACCTCCTGAGCGTTCTGACCCAGCGCATGAAGCCCCCTTGCATAGGTCAGGGCCGTATTCTTATCCGAGCGATTGGCGTCGTAGCGGCGTCCCCAATCTTCTGTGAAACGTCGCAACGAGACTTCATCCTTAGGCGGCGCGGCTGGGGCCGAAAGACCGCCCATAGCCCCGGAAATATCGGGGAGGGCAGTCTTGCAGCCGCCCAATGGGAGGCCGATCCCTGCGGCAATAAACACGATCAGCAGGGCGGCGGCGCCGGGCCGGCGGCAGGCGGATGCGTCATTTTTGCACGAATCTATCATAAGCTAAGCAATAATTTCTTAAGCTTAACCAATGGTAAATAGCGTTTCGATCCTCCTTCATTCGCCGCTTCCGTTTCCGCCCTCTTGCCCTCATGGACGCAGGGGGCGCATTGATTGAACAAGATTCGCCTGCACCGAGACGCAAACCGCGAGGACGCATGACGTCGAAGCTTGAAGACTGGTCGCCCGAGGCTACGGCGATTGATTTCGTCGATTCAGAGAGCTGGCCTCAGGCTCGCGCCGCCGCCGGCGCAGATGTCGCAGCTCTCGCCGACGCCGCCGGTTTCGAGGCCCGACCCGGCGGCCTTTTGATCATTCCGGGCGGCGCCGGCGTTACGCCGCGCGTCTTTTTTGGAGTTGAGACCCCCGCCGCCAAAAGTCGGGATCCGTTCCTTGCCGGCAAGCTGGCGGGTGGCTTGCCAAAAGGGCTTTACCGACTTGGCGCTGGCGTCGCCGATCCGGCGCAGGCGGCCCTGGCTTTTCTGCTCTCCTCCTATTCCTTCACGCGCTACGTCCCGGCGAAAAAAGAAAAGCCGCGTCTGTGCGCACCGCAGGGAGTCGACCGCGCGCGCATCGAGCGAATCGCCGGCGCGGTCGCCTTCGGTCGCGATCTCGTCAACACGCCGGCCAACGACATGGGGCCCGAAGCGCTTGCGGAAGCCGCGCAGGCCCTTGCCGCCAGATACGGCGCAAGCTGCCGCACCATTGTCGGCGAGGCGCTGCTCACCGAAAACTTCCCGCTTATTCACGCCGTTGGCCGCGCCGCTGCGCAGGCCCCGCGTCTGGTCGATTTCAGTCACGGGCCGCGGGACGGCCTCAAGGTGACGCTGGTCGGAAAGGGCGTGTGTTTCGACAGCGGCGGTCTCGACATCAAGCCTGCCTCCGCCATGCAGTTGATGAAGAAAGACATGGGCGGCGCGGCGGTGGCGTTGGCGCTGGCGTCCATGTTGATGGACTCCGGCGCGTCGGTCAGGCTGCGCGTCTTGCTGCCAATCGTCGAAAATTCGATTTCAGCCAACGCCTTTCGACCCGGCGACGTCTATCCCAGCCGCAAGGGGCTTTCGGTCGAGATCGGCGACACCGACGCCGAGGGTCGATTGATCCTCGCCGACGCGCTGGCGCTGGCCTGCGAAGACGCGCCTGATCTCCTCTTCGATTTTGCAACGCTCACCGGCGCAGCGCGGGTTGCGCTTGGCCCGGATCTGCCGCCCTTTTACACCGCCTGCGACACGCTTGCCGACGACATCGCCGCTCAGGGGCGCAGCGTCCACGATCCGGTGTGGCGTTTGCCGCTTTGGGACGCCTACGACAAGGGGCTCGAAGGCAAGATTTCCGATCTTGTCAGCACCGCCAGCGGCCCCTTCGCAGGCTCCATCGTCGCGGCGTTGTTCCTGCGCCGTTTTGTCAGCGACCCCGTGCGCTGGGCGCATTTCGATTGCTATTGCTGGACGCCGTCCGCCAAGCCCGGTCGGCCCGAAGGCGGAGAAATCCAGGCGGCGCGCCTCCTCTACGATCTGATCGAGCGACGGGCGCAAGAGAGAGGGATCACGGCGTGAGCGAGACTTACGATCGTCGCGTGACGCCGGCGCGCGCCGATCTCGCCGCCGCTCATCTCAGGGATCGGATCGCCGCGCCGCGGTATGTCGAGGGCGCTATCTTTCAGGTGCGCGAGGGCGTGATCGATATGCGACGCGAGCCGCGTCCAGACTGCGGGGTCGATACCCAGCTTCTCTACGGCGAGCGCGTCACCCTCTACGACGAGGAGGAGGGCTGGGGATGGGTGCAGGCGGCGCGTGACAATTATGTCGGCTGGGTTGCGCTGAATGCGTTGTGGAGCCGCAATGACCCGCCGACGCACCGCATCGCGGTGGCGCGCACCTTCATCTATCCGGGTCCCAGCATCAAGTTGCCGCCCATCGCCGCGGCTCCATTGGGCGGCGATGTCACGATCATCGATGACCGCGACGATTTTCTGGTGACGCCGGAGCAGGGTTTCATATGGCGCGCGCATCTGGCGCCGCTGGATAGACTGGCGACGGATTTCGTCGCCGTGGCGGAAACGCTGCTCGGCGCCCCATATTTATGGGGCGGCAAATCCTCGCTGGGCGTCGATTGTTCCGGTCTGGTGCAAGTCTCGCTGCTCGCCAGCGGCATCAATGCGCCGAGAGACAGCGATATGCAGGCTGTGGGACTTGGCCATGTCCTATCGCCAGATGCGCCGCTCCGACGCGGCGATCTGGTTTTCTGGAAAGGTCATGTCGGGATTATGCGCGACGCCGATACGTTGTTGCACGCCAATGGAACTCACATGCTGGTCTCGAGCGAACCGCTGGCTCAGGTTCGGGAGCGCAATCTCGCTGCGGGCGCGGGCGATATCACTGGCGTCCGGCGTTTGTCATCCTGTCGCGTTTGAAGCGCTTTCTTGCGCCGAACCGGTTTCCACTTCGGCGGAACGCGCACTAACCTGCGCGAACAAAAGCTTTCAACAGGCGTTTGAGTGCGCCGATATTGGCGGCCAGCGCCGTCGACGTTTGTTCCGGCGAGGGTTTGCCGCCGGTGTAGCCTGCCGCAAAGGACGTCACCAGCGCGATCCCCGCGAATGGCAAACCACATCTGCGCGCCAGAATCGCTTCCGGCGCGATTGTCCAGCCGATTACGTCAGCGCCAAGCTTGCGCGCCATGCGCGCTTCGGCGGGCGTTTGATAGCTTGGGCCTGAAAACCACATCATAACGCCTTCGATCATGGGCATGACGGCGGTGGTTGCGGCGAACTTGAGACGTCGCATCAGACGCTTGTCGTAAGCCTCGGTCAAATCGAGAACGCCGTCGGTTTGTCCGATGAGTGGATCAAATCCTGTGATGTTAATGTGATCTGCGATGACGATAAAGTTTCCCGACTGCAACTCGGGATTCACGGAGTGTCCGGGGCCGATCATCAATACGGCGCCGACCCCGAGCAGGGAGAGCGTTTCCATCGGCCCGGACATCAGGCCCGGATCGCCGGTTTCATAAAAGGTGGCGACGCCCTGAAGCATCAGAACCGGGGCTTCATCAATCTCGCCGATCACGACGACTCCGTTTTCGACGCCGGCGCCAATCGGAAATCCCGGCAGCTCGCCATAAGCGATACGATCGTTAACAGCCATGATCTCGACGAGCCCGCAGAGATCGTCGTCGAAAATGATAGCGAGATCAATTTGGGAAAAAGGACACCGCGCGCCGATGATCGTCGCCGATTGGCGAGCGGCTTCGTTCACGAGAGAGACTCGACCTGATTGCGAAAGGCGGCGGCGAAGAGCGCGCGTGTGTATTCTTGTTGCGGATGATCAAAAACCTGCGTTGCAGGACCTTCCTCAACGACCTTGCCATGTCGCATGACAATGAGATGCGCCGCCAGCGCCTTAACCACGCGCAGATCGTGACTGATGAAGAGATAGGCCAGGGCGCGACGGCGTTGCAAATCGCGGAGAAGGTCAATGATCTGCGCCTGAACGGACATGTCGAGCGCCGAGGTCGGTTCGTCGAGAACCACGAATTTTGGCTCCAGCACGATGGCGCGGGCGATGGCGATGCGCTGTCTTTGGCCGCCGGAAAATTCATGCGGATAACGATCCATGGTTGCGGGATCGAGGCCCGTTTCCGTCAACGCCTGCGCGACGATCTCGCGACGTTCGTCCAGCGTGAGCTCGGGACGCTGGACAGTGAGGCCCTCGGCGACAATCTCGGCCACCGACATGCGCGGCGACAGCGAACCATAGGGATCCTGAAAAACGATTTGCATATCGCGTCGTAGCGGGCGCATGTCGGCGACGCTCTTGCCGTCGATGCGATTGCCAAGGAAAACAATCGGACCTTCCGAGCGAATGAGACGCAAAAGCGCCAGCGCCAGCGTGGTTTTCCCGGAGCCGGATTCGCCGACGACGCCCACCGTTGCGCCCTCTCTAATGATGAGAGAGACCCCGTCGACCGCTTTCACATGATCGACGGTGCGACGCATAAAACCGGCCTTTATCGGAAACCAGACGCGCAGATTTTCGGCGGAAACAACCACCGGCGCAGTCTCGTCGCTGACGATTGGATCGCCCTTCGGTTCAGCGGAGAGCAACGCGCGGGTGTAGGGATGGCTGGGCGCCGAAAATACGGTTTCGACATCTCCAGTCTCGATGACCTTGCCTTTTTGCATCACGCAGACGGTGTCGGCGAAGCGGCGCACGAGTCCCAGATCATGGGTGATGAACAGCATCGCCATGCCATAGGTGCGCTGCAAACGCTCCAGCAGGGCGAGAATTTGGGCCTGAACCGTGACGTCGAGCGCAGTCGTCGGCTCGTCGGCGATCAGAAGATCGGGCTTGTTGGCGAGCGCCATGGCGATCATCACGCGCTGTCGCTGGCCGCCGGAGAGTTGGTGCGGATAGGCCCCGAGCCGGGCTGAGGGATTGGGAATGCCGACTTCCGTTAACAGTTCGACGACGCGGATTCTTCGGGCGTTGGCGTCGCTCAAGCCATGCAGTTCGAGAATTTCCGCGATCTGCCTTTCGATCGTCTGGAGCGGGTTGAGCGAGGTCATCGGCTCCTGAAAAACCATAGTGATGCGGGCTCCACGCACAGCGCGGAGCTTTGCATCATCGACGGTGAGCATGTTTTGTCCGTCGAACCGAGCCTCGCCGCTGACCTGTGCGCCGGGCGGCAGCAGGCGGACGATGGACAGCGCGCTGATAGATTTGCCGGAGCCGGACTCGCCGACAAGGGCCAGAGTCTTGCCGCGCGCGACCGAAAAAGAGACCTGATCGACGGCGCGCGTCTCGCGGCCGCCTTGCCGAAAGGCGACGCTTAGATCGCGCACGTCGAGAAGCGGCGTTTCCGTCATATTCGTCATCCGAAATTCTTTCTCGGATCGAAAGCGTCGCGGACCGCCTCACCGATGAAGACAAGCAGTGAGAGCATCAGCGCGATGATGATGAAGCCGGTCAGTCCAAGCCAGGGCGCCTGAAGGTTGGACTTGCCCTGCAAAAGTAATTCTCCAAGCGAGGGCGAGCCCGGCGGCAGGCCGAATCCAAGAAAATCAAGCGATGTCAGGGTGGTGATGGACGAATTGAGAATAAAGGGCAGGAAAGTCAGGGTCGCGACCGTCGCGTTGGGCAGGAGGTGTTGTGTGATGATGCGAAAATTACTCTGTCCCAGCGCACGCGCAGCGTTGACATATTCGAAATTTCGCGCTCGCAGAAACTCCGCCCGCACCACATGCACGAGCGATACCCATGAGAAAAGCAGAAGTATGCCGAGCAGCACGAAAAAACCTGGTGTCAGAAAGGAAGAGATGATGATTAACAGGTAAAGCTGAGGCAGGGACGACCAGATTTCGATGAAACGCTGGAGCACAAGATCGACACGTCCGCCGAAGTATCCCTGTACGGCGCCGGCGGCGACGCCGACAATGGAGGAGATTGTCGCAAGGATCAGGCCGAAGAGCACCGAGATGCGGAAACCATAGAGCAATCTTGCAACGACATCGCGGCCCTGATCGTCGGTGCCAAGCCAATTCCATTCAATGTCGGCGCAGCCATGATTGGGTTGGCCTGGACGTAGGGTTTTCGCTGCGGCGATCTCGCATTGCGCCTTGCTGAGCATCCAGGTCGGGGGCGAGGGCGCCGGCGTGGGCAGCGCCAGATTGTGGGTGTCGTAGGAGAAATGCACCGGCGGCCAGAGCATCCAGCCATGCGTATTGATCTCGCTCTCGATCACCGGATCGCGGTAATCGGTTCGGGCCAGAAAACCGCCGAATTTCTCCTCGGGATAATTCACGAAGGCGGGAAACAGCAATTCGCCCTTGTACCAAGCAAGGATGGGGCGATCGTTAGCGAGGATATTCGATAACAACGACATGACGAAAAGGATCGTGAAAAGCCAGAAAGACCAGTAGCCGCGACGGTTCGCCTTGAAATTCACGAGACGTCTGCGGTCGAGAGGAGTCAACTGCAACCAGCCGCTGCGAGAAATCGGCGGCGCAAGCGGAGCCGCGCCGTCTAGCATGACGCTCATGGTCAAACCTCCCGGGTTTCGAAATCGATGCGGGGATCGATCCAGGTGTAGGTGAGGTCTGAGATCAAATTCACCACGAGGCCGAGCAGTGCGAAAATATACAGGCTTGCAAATACAACCGGATAGTCGCGATTGACGATGCTTTCGAACGACAGATAGCCGAGGCCATCGAGTGAAAAGATCGTTTCAATCAGCACCGATCCCGTGAAAAAGGCGTGGACAAAAGCGCCGGGAAATCCGGCGATGACGATGAGCATGGCGTTGCGAAACACGTGGCCATAGAGAACCCGGCGTTCGGTCAGCCCCTTCATGCGCGCCGTCTGGACATATTGTTTGCGGATCTCGTCAAGAAAGGAGTTTTTGGTCAGGAACGTCTGGGTGGCGAAGGCCCCAAGCGTCAAGGCGCTCACAGGCAGAACGATATGCCAGAGATAATCCAGAATCTTGCCGATCAACGAGAGTTGATCGAAATTATCCGATGTCAGCCCGCGCAGCGGAAAAATTTGCCAGAAAGAACCGCCGGCGAAGAGCACGATCAGCAGCATGGCGAAAAGAAAGCTCGGGATTGCATAGCCGATGATGATCAGGTTGGAGGTCCAGAGGTCGAATCTCTCGCCATCTCTGACCGCCTTGGCGACGCCGAGCGGTATCGAGATCGAGTAGGAGATGAGCGTCATCCACAAACCAAGCGACATGGAGACGGGAAGACGTTCGGAAATTAAAGCCAATACGCTTTCATCCCGAAAGTAGCTCTTGCCGAAATCGAACATGGCGTAGTTCTTGATCATGAGCAGGAAGCGCTCCCATGCCGGCTTGTCGAAACCGAATTGTTTTTCCAGTTCGGCAATGAACTTCGGATCGAGTCCCTGCGCGCCGCGATACCTGGTGGCGGTTTCGGCCGCCATCGGCCCGGTTTGGCTCGCCGCCCCCTGACCGACGTCGCCGCCGCCGCCCGAGAAACGACCCGACGCGCCAACATCGAAACCCTGCAATTGCGCGATGATCCGCTCGACTGGACCGCCTGGCGCAAATTGTACGATGACAAATGAGATCAGCATGATTCCGAGGATCGTCGGGATCATGAGCAATAATCGGCGGGCGATATAGGCTCCCATATGTCGGCGTCCTGTCGTCAGCGTCCCGTAAATTTGATCTTTTTGGCTTTCGCCTCGTCCCACCACCACGTCCACAATACGCCGGTGTCAAATTTCGGCATACGCCCCGGTTGACCGAACAGATCCCAGTAGGCGTAGCGATGAACCGGATTATACCAGTGCGGCACCCAGTAATGCTGGCTCCTCAGCACCCGGTCGAGCGCCCGGCAACAGGCGACAAGTTCTTCCCGAGTCTTGGCTTTCAGGGCGCAGTCGACCAGCGCGTCAATCGCCGGATGACGAATGCCGGGAAGATTGCGGGTTCCGTTCACATCAGCTGTGCTGGAGTCGAAATAGGCGCGCAACTCCTCGCCGGGGCTCCATGCCATGATCAGGACGTCGTGAACGATGTCGAAATCGAAATCTTCCAGACGTTTCTTGTATTGCGCCGCGTCAACAACGCGCATGTGCGCGCTTACGCCGAGCAATTTCAGATTTTTGATGAAGGGTTGGGTGTGCCGCTCGAAGGTGTTCGAGTTGTCGAGAAATTCGAAGGACAGCGGCGCGCCATCCGGCAGATAGAGCTGGCCGTCGCGGCGCTGACAGCCGGCTGCGGTGAGCAGATCGTTGGCTTTTTTCAGTAAGGCGCGATCCTGACCGGAGCCGTCCGAGACCGGCGACATGTAGGGCTCGCCAAACACTTCTGGCGGCAGTTGATCGCGCCATGGATCGAGAAGCGCTTTTTCTGCATCGCCCGGCAGGCCCGTGGCGGCCAGTTCCGAGTTTTCAAAATAGGAAGAAATCCGCCTGTAGGCGTCGTACATCAGATTGCGGCTCGTCCATTCGAAATCGAAGGCGTAACCGATCGCCTCGCGGATGCGGGGGTCTCTGAATATCTTGCGACGGGTGTTGAAGACCCAGCCCTGAATGCTCGGGATATTATTGTTGGGGGCGATGGCGCGTTTGACGCGGCCATCGCGGGCGGCGGGAAATTCATAGCCAGTGGCCCAGACGCGGGCGATGTTCTCCTCCCGCTCGGTGAAGGCGCCGGCCTTGAAGGCCTCGAAGGCGACCTGGCTATCGCCAAAATATTCGAAGCGGATGACATCGAAATTACCTTGACCGATGGCGATCGGCAAATCCTTCGCCCAGTAGTCCTTAACGCGGCTGAAGGCGATGAAATGCCCCTGTTCGAAGGTTCCGACCTTGTAGGGTCCGGAGCCGAGCGGCGGCTCTAGCGTTGTCGCCTCGAAATCGCGCGTCTCGTAATAGGCGCGGGAGAATATCGGCTGGTTGGCTACGGTCAGCGGCAGATCGCGAGAACGTCCGGGCGCAAAACGACAGATCAGC
Organism: Methylocystis sp.; assembly: GCA_040399965.1. Taxonomy (GTDB): domain Bacteria; phylum Pseudomonadota; class Alphaproteobacteria; order Rhizobiales; family Beijerinckiaceae; genus Methylocystis. The sequence goes on along the minus strand of JBBARD010000016.1, from coordinate 23,922 downwards.
ACATCATCGGCGACCGCCTCTGCGCTGACGAGATCGCGAAGCATTTGGCTAATGACAGGATGGCCCTTTGCTTTCAAAATATTGAGCGAGAAAGCCGCGTCGCGCGCGGTCAGCGGAGAGCCGTCGTGAAACCGCGCTTCTGGCCGCAGGAAGTAGGTATAGGTCAATTTGTCGTCGGAAATCCGTACCTTGCGAGCCACAAGACCATAATAGGCGTCACGCTCATCCAGACTTTGGTTCATCAGCGTGTCGAAGACGAGCGACATGCCAGTGGCCGGATTGCCGCGCAAAACATAGGCGTTGAAAGTGTCGAAGGTTGGACTTGGCGGAGACAGCGCCAGCGTCCCCCCCTTCGGCGCGTTCGGGTTGACGTAGCTAAAATGCTTGAAATCGGGGGGCTCGGCGAGGTCGCCGAACGTTGAGAGGCCATGGCTTTCGATCTCGCCGGGCGCGGGCGCCCTGGCGACCGGCTGGGCTCCGACCTTGCCCGGCGCCGGGGAGGCGAAACCGGCTGCGGCCCCGATCATGCTGGCGCGCAAAAGACGTCGACGCGTCAATGGGTGCATGAATGGGTGCATGAATTCTGCCAAATTCTCTCCGGGCGTCCGATGCAGGGTCAAGCCCGACGATTCGTTTCTAGGCGATTGTTCGCCTCGATTATGTCGGATTTTGGCGAGGCGTTTGCAATGATTATCTCATTCTCGCCAAATCGATCCGATGCCGCGCTTCTTCCGTATGCATAAACGCGCTGCGCCCTCAACTGACGCAGATTTATCCGCCGGGTATGAGCGGCGGGCGAAATCGCCTATAAAAGTCGAATGACTCGCTCCGCCCTGTATTCAGGCACCTTTGATCCACTGACCAATGGCCACCTCGACGTCATCCGTCAGGGCGCTGCGCTGTTCGACCGGGTGGTTGTCGCCATAGGCGTCCATCCGGGCAAAACCCCGTGGCTGAGCTTCGAGGCGCGTCGCAGCATAATCGAAGAGGCCTGCGGGGCTTTTCCGGCGACCATAGAGGTCATTGGTTTCGATGGCTTGGCAGTGGAGGCGGCGCGCGCCGCCGGCGCCTGCGCCATCCTCCGCGGTTTGCGCGACGCCACCGATTTCGATTATGAGATGCAGATGGCGGGCATGAACGGCGTCATGGAGCCGGAGATTAAAACGGTCTTTCTGCCCGCTTCGCCGGGTCTGCGTCACATCAGCGGCACGCTGGTGAGACAAATCTCGGCGCTCGGCGGCGACGTGTCGGCCTTTGCGCCGCCCGCTTCCGTCGAGGCCCTGCAACGCGCCCGGCAAGGGCGCGAGACATAGCCAATGGGAGGCTGTATGAACTTCAATCGTCGTTTCGCTCTCGCCGCTGTGGCTTTCTTCTTTGCGCTTGGCGCAGCGTCGCTCGTTCGCGCCGAGGACGAACACACGCTCTACCTCGACACCAAGGACGGCCGAGTCACCATCAAATTGCGTCCGGATATCGCGCCCAAACACGTCGAGCGCATCGAAAAGCTCGCCAGGGAGCATTTCTATGACGGCATTGTTTTCCATCGTGTGATCGATGGTTTCATGGCCCAGGCGGGCGATCCGACAGGCACCGGCATGAGCGGATCGAGGTATCTCGACCTCAAGGCCGAGTTCAGCGATACGCCATTCAAGCGCGGCGCGCTGGGCATGGCGCGGGATCCAGGCGACAAGGACTCCGCCAATTCACAGTTCTTCATCTGCTTCGCGGATCAGCCGCAGTTGAACGGAAAATACACGGTGTTTGGCGAGGTCGTCTCCGGCATGGATATCGTCGACAAGATTAAGAAGGGCGATAAGTCTGATAACGGCAAGGTCGCCGATCCCGACAAGATCATCAAGATGCGCGTTGCAGGCGACAATAGCTGATCGCAGAAATGCGGGCTCCGCGCCTCTTGTCCGCCTGGCGCCTTTACTCTCATGAACTGGAGTCACTATGACCGATGTCGCCGATACTATGACGCTTGAGACGACCCAGGGACCGGTCGTCATCAAATTCCGCGCCGATCTCGCGCCCAATCATGTCGCCCGGATCAAGAAACTCGTTTCAGAGGGCTTTTACGACGGCATTGTCTTTCACCGGGTGATCGAGGGCTTCATGGCCCAGACCGGTTGTCCGCGCGGCACCGGCACCGGCGGCTCGAAATACGATAACCTCAAGGCCGAGTTCAACGCCCAGCCGCATGTGCGCGGAACCTGCTCTATGGCCCGCGCCTCTCATCCCGATACCGCCAATTCACAGTTTTTCATCTGCTTCGACGACACGCCTTTCCTGAACAGGCAATACACGGTGTGGGGCGAAGTGATCTCGGGTATGGAAAACATCGATCAAATCAAGCGTGGCGAGCCGGTGAGCAATCCCGACAAAATCATTAAGGCGACGCTCGGTTAGACTACGTTCGCCAGTAAATTGACAAATGGCCGGGCTCGCCCGGCCATTTTGCGGTTGAGACCGGATTATGCGCGTCGATCTTTTCGATTTCGAACTGCCGCCGGAACGGATCGCCCTGCGACCTGTCCATCCGCGTGACAGCGCCCGTCTGCTTGTGGCGCCGCCCTCCGGCGATTTTGTCGACAGGGTCGTTCGCGACTTGACGGACTATCTCCAGCCGGGTGATGCGCTCGTCGTTAATGACACGCGCGTTATTCATGCGCGTCTGTCCGGTCGACGCTTGCGCGACAATCTTGTCGCACAAGTCGAAGCGACGTTGATTGAGCGGCTGGACTCCAACCGCTGGCGGGCGCTGATGCGGCCCGCCAAGAAAATCCACATCGGCGATCTCATTCATTTTGGCGACGCCGTCCTTGTCGCGAAAGTTGTCGACAGGGGAAGCGCCGGCGAAATCATGCTGGAGTTCGCCCTGTCTGGCGAAGCTCTTGACGCAGCGATTGAAGCCATCGGCGCGATGCCCTTGCCGCCCTACATCGCCGGAAAGCGTCCTGCCGACGCCGGGGACGAAGCAGATTACCAAACGGTCTACGCCCGCGAGCCTGGCGCGGTGGCGGCGCCGACCGCCGGCCTTCATTTCACGCCCGAACTGATCTCGCGTATCGAAGCCATGGGCGTCGGATTTCATCGTGTGACCCTTCATGTCGGAGCAGGCACCTTTCTGCCCGTCAAGGCCGAGGACACCGAGACCCATAAAATGCATGAGGAGTTTGCCCGTATCGAGCCTGATACGGCGCAGGCGTTGAATGCTGTCCGAGACCATGGCGGCCGGATCGTCGCAGTGGGGACGACTGTGTTACGGACCCTGGAGAGCGCCGCCAGACCAAACGGCAAGATCAATCCCTTTGCGGAGCGGACGGATATCTTCATCACGCCGGGTTATAATTTCCGCGCGGTTGACCTTTTGCTCACCAATTTCCATTTGCCGCGCTCCACCTTGTTCATGCTGGTCTGCGCATTCTCAGGGGTCGATCGGATGAAATCGGCCTATGCCCATGCTATCGCGAAAGATTACCGCTTTTACTCCTATGGAGACGCCTGCCTGTTGTCGCGGGCGCAACCATGATAACTGATGGCGATGTGCGCATTTTGGCGCTGTGGCGCGACGATCCAACCGAAGCGCCGATGACTCTCGATTTGCGGCTGAAGGAAGGGCGCTGCGGGGCCGTCTGGGATCTTTTCGGAGCGTTCGATCTCAACGGGCGCGGGACGCGGCCGTTTATCCTCAGGCGCGATGGCTACATCGATTTCGGGACGGCAGGCCCTGATGAATGGCGCACCGATTTACGCGATACGGAAATGCGCGTCGGTTCCTTATTCACGATATGGTTCAACGCTCACGATAGCGGTCACTATAAAATCGTCAAAATCGCCTCGCCCGGCTCGAGAGAAAAGGTATGAATCCGGATTTCTCCTTTATCCTTCAGGCGACGGACAACGCAGCGCGAAAAGGCGAAATCCGAACGCCGCGCGGCGTCGTGCGCACCCCCGCCTTCATGCCGGTAGGCACGGCGGCGACAGTCAAGGCGATGTTCGCTCATGATGTGCGCGCCGCCGGGGCCGATATTATTCTCGGGAATGTCTATCATCTTATGCTACGGCCCGGCGCCGAGCGTATCGCTCGTCTCGGGGGACTTCATCGGTTCATGCGTTGGCCCTATCCGATCCTGACAGATTCCGGCGGCTTCCAGGTGATGTCGCTTTCGAAATTGCGCAAGCTTAACGAGGAGGGCGTCACCTTTCAGTCTCATATCGATGGCTCGAAGCATCATTTGACGCCCGAGCGCTCAATGGAGATTCAGGATCTTTTAGGCGCCGACATACAAATGCAGTTTGACGAATGCGTGCGGCTGCCGTGTTCGGAGGAGGAGGCGGCGCGGGCGATGCGTCTGTCCTTGCGCTGGGCCGAGCGGTCTCGCAAGGCGTTTCGAGAGAGGCCGGGGCGGGGCGTATTCGGCATTGTTCAGGGCGGGGCCTCGAAGCCGTTGCGCATCGAGAGCGCGAAAATTCTGGCGGATATGGATTTTCATGGCCTCGCTGTCGGCGGCCTAGCCGTTGGCGAACCACAGGAGGTCATGCTGGACATGCTCGACGCGACGCTCCCTCATCTACCCGCGCACAAACCACGTTATTTGATGGGCGTCGGCACGCCGGACGATCTTATGAAAGCCGTTGCGCGAGGGATCGACATGTTCGATTGCGTCATGCCGACCCGCGCCGGACGCCATGGACTGGCCTACACGCGATTTGGCGCGCTTAATATGAAAAACGCTCGACACGCCGAGGATATCAATCCGCTTGATCCAGAGTCGGATTGCCCGGCGGCCCGCGATTACTCCCGCGCCTATCTGCACCATCTGGTGAAGGCGGGTGAAATCCTTGGCATGATGTTGCTGACGCAAGTTAATGTCGCCTATTACCAATTTCTGATGGAGGGTTTGCGTAACGCCATTCATGCGGGTAACCTTGATGACTTCATCGCCCTGACCCGTGAGGGATGGGAACGCGGTAAAGCGGGGGCCGCCTAGCGCCACAGGACCTGCGTAGGCTGGGACATCTCTTTCGTCCACGGGAGGCAAGCATGAGCGCCTATCGCGACGCCCTCACCAAACTTTTCCTTGAGGGGTCCTTCGCTAAGTCTGATCCTTTGCCGACGCCGAGCAAAGAAAAAAAATCTGAAAATTCCAGAGAGACGCCGCTTCGCGCGCGACGGGGCCCGCATAAATCCAAGTCCGTAAATTCCATCATACAAGCTCAGGCGCCTGCGTATGCGCCATCGGCCGTTTCCCAACATGTTGTTGTGGCGGCGCAGGGTCACACCCATCCTGGAAAACTGTTGGCTGCTAAATTGCGCGCATATGGCAAGACAGCATCCGATCTCGCTCGCGACATTCGTGTGCCGGTTAACCGGGTTACGGCGATCATCAATGGTCAGAGGGGAGTGACCGCGGACACAGCCCTGCGCCTGGGCCACTGGTTCGACGAGACGCCGGAGAGCTGGCTCGACGCTCAGCAGCGATACGAACTGGCGCGAGCCAGGGCCGAGGCCGCCGCAGAGATTCGTCGATTGCCCCGCGTTTTACGCTCCCGGTAAGAGCAGAATCATCCAGCCCGCAGCAGACGGATCGCCTCGTCGCGCTCAAAAAGATAAAGCAGAGCCCGCAAGGCTTCTCCCCGGCCGCTTTTAAGATCGGGATCACGACGCAAGATCAGTTCAGCGTCGTCGCGCGCAATCGCAAGAAGGCGCGCATGCGCGAGGATGTCCGCGAGCCGAAACGCCGGAAGCCCCGCCTGACGCGTGCCAAGAATTTCGCCCTCGCCACGCAGACGTAAATCTTCTTCCGCCAGACGGAAACCATCTTCTGTCTGGCGTAAAGTCATCAAACGCGCCCTGGCCATCTCGCTCAGCGGCCCCTTGTACAGTAGAAGACAGCTTGACTGCCCAGAACCGCGACCCACGCGACCCCGTAACTGATGGAGTTGAGCCAGACCGAAACGTTCGGCATGCTCGATCACCATGATCGTCGCCTCCGGCACATCAACGCCAACTTCGATGACGGTCGTGGCCACAAGGATCTGCGTATCCCCGCGCTGGAAGGCCTCCATGGCGGCGTCCTTTTCCGGCCCTTTCATCCGCCCGTGGATGAGTCCCACCCTGTCGCCAAAATAATGCCGCAGATCGGCCGCGCGATCCTCAGCGGCGGCGAGGTCGAGGTCCTCGTTTTCCTCGACCAGCGGACACACCCAATAGGCGCGGGCTCCCTGGATCAGCGCTCTTTGAAGGCCAGCGACAATCTCGCCGATCCTTGAGGCGGGCAGGGCGCGCGTCGAGATCGGCTTACGGCCCGGCGGTTTTTCATCGAGCGCGGAGGAGTCCATATCGCCGAAGGCGGTTAGCGCCAGCGTGCGGGGGATCGGCGTCGCCGTCATTACGAGGGTATCGACTGCGTCGCCCTTGGCGCCGAGCGCCAGACGTTGTTGTACGCCGAAACGATGTTGCTCGTCGACGACGGCAATGCCGAGATCATGAAAGGCGAGGTCTCCCTGCACCAGCGCATGGGTGCCGACAACAATATCCACATCGCCGCTGGCGATTTCGGAATGCGCCGCCTTGCGTGCGGCGGGTTTGAGACGGCCTGTGAGCAGGGCGACGCGCAACCCCAGAGGACCAAGGATCGGTTCGAGACGGTCGTAATGTTGTCGGGCGAGTATTTCCGTCGGCGCCATCAACGCCGCCTGTCGTCCGCATTCGACAACGATCGCCATGGCAAGAGCCGCGACAATGGTTTTACCGGAGCCGACATCGCCCTGCACAAGCCGAAGCATTCTCTTGTCCGAGGCCATATCGGCGCGAATATCGGCCAGAGCTCGGCTTTGCGCGCCGGTGAGCCGGAAGGGCAGGGACGCCTCGATAGCCGATGTAAGTCGCCCGTCGCCGACGTTTTCCCGGCCCGGCGGCCGCCGCATGCGCGCCCGCACAAGCCGCAGGGCGAGCTGACTCGCCAGCAATTCGTCGAGCGCCAAACGTTGGCGCGCAGGGTGTTGCGGCGACAACGCTTTAGCGCTGTCCGGTCGATGCGCAAGACGCAGCGCTTCCAGAAAATCCGGGAGTTTGTTGGCGGCGAGCACGCTGGGTTCCTGCCATTCGGGCAGGACAGGGACTCTCTCCAGGGCCGCTTCGGTCGCTCGCAACAGATATCGCGCCTGAAGTCCCTCGGTCAGCCCATACACCGCTTCAAATGGCGGAAGTTTCGCCAGACCAGCCTCGTCCAGCACTCGGTCGGGATGCACCATTTGACGGCGTCCGTCGTAAAGTTCGATACGACCCGATATCCAGCGCATTGCGCCGATGGGCAGGCTGCGTTCGATCCAGTCGGGATTGGCCAGGAAAAACACCAGTTCGATGTCGCCTGTCTCGTCTTCCACCAACACGCGAAACGGCGCTTTCGCATAGCGCCCCTGCGGACGACGGTGCTCCACCACGCGCGCCTTGACGACAACCATGGTTTCAAGCGGCGCGGCTGCGATGGTGGGCCGTTGACTGCGATCAATAACATTTGCAGGCAAATGAAATAACAGATCGAGCACGCGCGCCTCATGACTGGGGCCCGCGCCGGGACGCGCCAGCAGGCGATCAAGGAGCTTCGCGGTTTTCGGACCAACGCCGGGCAGGGCCGCAACTCGACCGAACATGGGGGCGAGGATGTCGGGACGCATAGGTGTCGCCGCCTAATCGATTTCGGCGTTTAGGATTGGCGCCCTGTCGGCGTCCCCATAGGTGAAATGCCACCATTCTCGCGGATAATTGATGAAGCCATAGCGCCGCATCAAACTAACCAGCGCCTCTCGATGCCGCCGAGCCTCCGGGGTCACGCGGGTATGTGTCCAGGAGCTTCGGTCGAAGTAATCGAAAGGTGAACCGAAATCCCAACCCGGCACGCCAATGTCGACGGCGAGCCCGGTTGAATGCGACGAGCGCCGCGCGATATAGCCGCGAGCGAACAGCGCGCGTTTATCGATATGCGGATAATAGCCGGCTTTTGTCGATTGATCGGGATTGCGGGACCAGCGTACGAAGGCCTCGACCGCGCGTTGCGGACGGTAGCAGTCATACACCACCAGCGAGAACCCCTGTCTTTGCGCGTCGGCCTGTGCGGCGGCAATCGCCTGTGCGGCCTCGGTTCGTAACCAGCAGTCTGGCGCGTGATAACCGGGAACGGGATTGCCGGTGAAATTATTGGGGCCGGCGTAGCGCATGTCCTGTTCGATATCAGGCGCGACATCAGCCAGACGGCTGAAACCAGGGGGAGCTTCACCCGCTTCTGTTGTAACGATTGACGTCAAGATTATGTAAACCGCGGAAAGGAGTCTCCAACCAAGGTTTGATGTCTGTCGTCTAGCGTTCAGGTCGAACATCAACGCGGTATCCTCTCCCCGTCATCAGCGCTGATGTTCCTCTTTAGCTTTGGGTTTATCCGCGCCGCCATGCGCCGCCGACCAGGCGATCGGATCGGCGATGAAGGACTCGATCTCGTTCAAGCTGTCCTCGGGAAAATAGCCATGTTCCCGCGCCACCAGCAGAACGTCGCGCCAGGTTGCGAGGTAATGCAAATGAATGTCGAGCCCAGCCAGTTCTTCGCGAGCGCCCCTGAAAATATCATAGAAAAAGAAAACGAAGACATGATTGCAAGTTTGGCCAGACTCCCTGAGCGCCTGAACGAAGTCTTTCTTCGAGCCGCCATCGGTAGCGAGGTCCTCGACCAGCAGCGTCCGACCTCTATCGAGTAATTGTCCTTCGACGCGGGCGTTGCGGCCAAAGCCTTTCGGCTTTTTGCGGACATATTGCATCGGGAGCATCAGCCTGTCGGCGATCCAGGCTGCAAAGGGTATGCCGGCGGTTTCCCCGCCAGCGACGATATCGAGGGACTCATAACCTATGTCACGCTCGATCGTCTTCGTCGCGAAATCGATCAACCGCCGGCGCAGTCGAGGAAAGGCGATGATTTTCCGCATGTCGATGTATACCGGCGACGCCCAGCCCGCCGTGGTGATGAAGGGTTTTCTGGCGTTGACCAGGATCGCCTCGACTTCAATCAAGGCCTTGGCGGTTTCCTGAGCAGCGAAAATTCTGTCATTCGACATGTGTGTGGCCGTCTCTTTTGGTGTTATGAAAATCAGACGCTAGACCGGACGGCTCGCCGTGAGTCCAAAAAGTATCTCTCGCTCCAGGGCGTTGAAATCTGGCCCCCGACGAACATAGGGATCGCCGGCCGCATAGGCGCGCGCGATGGCGGGGCGAGACTGAAGGGAGTCGAACCATCGCTTCAGATGTGGATAGTCATCGAGATCCTGCCCTTGATCAGCATGGGGAGCGATCCAGGGATAACAGGCAATGTCCGCGATGGAATACTGGTCCGCGATATATGGCTTACCGACAAGCTCACGATCAAGAACGCCGTAAAGACGGGCTGTCTCGTTACGATAGCGGTCGATAGCGTAGGGAATGCGTGCGGGCGCGTAGCGGCCAAAATGATGGTTTTGTCCCGCCATAGGCCCTAGGCCTCCCACCTGCCAGAATAGCCATTGAAGAACTTTCAGGCGCTGGCGCATATCCCCGGGAAGGAAAAAACCGGTCTTCTCGGCAAGGTAAAGCAAAATCGCGCCCGATTCGAATATCGTGATATCTGCGCCGCCGTCGGCGGGCGCATGATCGACAATCGCCGGTATCCGATTGTTGGGAGCGATGTCCAGAAAAGCCGGTTTGAACTGGTCCCCGCGCGCAATGTCCACAGGCCGCAGTGTGTAGGGTTGTCCAGCCTCTTCGAGAAAGATTGTGATTTTATGGCAATTTGGCGTCGCCCAGTAATAAAGATCGATCATAGGGCCCCCCGACCAATCGACTTTCAGTTATTGGAGTCTAGCCTATCATTTTGGGCGATTCTTTCCTAACCGGCCTGTGGATAGTTTCATTGTGAACCTGTCCCTTTTACAACTCGGTTCCTCTTGTGAAGACGCCTATGCCGGGACCGACGCTGGGGAGGATCGACATGTGGCCCGTTAGAATTGTCAAAATCGCGCTCGTGGCGGGGGCAGGTTTTCTGTTTCTGCTTGTCGGGGTCAACAATCTTATCGATTATCAAACCAACTTCGATGTGGTGAAACATATTCTGGCGATGGACATGATCCCGCCCGGGCCCTTTGCCGGACGGGCTATCGCCGCCAGCGTCCTTCATCACGCCTTTTATCTCGGCATCATCGGCATCGAACTCTCGGGAGGCTTGGCGACGATGATCGGCGCCTTGCGGTTGTGGCGCGCCTGCAACGCCGCAGCGAAAGAATTCAATAGGGAAAAGTCGCTGGCCGTGTGTGGGCTTGCTTCGGTTCTGGGGCTTTGCTTTATTGGTTTCGCCACGATTGGCGGCGAGTGGTATCAGATGTGGCGTGCTGGCGACTACAACATGCAAGAGCCGGCTTTCCGGTTTATCGGTAGCATCGGATTGATTATGATTTTCTTGAACCAGACGGATGAAGAGATTTGACCGCCGAATTGGAGCGTTTCCCGGTCTGCCTTAATGAGGCCGAGGCTCTGGCTTTTTTTGTCGCGATTTTTTTGCCGAACCAGTTTCCGCTTCGGCGGAAAGCGCTTTAGAAACTACAATTATTCTGGCGCGTCAGACAGGCTTATTTGACACAAATGCGAAGAAAACAGACCGGGTCAATATGGCGTCATTCCCGGAATTGAAGCGCGCCGTGTCGACTTGCCGGGCTGTCGCCGCCATCGGTCGTTCCGACCGGATTATGTAATCATTCGATTGATGAATTCGCGGGAGAGTTTCGGGGTATCTTGCCGCTCCCAAGCTACTTGAGGGGGTATGGACTCTCCTTCCGGCATGGGCCTTTGACTCATATCGCCGATGAGATCTTGCCCCACAGGATCACGCTGATCGTACTCGTTGGGTGTCCAATCTTGAGAAGCGAACCTCTTCTTGATGGGCGCATTTGTCGCTATCGGTCATAAGAGTAAAAGTGCTGGCCTGAATTATTATGGATCATT
>JBBARD010000016.1:0-12802 GCA_040399965.1 Methylocystis sp. | reverse complement strand
AAGATTTAGTTCCATCTGGGAATACATCAAGATCGATGGCCAGCGTGATAGATTAGACGACGAATGCGGAAACACTCGCCAAAAGTCTTTGCGCCGACCATGATCCTGACAGTTCCAGGGAGCGGAAACTTTCAGCGCGGGCGCAGAGAAAATATCCGAAATTAATCTATCCGCTCAAGCAGCATTTGCCGCAACATGTACCCGACAGCCACAGAAAAGGCGGCGCAAAACAAACCAAGGAAGGCCGAATTGACATATTGAGACTGTATTCCTTCCGTTGTCATGCGCATGATAGAGGCGCCGAAAAGCACAACGAAGGGGAGGGCGAGCGCGAGGCCAACCCAGAACAGGGCCTTGGCGACAAGTTTCATAGTTAGCAGTCCAATCCGTAGGTTGCTCAAGCCCGGCGATTGCCGGTTCGACTGTTCCACTAAATATGGCGGCCGCCGCGAAGGTCCATTACCGGCGCTTTTTTGTCGGCGGTCTGGAACTGGCGTTGAAGAGATCGTCGGGGGGCGGCAAGGCCTGAGCCCGCTTCGGCTGACGGGCTTCGACTTCTGGATCGAGGGTGTCGCCTGTAAGATCGGGCAGTTCGGTCCCACCGGGCAAGACGCCAGACTCCAGAGCGCCAAAATCGATAGAGCCTCCGCCAATTTGCGCTCTCGCCGGCGTCGGCGAGCCAGAACAAACGACCGCCGAGAACAATATCGCTAATATATATAAGTAACGCATGCCAGCCACGGGATTGATGTGTTGATTATTAACCATCGCTAGAACGGATAGTTCTGGCAAGTCCAGATTTTCTCGCGATACAGTCAGTCACCGGCTCGTCCCCCTTTTGCAGCAAGACGCCCTCCGTTGCGTCGGGGCTGTGGCATCTTTGCCACAGCCCATGTCAATTAGGTCCCCTGCCTGCGAAAGTTAAGCGCCTGTTTACCTCCGGGGCGCTCTATAGTCGCAACTTGACGCGGAAATATGCGTCAGGCTTCCGGGTTTCTCGTCAGCGTAAGGTGTGCGTAAAATGAAAAAGTTTCTTCTTTCGGCCATTGCCCTGGCTACTCTGACCGCTTCGGCGCTGGCCGCCGATCTCCCTTCTCGGAAGGCTGCGCCCGCTTATGTTCCGCCGCCGCCGCCCCCGATGTGGACGGGTTTCTATGCTGGTCTCAACATTGGCGGCGGATGGGACGCCGGTAACGGCAACGGCAACGCCTGGAATCTGTTCGGCATGAACGGCGGCGTCACCAATGGCATGTCTGGCGGTGTGATCGGCGGTGGCCAGATTGGCTATAACTACCAGATCAGCAACCTTGATATGGGCGGTATGGGATTACTGGTCGGCGCGGAAGCCGATTTTCAGGGCACCTCGATGGGCTCGAATGGCAATGGCGGAAATTATTACTGGTTCGGTAACTTCGGCGATCGCACCGGCGTTAGCGTTCCCTGGTTCGGCACGGTTCGCGGTCGTCTTGGTCTGATCGTCATGCCGACGCTGCTTCTTTACGGCACGGGCGGCTTCGCCTACGCCGACGTGCAGCGCAATGGCGGCGCTTTTGGCTGGAATAATAACTCCACTACCCAGACGGGATGGACGGCTGGTGGCGGCGCAGAGTGGATGTTCATGCCGAATTGGTCGGTCAAGGCCGAATACCTCTATACCGACGTCTCCGGCGGCAACAGCAACACCTGGTGGGGCAACTGGGGCACGAGCATCAACAATGTGAATAACCACACGCGCTGGAACACGGTTCGCGCCGGCGTCAACTACCACTTCAACTGGGGCGCCGCGCCAGTCGCCGCCCGTTACTAACCGCACTCAGGAGTCGCCGTCGCCGCATTTCGTCCGTCCATGTTGGCGTCGGAGAGGTTCCGAAGAAAAGCCCGATCCCGAATGGATCGGGCTTTTTTTCTGGAATTTTACCGACGAGGGATAATCCTCCGGCTCTGCGTCGACGCGGCTCCTGATCAACGGATTTGCACAGTTCATGTTTTTTGCTCATCAAACCGGAGCCCGTCCAGTATAAACCTCGGACGCCCTGCTCTGCCTGAACGGAAGAAGGGGATACTCGGGCTTGGCATCGTTAGAATGTAGAGGCTGTGCTATTCAAAATCCTCCAGTTTCCAGGAGGGTTCAATGCGCCACTACCAAAAGCTATTTTATGGGGTTTTCGTCTTGGTGGGCAGTCTACAGGCAGCATTTGCCGAGGAAGTCATCCTCCGTAGACCCTTGGCTCCTGGCGCGGTTGTTGTTCCGGATGCTGGAGTTCCCGGGGCGGGAGTCAGGCCCGGCGCAGGGATTCGGGCTCCCGGTCCGGGCGTTCGGCCGGGCATTGGCGCGAATGGCGTCGGGGCCAGACCCGGAGTCGGCGCGGGGGCGCCCGGCGCAGGGTTAACTGTCCGAGGTCCCGCGGGCGTTGGCAGGCGATAAAACTTTACGATGATATTTGATCCTGGAGGCCGTCTACACGGCCTCCAGTTCTTCCAGATTGGTTTCAGAGTTTTTTCAGGCATACGCCTGCAGCTTGGGCCGAGCTTTTTGCGTTCATCATTCCCAGCTGTCCTGAATTCACCATGTTCTCGACGATTCCCTTGACGATCGCTTTATTGTCCGCGCCGGGGTGAACTTGGTCGACTGCAGCTGCGTAGATCGCCTTTGAGTTTGCTGAAAGTCCTGCAGCGCAAGCGTCCGCCGCGCCCCGGTCAGCATACGCAGGCGATGCGCCCAACCCCATGGCGATAATAATTGCAACTTTTTTCATAAGGAATTTCCTTCTCCGCGCTCTTTACGCTTTCTGTGTTACGCACCTGAGTAACATGCCTTAATTGCTTGATCCACATTCATCGGATGGCGCTCAGTTAAACGTCTATTGAAGCTCAAATGACGGGTGTTGCCAATCCCATCGTCTCTGCCGACAAAATAAGCGCGGCTTCGGCCGGGCGAACGCCGCGCCGAAAGATGGCAAATGTCTCATTTTACTTTATCTGAGCACGCCGCTCCCATGGCTTCGTCAACGTGAGAAGTTGGTCGCGTATTTCGATGCAGCGATGTCTTTTGCCGCATCGTCCGTCCATCATCATGGCAGGATGTCGTCGCTCCGATTAGGCAGGTGATCTGCGATACGGGCGCGAGAGCCATCGTCACGAATTCCAAGGCGATGAAATTCCGATAATCAATCGCATCGAATAAATCAGTCGTGCCGTATCGGGCGTGGCGCCAAAGAAAGCTCGATCACTTTATCGCCTCGATGTCCGGGAGCGCCCAACTCCTGTCGAAATACGCCTGTGTCGGGCCGTAGAGCCTGAAGTAGGTAAACCACCCTTTGCCCGGGATGGTCTTGATCCAGTTTGTTATCGGCTTTCCTGTCGGCGCCTTCGGTCCAAAATAGAGATCGACCGAGCCGTCAGCGTTTTTCACGAGGTTGTCGCGAGAGGAACGGTCCGGCGGCGCGCCTGTATCCACAAAACATCGAGTCTCGTTATCGTAAACCGTAAAGGACCAGAACTGCGCCACCGGCGCATCTGGCGGGATGCGCAGGCGATAGGTCTTGCCGCCATCGAGCCAATGATCGTCACTGTCCCTGGACGCTTCGAGATAGACCTGGCCTGCGCCAACAGTACGCCCCATCATGCCTGTCGAAACGCCTACCGCCTCGTAGAACCAGGACGTTCGTTCGTCCAACTGCGTGTGAGTAAGCGCTTCTTGTGTTGTCTCTTTCAGGTAAAGCGAAATGTCCCATTGCTTTCCCGGCCATACTTTCACGCCTTCAAAGCGTTTGGCGTAGCCGATTGTTCGAGCCATGGCCTCGCCGACCAGCGTTGCATCGGTCAGAATCTTCTTCTGACGGTCGTTCGGCCTGAAAGGCTTTCCCTTCTCGATTCCCAGAGGCTGCAACATGCCGAGCATCATGCGATCTCGTTCAAGCACTGTCTCTTCGTCGATAACCTTCGCAAGTCCTGCCCAATACGCCAGTCCATGAGGCTGCATTCCACTCCACTTGCGACCATCGGGAGACAGGTGTCGCGTGGGTGGTGGATTGTCGCGCTGACTGTAGGGATAAATGCGCAGCGCGGCCGCCGTTGCCTTGGCCTTGACAGGATCTGGATCAAGTGCGCGATGCGCCATCCAGACATTGACCGTTGGGGAACGGACAACGAAATAGCCCTCCGGTTTTATGTCAGGATCGTCAGGACCAAGCACGAGATACTTGCCTCCCTTTCCCTTATCGGGTCCGGTCTGACCGCTATCGCTCAACGGACGTTGCCAAAAGTCGGTTACGCCGCCCGCGGTCAGACCGGGCGGAATCTCCATGACCAGAGGGCCGCTTTCCTTCAGATTGGGAAAAGCCATGATGTAGGGCGTTGTCGCGTTGGCCGTAAGTAATCCAAGCTTGTCGGTGAAGGTGAAATAATCCACGTAATCCAGATTGCCCGCGCCAAATTTGTCGCGCTGTTCATTTTGCCATTGATGCATAGCCATCAATGGCAGAGCCCACAGATAGGTTTGCGACGCCCGCTGCAAGTCGATGTCGTCAAAGAGCTTCAGAACAGTGGCGTCGGTTGGATAGCCGTTCTTGAATGTCAGTTTTCCGACCGATGAATTGATAACGCCGCTGGTCGGCAATTGTTGCCCCAGAGCAGTTGACATGGTCAGAACGCTTGCGAAGGCTGCGGCAAAGAGATTTTTCTGATGGACGGCTTTCATCGCATTTTCTCGTCGAATTGAGAGCAATTTCAGTTTTATAACAATTGAAGTTCCGTTGTCAGCGACGGAGGCGCCTATATCGAGTTACTTCGTTTTCACGATGTCGCCGGGTTTCCAGCTCTTGTTGATCGCTGCCTCGGTTGGGCCGTAAAGCCTGATGATCGCGAAATAGCCTTTTCCCGGAATAGTCGCGAGCCAATTTGCACTCTTGCCCTCAGGCGCTTTCGGACCGAGATAAAGGTCTGTGCCGCCATCGGCGTTCTGTATGGGCCTATCCCGCGATCCAAGCGATGGAAAAGATTGCCCATTGGCCAAACCCGCGCCGTTCTCGGCTTCGTAAAGCGTTACCGACCAGAAGTTGGCTGCCGGGATGTTTGCAGGCAGGTTCAGGCGATAATTGTTTCCGCCGACAAGCGGTTTGTCCGCGCTATCAGTAAAGGCGATCATATAGCCGGCGCCCTTGCCCGGCGTCCTGGACATCATCCCAGGGCTGATGGAGTAGTAATTTGTGAAGAACCAAATCCTTGGGTCCAGCGCCAGAAATCCGTTGGCTTTGTTCACGAAGGCAAGGTCCATCTCAGTCGAGGGACTTTGAGGGGTGGCGTTGTCCATCGGGTTCAACCAGCGCCGGTCCGGGTAAATCCTCAGGGAGCTGCCGCCGAGATCCTGCTCGAAGCCGATGACACGACTCATCTTGTAGGCAGTCTTCGCTCCTTGATTGAGTATGTCGCGCGTTTTCGCATCAGGCGTAAATGGACGGTCTTTGATGATGCCGAGCGACGCGAGCATGCCAAGACCATCGGCGCTGGCCAGTGTGGCACCCTCGCTGTCGACCAATTGCTTCAGTTGATCGAAAGCCCGGCCGTCACTGACCGGAAGCATATTTGCGGGGACGCCTGACGCGTCAGGGAATTTCATCGGCTTGGCGCTCTGTTCGTCATTAAGCGGATAGATTTTCGTTTTTTCCAGATGTTCGACGGCTGGCGTCAAATTTTTCGGATCGTTGTAAAATCCGCGCAGAAAGACGAAGACATTGTTCGTTGCGGACCGGTAGACATAATAGCCTTCGGGAAGGTCGCCCTTGTAGCCGGGCGGCAATAGCAGGAACTTTCCGCCTTTTCCGCCGTCGGGTCCGGCCAGTCCGACATCCCCCATGAACTTGCCGCCGTCGACGGGAATGGGACGCTGCCAGAAGTCAAGCAGTATGCCCTGCAACATCGGCGGGATCTCCAATACGAGCGGGCCATCCTTGCCAAGGTCGACGTAGCTCATCGCATAGAGGACGTCCGAGTTTGGCGTCGTCACCAATGTCTTGGAGTCAAGCCTATTCTTCCAGATCGGAAGAATATTGTAGCCTGCGCCAAAGACCTTTTCGGAACCGAACTTCATGCCGAGCGTGTTAATCAACGGCAACGCCCACAAGTAGGTTTGAGTCGCGCGCTGGAACAGTAATTCGTCCTTGAGCCGGTTACCCGTCGTCACCGTCGGACGGTTCGCCGCCATCGGGCTGTTCGCCAACTCTTTGTAACGATTGAGTTGCGCCTGTAGGGGCGTCGAAAAGCCGAACGTTGTGAGCAGCACCGCAAGCTTTGCAATTTGATTCATGGGCGCTTTCTCCTGGGTCGGCGGTCAACGGCAACGAACAGCAATGTTTGCATGTCTAAATCACGTAAGGCGAAAGTCCACACCCTCCCAATGAAAAGCGGCGGCCGAAGACTTTGAAGAACTCTCCACGGAGCTTTTGCTCTGTCCTGCGCGACGCAACACCATGAAATAAGCATTATGCGATATCGGTTCGACAGACGATTAAATCATTGATGCGAGCAGTGGAGGCGGCAATCAAACAAGCGTCTGTTATAAAAGAGCGTGACATGAAGCGCGCGCCGCCGCCTGCAGCGCTTCTCCAGCCCTTAACCATTGTTTACGAATACGGAACTTGCAGGCGGGTATGCGGTTCGTTGAAATCGCCCCTGGAATGCGGAGGGCATGACGACATGACTTACGATGGCTTGTTAACCGGCGTGGTATTCTGCTCCCTCTTCGCTCCTAAACGACTTCGATGAACCAGAAAACCTCCCTTCCTCAATCACAAATTTTGTCCCAAAGGCGCTGAGCCGGGACAAATGAAGTTCAATCACGGTCGTGGCGGCGGCAAGAAGGGAGGGGACTGTCAACGGCGTTTTCATGGCGTGGTCTCCGGTTGAGGCCAACTTGATTACGTGAGACAGGCGATTGGCGCTGGAAACAATCATGCGAGATCACGGTGGGGCAAGAGCAAGGCTGGCGCAAGCTGATGGATTGGGTTTCTGGCCATGGTTCATGCGCGCAACGGCTTAGCGGCAAACCTGCATCAGACTCGCAGGGAGCTGTGCTAAAGCTGGGCCCCGGGCGGGACCAAAGACATATATTATAATAGATTGATTTTATTGGTGGAGCTGGGGGGATTCGAACCCCCGACCTCTGCAGTGCGATTGCAGCGCTCTCCCATCTGAGCTACAGCCCCGCTCCGAGCGGGTGGGTACACGCACCGATTGACCCTGTCAATTGTCCGTTGTGTTGCCGGACAATGAGCCGCGGCAGTCGTCGCAAAGGCGCGGGAGAGGCTTGCCGGGGGCGGGCAGGGTGGCTAGACAGACCCCAGTCAGAGCCCCGCCACCACTGGATTTCGCCCATGAGTTTTGCCGTCATCAAGCTTCTCGTCACCATCATCGACCTCTACTGGTATCTCGTGATCGGCATGGCGATCATGTCGTGGCTGATTGCATTCGATGTCATCAACATGCGCTCAAGCGCCGCCTATTCCCTGTGGCGGACCCTCAACAATCTCGTGGAACCGGTGCTGAGACCGATCCGCTCGGTGTTGCCGGATTTTGGCGGGGTCGACATCTCGCCAGTCATCCTGTTGCTATTGTTGCAGTTTCTGCGCGATCTGATTGCCGGCGGGGCCGGTTTTGCCTTCGGCTGAGGGCGGCGCCTGCTGGCGGCTGGAGGCGGAGGGGATCGCGCTCTGGCTACGCCTCTCGCCGAAAGGCGGCAGAGATGCGATCGAAGGCCTGGAAACACTGTCCGATGGGCGTCGCGTCTTGAAAGCGCGGGTTCGGGCCGCGCCGGAAAACGGGAAAGCCAACGCCGCCATGATCGATCTGGTGGCCGGTTGGCTTCGCGCCCCAAAAAGCGCCGTCTCGATCCGATCCGGGGAAACCGCAAGGATCAAGCAGATTTTCATCGCGGGCGCGCCCGCCGTTTACCTCGACGCCCTGCAGTCGCTGGCGCCAATGGATGGTTGAGACATGAGCAAATCCAAAATCAATGTGGGTAATTTTTTCGAGGATTTTAAACTCGGGCAGGTCATTCGTCACGCCGCGCCGCGCACTGTCACTGTTGGCGAAACGGCGCTTTACACGGCGCTCTATTTGCCGCGTTTCGCCGTGCAGTCGTCGAAGACCTTCGCACAGGCTATAGGCTATGCAGACGCGCCGGTCGACGATCTGCTGGTGTTTCATCTGGTGCTCGGCAAAACTGTTCCCGACGTGTCGTTGAACGCGCTCGCCAATCTCGGCTACGCCGATTTTAAATTCCTCGCGCCGGTCTATCCCGGCGACACGCTCGACGCCGTTTCCGAAGTGATCGGACTGAAGGAAAACTCCAACAAGGAGACCGGCGTCGTCTATGTGCGCACCACCGGCAAGAATCAGCGGGGCGAGACAGTGTTGTCCTATGCCCGCTGGGTGATGGTGAAAAAACGCGACAAGAACGCCGCCGTCGGACCGGATGTCGTTCCTGAACTGCCAAAGGCGGTGCCGCCGTCCGAACTCGGCAAGGCGGCGCCGACGATACGGGTCGCCGCCTACGACAAGGCGCTCGCCGGCTCGCCCTTTTTCTGGAGCGATTACGATAAAGGCGAAAAGATCGACCATATCGACGGCATGACGGTCGAGGAGGCCGAGCATATGCTGGCGACTCGCCTCTACCAAAACAATTCAAAGGTCCATTTCAATCAGTACTACGAGGCGCAGGGCCGCTTCGGAAAACGCATCATCTACGGCGGCCACGTGATCTCCATGGCGCGCGCCCTGTCGTTCAACGGCCTCGAAAACGTCTTCCATATTTCCGCAGTCAACGGCGGACGCCACGTCAACCCGTTGTTTTCGGGAGGCACGATCTTCGCGTGGAGCGAGGTGCTGGACAAGGCCGAGATCCCCGGCCGCGCCGATATTGGCGCATTACGCTTGCGGCTCGTCGCGACAAAGGACAGGCCCTGCGCCGACTTCCCCCTGAATGGACCGGACGGCAAGCCGGATCCGGCCGTTCTGCTTGACCTGGATTACTGGGCTGTGTTGCCTAGGTGAGTGTCGCGCATTCGCGCGCGCCGCGATTCTCGGGGAGATTTTAACATGTTGAAGGCCATTATCGCCGCTCTGACCTTTGCGATCGCGCTGTCCGTCGCGCCGCTAGCCCGCGCCGAGTCTTCTGCGCCGGCGGCGCCGGCAAAGCCGCAGCAGCAGGAGACGATCGACGTTCTCGTTATCCCGCTGGAGAAACTGCCGTCCTATGGTTCGATAGTCTCGGCCTGGTACAAGCAGCCTGTCTACGACATGAATGAAAAGAAACTCGGCAAGATATCCGACATGTTGTTCAATGCCGATGGTTCGATCAGCGCTGTGATGATGGATGTTGGAGGTTTCCTCGGAATTGGCGCCAAGCATGTCGCTGTGCCGGTGACAGCCATCACGATCACCGCAAAAAACGACAAGTCCTGGCTGACGATGAACACGACCAAGGACATTCTCAAAAAGGCCACGGGCTATAAATTCGACAAGAAAATGGGCGTCTGGAATCCCGTCAACGAATAGTTCTTGCTGAAGCGCTGTCGAGAAAAGGCCGGGGACGTCCGGCCTTTTTTATGCCCGCATTCAAATTCGCGCTGGCATTTTGTCTTCGTCCGCCAGATTGGAAAAGCGGGTCACTTCCGCCTCGAAGGCGAGTTGGACGGTCCCGGTCGGGCCGTGGCGTTGCTTGCCGATGATCGCTTCGGCGCGGCCATGGGCGTTCTCCATCGCCGCCATCCACTGGATGTGTTCTTCAGTGCCTTCGCGCGGCTCACGATTTCGCAGGTAATATTCCTCACGATAAACAAAAACCACTACGTCGGCATCCTGTTCTATGGAGCCGGATTCGCGCAGGTCCGAAAGTTGCGGGCGCTTGTCGTCGCGGTTTTCAACCTGGCGGGAGAGCTGCGAGAGAGCGATGATCGGCGCATTGAGCTCTTTCGCCAGCGCTTTCAGACCTGTAGTGATCTCGGTCAGCTCCTGCACGCGGTTATCGCCGCGCGTTTTCGAGCCGGCCAAAAGTTGCAGATAGTCGACGACGAGCAGGTCGAGGCCCCTCTGGCGCTTCAGCCGGCGGGCGCGTGCGTTAAGCTGGGCGATCGAGATGCCGCCGCTCTGATCAATGTAGAACGGGATGCTCTGCATCTCGCGGGCGGCTTCGGTGATGCGGCGAAAATCGTCTTCATTGATGTCGCCGCGCCGGATTTTATAGCTTGGCACGCCGGATTGTTCGGCGATGACGCGCGTCGCCAATTGTTCGGCCGACATTTCAAGCGAGAAAAAACCGACAATGCCGCCATTGATCGTCTTGTGCGACCCGTCCGGCTGGGTCTCGTATTGGTAGGCGCGGGCGATATTGAAGGCGATATTGGTGGCGAGCGCAGTCTTGCCCATACCCGGACGGCCGGCGACGATGATCAGATCGGATTTTTGCAGCCCGCCCATTTTCTCGTCGAGATCGATCAGGCCCGTGGCGATGCCGGACAGATGGCCGTCGCGCATATAGGCGCTGTTCGCCATGTCGATAGCGACAACCAGGGCCTCGGAGAATTTCTGGAATCCGCCGTCGTAGCGACCGGTCTCGGCGACCGAATAGAGCCGGCGCTCCGCTTCCTCGATCTGGGCTTGCGGCGAGGCGTCAACCGGAGAATCATAGGCGGCATTGACGATCTCTTCGCCGATGCTGATGAGATTACGGCGCTGGGCGAGGTCATGGATAATGCGGCCATAGTCCTCGGCGTTGATGATGGTCGTCGCCTCGGCGGCGAGACGGGCAAGATAGGCCTGAATGGTCACGCCCGCCGGCAATTCGATATCGGCGAGAAAGGTCTTGAGAGTCACAACTGTCGCCAACTTGCCGGCGCGGATCAGCTGTGATTCGACCTCATATATCCGTCGGTGCAATTCTTCGGAGAAATGGTCAGCGCGCAAAAAGTCCGAGACGCGGTCATAGGCGTCGTTATTGACAAGAATGGCCCCAAGCAACGCCTGTTCAGCCTCAATGTTATGTGGCGGACTGCGATAGCCCTGCGATGTTTCGGCCGGCGCGACCTGAAAGGGCCGGCGCTCCGCCAACTGTTCGATAGGAGGCATGGTTCTCTGGGGTTGTTCGCGAGCGCTGACTGTGTCGAAATCGATACGTCGTCTCGTCGTGACTGAGAGGAATAGTCGCATGATGCGGCCCAGGGCGCCAGCGGGCGCCGTCAAGGTTCATGCGCTTGGGGTAAGTTGCGAGTCTTTTCCACATTGCGAAGAAAGATATGGTCGAAACCACTTGCACAAGTGTCCGAATCGGTCTCGGGAGCGGAATTGTAAATCAAATAAAAAAGCCCGGGCGTTGCCTCCCGGGCTTTGTTGGCGTCCTGTCAGGATCGATTTAGAGCTCGACGTCGCCTGCTTCCGCCAGCGCCGCGCCGACCTCGAGGCCGAGATCGTCCATGGAGGTCTCCTCCTTGAGCGTCACACTCTCGCCCCGCGCCTGGCGTTCGGCCTCTTCTTCCGAGCGGGCAATATTGACGATGACTTTCACGTCGACTTCCGGGTGCAGGTGCACCGGCACGGAGTGAAGGCCCAGCGACTTGATCGGATGGGTTAGAACCACCTGGTTGCGGTTCAGAGAGAAGCCGCCGGCCGTCGCGGCTTCGGAGATGTCGCGAGTCGCGACCGAGCCGTAAAGGTGGCCGCTTTCGCCCGCCTGGCGGATGATGACAAAGGTTTGTCCGTCGAGTTTCTCGGCGACGGCATGAGCCTCTTTTTTGGCTTCGAGATTACGGGCCTCTATCTGGGCGCGCTGGGTCTCAAAATGCTTTTTGTTTCCTTCTGTGGCGCGGAGCGCTTTGCCACGGGCGAGGAGGAAATTGCGGGCGTATCCATCGCGGACGCGAACTGTGTCGCCAATCTGACCCAGCTTAGCCACGCGCTCGAGCAGTATAACTTCCATTTTTTCGTTCTTTCTCCAAGGATTGGCGCTTTTTTGAGAAAAACAGGGCGTTTGTCAATCCGCTTTCGGCGTTGCGCTGTCGCGGGGGCTTGCCGCGCCTGAGGGCGGTCGACGGCGGAAGTCGAACACCAAATCTGCCAAGCCTATGAAAACAAACAGGACTAGTGGCCAACCGAGCAGGCCGACGAGAAAATATATGACTGCGAGAATGATCATGCCGTTAGGGCGGGCGCGCAGGCGCGCGTGGGCGACGGCCAGACCCTGTAATGAGAGCACAAGGCCCATCGTGGAGACCAGGACATAACCGATCGCCGCCGAGGGCCCGCTGAAGATGCTGAGCGCAAGGCCGGATAGAAAAACTCCGCCAGTGGGCTTGGGCGTCCGAAAGCCCTCGGCGATGTCCGGCCAGGGTCTTGTCATCAAACCGGAGGCTTGTGTCAGGCGACCGGCGATCCACAAATTCACTATGTGGATCATGGCGGTATAACTTGCGACAAATGCGGGGATAGCCATCGCGACGGATCCGGAGAGCGCGACGGGGTCGAACTTCCCTTCCAGGCTTTTGTTACTCTTGATCATCTCGTCGAGAATGATAAAGGCGCGGGCGCGGACGGGGTTGAGAGCCTCATCAAGGGACCCGAAACTCAGGGTAGCGACAATCAGCCAAAGCGAGACGATCAGGGCGATGAAAGCAGCAGGCGCCGCCGCGCCCCACCCTGGATAGTCCGAGGCGATCAGGTCGCGTTTTCCGCGCGGCGCGCCGCTTGCAGCGAAACTGGCAAGCCATGCCGGGCCCGCGACCATCATCGAATAAACCATGCCGACGACGGGATG
>JBBARD010000015.1:0-46554 GCA_040399965.1 Methylocystis sp. | reverse complement strand
ATGGCGCCGCTGCGCGGATGGGGGCCGAAGGGCGCGCGCCTGCGCGGCTTCGCGCCTTTTGGCCATTGGCGCACGCTGACCTTTCTTGGGGCTTTGCGTCATGACCGGCTCGTCGCGCCTTGCGTCTTCGACGGACCGATCAACGGCGTGTGCTTTCGCGCCTGGGTCGAACAGCAACTCGCGCTTGTGCTCAAGAAAGGCGACATCGTGATCATGGATAATCTCGGCAGCCACAAATCCGCCGAGGTAAGGCGCGCGATCCGCAGCGTCGGCGCGCGGCTATGGTTTCTGCCGGCCTACTCGCCAGACCTCAATCCGATTGAACAAGCCTTCTCAAAGATCAAACACTGGATGCGGCAAGCGCAAAAACGCACTGTCGAAGAGACATGGCGGCACATCGGGCGTCTCTGCGAAGATATCAAACCGGACGAATGCGCAAATTATTTCGCGAACGCAGGATATGCTTCTATTAAAACGTGAAACGCTCCGAGCCTTCTACGAGCGTCTAGTTGGATCGGGAAAGAAGAATGTTGACGAATCTTGGTGCTGCTGTCGAAATCGTCCGGCATGTTTTTCCAGTTTCGCCAAACGTTAAGGGAAGCGATACTTAGCTCCGACAGCTTTGGAGGCGAAGAATAGTATTTTATTTTTCAAAACATGGGAGTTATGTCTATTGTCTCGGCGACATGGACCGCCCTTCGGACGTTGGTAAATCGCGATATTCTGCGCCAGAATCATTATTACTGCGATTTGCAATAATCCACTCTTGAGCCCCGCCCACTACTCCTTATCTCCTGAAGCTTTCGGGCCAGGGAGACGGCGTCTTGCCTACCACCAAAATTCATTGGGGGCAGATTATTGTTGTCTTCACGATCGTGCTTTTGTCGCTCTGGGCCGCGACGCAATGGACGGCGTGGCGTCTGGGATTTCAATCGGCACTGGGTTCGCCTTGGTTTGAAGCTCCCGGGAGATTTCCGGTTTATTCCCCGCTGATCTTCTTTTGGTGGTGGTACGCTTTCGACGCCTATGCACCCGATATTTTCCTCGAAGGGGGCGCCATCGCCGCTTCGGGCGGCTTTCTCGTGATCATCGCCGCCATCGCCATTTCCGTGTGGCGCGCGCGGGAAGAGCGGGAAGCCGAAACCTATGGTTCCGCGCGCTGGGCGACGACGAAGGAGATCAAATCTGCCGAGCTGATCAGCGGGCGCGGCGTGGTGCTGGGCAAGTTTGTCGGACGCGCTCGGCATGGCGACGGAAATCCGCGCCATGAAAAACTACGCGGGTCATCGTCTCTCGCCCTGGCTCGGCCATGTGAGCCCTGCGCCCGCTGCGCGTTTGAGCGCCTCCCGCACCGTCGAACGCGGCATGCCAAGCCGCCGCGATATCTCGTGCGCCGACAACGACGAGAAATTTAGTCGAATAATCTCACGCGCCCGGCGCATCGTAATCCGCTCCGCTGACATGATCACTCCCTGGGATTGCCAAAGAAGCGATCTGATCAGGTCAACGGCGGCGCCTGCCATTGCAAGAAACTACCCGGGCGGGATCATTCCGTTACAGGGGGGCGGGATCATCCAGGAATCGGGGGGCGCCATCATTCCGGAATCGGGGGGCGAAATAATCTCGTTCTAGGGGGGCGCCATCGATCGGAATCATCACGCAGGATATCGTCAGCTTCCGCCACTCGGCAGGCGTCATTATCGCGAAGGTAGCCAGGGCCGATTATCTTTCGAAAGCCGTCTGGCGTCGGTCATGGGTCTCGGCCGCAGAAACGCGGGGGGAGAGACAGGCAAGCTCAACCTGAAATCAGGGAAGGACGTTGCCGGTTCTTCATCGCGCTTTCGTCCTACAGCACCGATGGGCCGCCAGTCATCTCCAACGTCAATCCGTCGCCGAGCGCTCCAGACGACCTCTTCTATGGCCTGATCTGGCCGAAGGACGGCTAACGCCTCGACCGTCTGAGCCGCAACGGCGCGTCGCAATTTTCTTCCCCCGGGTTTCACCCGTTCCTCGCGAGACAAGAAAATCGCGCCTGCGCCATCCTCCGCTTTGCTTCGGTCGCAAGCGATGCGTCGTCGGTCGCCTCCGGCCGGTCGATCGCCATCGAGGCCGCATGGTGCGGGCTCGAAACGGAAAATGGAGATTTCAAAATGGCGACCATCGGCAGCTTCAAAAAGTCCGGCTCGAACGAGTTCACCGGCGACATCGTCACCCTCAGCGTTCAGGCGAAAGGCGTGCGCATCATCCCCGACCTGCGCGCCTCCGGCGAGAACGCCCCCAGCCACCGCGTGCTGGTCGGCCGCGCGGAAATCGGCGCCGCCTGGTCCAAACGCTCCAACGAAGGCCGCGAGTATCTGGGTCTGAAGCTGGACGATCCGAGCTTCAACGCCCCGATCTACGCCAACCTCTTCGACGACGAGGATGGCGAAGGCTACTCGCTGATCTGGTCCCGTCCCAACGGTCGACGGGTCGACTAAAGCCGCCAAAAGACCCCGGCCATCCGGCCGGGGCCTTTGATATCCAATAGATAGGGCAAGAATTTACCATAAAAAGATTTTAAGAAGCAGCATCGCTGCGATGATCACATCGACATCTGGTGCATCAAAGGTCTACTGGATTTGGTTCATGGATTTAGAGATTTGATTGCCAATAGTATCGGCTGCTTGATGCAAAGGTGATGCCGCCAAGTGAGCATAGCGTGCAGTCGTATTAGGTTGCGAATGGCCCAGTAATGCGCCGATCATAGGCAAACTTAGACCACTTGCTGCGCCCACACTTGCAAAACTGTGTCTTAAATCGTGCAGTCTCAGGTTGTCGACGCCTGCTGCCTTGCAAATGTTTTCCCATGGTTTTCTTATTGTTTGGATGTGCTCCCCGGGGTTTTTGCCGGGAAAGACGTGCGAATTACCCTCCACGGGGGAGATGGAATTAATCACATTAACAGCATCCTCTGAAAGATAGACAGTTTTGGCGCCAGTCTTGCTGTCTGGGATTATTAACATCCGCCTTTCAAAATCGATTTGTGACCATTTTAATTTCAATATCTCTCCGAGCCGGCATCCTGTAAAAATAAGCAGCCGAATTGCAGCTACTGCGTATCTATTTTCAAAACGCGGTCCTGTTTTCCTTTGCCCTCCCCGTTTACGAGGAGTTGGTGACTGGGGGGTGGTTTCGAGGACCATGCGCCCGTCTTCAGCAGCAGCGAGAGCGTGACCAAGGCGTGAAAACTCCATGGATGACAGGTATCTTTCAATTTTATTTTCTGAAAATCGTTTCACGCCCCTACATGGATTTGAATTTATCGGGCGATATTGCCATTCTTCAGCCAATTCAAACATTTTAGATAGTAATGCTTGCACACGGTTAGCTACGATTTCTCCACCTCGCACGATCCGGCGACCTTGATGTTTCGTTTTCTCATCCCTTGCAGTTTTGCCAACGGCCACTTCGCGCATGACACGGGAAATATCCTGACGTTCCACTTCTGAAACCTTGAGAGACCCCATCAGTGGCTTGATATGGTTGTCAAGATTTCGACGGTCCTGGGCCAAGCCAGATGGCTTTTTGTGTGGATACGCATAATCTCGGATGTAACGCTCCCCGAGATCTGTGATCGTGGGTTGAGATTGCTCTCTTTTTCTCTCTAGAGCGGGGTTTTCTCCAGATGCAATGCTACCGCGCAGGCGGTACGCCTCATTACGAGCCATCTCGGCGGTCAATTCAATGCCGTGACGACCTATTGTGACCCTGTGGTCTTTTCCGTTGCGGCTATATTGCAGAACGTAAATGCGCTTGCCCTTCGGCGTGACCTTGCAACCAAAGCCAGGGATATCGCTGTCCCAAAGAAAAACATCACGTAGGCCAGGCTGGACGCCCTCGACAACGCGTTTCGTAATTCGATCACGCATAGTTAAGCTTTCGCATTCAATGCTAGTGCTTTTCGATGACCGAAATTTAAGGGTAGCAGGCAATTCCAGCAAGGGTTCAGCAAGGGCAGGAACGGAAGTCGCCGGATATTTTGTCGGACGGTGTCGTAGTTCCGAAAACGATATGGCTCGATAAACTAATGAATTATCGTGCTTTATCGTAGTATTTCGGATTTTGGGATGGTGCCCAGGGGCGGGATCGAACCACCGACACTGCGATTTTCAGTCGCATGCTCTACCAACTGAGCTACCTGGGCCCGCCAAGGCGGTGAGGGCTTATAGAAAGCGCGAGCGGTCTTGTCCAGAGCCAGGGTCTTATTCGGAATAATGGAGTGGACAGGGGAAGCGCCGCATTGAGCCTTTTCATGCACTCCGTCGGGCCGGAAGCGAACCTCGTCAGCGAATGGCCTGCGCCAATTCATCCGCCCGCGCGCTGGCGTCCTCCCGCTCGCAGGGGCTCATGCTCGCGGCGAGGTCGTCGCGTTGCCAGGCGAAGACCCGCCGCAGCACATCGACGGCGCAACGGTCGACGGCCAGCGACAGCCAGGCGAGCCCCTCGACAGGATCGCGGGCCAGGGTCTGGCCCGTGGCGTAGCGCTGGCCCAGCGCCGCCATGCTGCGGGCCTCTCCTCTGATCGCGGCCCGACGATGCCAGCGCGTGGCGGCCTTGGCGTCGGGCGTTTGTCCGATTCCGAGTTCGCAGGCGCAGGCAAGATCGTAAAGAGCTGCGGGATCGCCGCGTAAAGAAGTGAGCCGCAGTCGCCAGAGACGCGCCCTATCCGCGAGCGTTCCGGGCATCGGCGGTTATCGACGGATGATTTTCGCCGGACTCTCGTAATGATATTCGGCGATGCGATCATTCGAAACGCCGATCGCGCTCGCCAGCACCGACGCCGCATAGGCGAGCGCGATGATTTCGATCACAGCGATCAGCAGAATGTTCGGAATGCGTGGCGGAACGATACGTCCGACGCGATAAAACTCTCCGTTACGAAATTTGCTCATGACTCACCTACGACTTGCCAGAAGACTTTTGAGGTTTTTTCCCTTAAAGAAAACTGAAACTATCGGCTGCGACGCCACCTTGCGCAAATATTCCCTGCGGTGTCGTAATTTTATCACTATTCACATTGCCCGACGGCCGCCCCAGGCAGTTCTTTGCTTCGCTAGCGCGCGCCAATCCGGTCGGCGTCGGCTGGCGCGAACGAGAGCCACACGTTTGGATCTTCCTGCGACTGGCGTTTCACAAAGCGGTATCCGGTCTCAGCCCAGGGACGAACGACGTCGGTCAGATTGTCGAGGATGAAGTCGCCCTTGTCGGTGCGCACAGTGAGGATGGCGTGGCCCATGTTGTCGTGGTCGCGAACGATAGTCATTAACAGCGCCTGTCGCGGCACGCCGGCCGCAATGAGTTGGCGGCGCTTTTCCAGCGCGTAGATCTTGCAGTCGCCCTTGCCGTCGACCGGATAGTCCCAGTGATCGGCGAGCGTGCCCCAGTGGTCGAGGTTCGAGACCGGCTCGATGGCTGCGTTCACCTGTCTGGTGATTGCGCGCAAAAGCTTCCAGACCTTTGGCGTGAGGATGAGGTCTTCGGCGGGCAGGGCCTCCTGCTCGCATTCCTGCGGCTGGCGACCGCAGAAATCGACCCAGCCGTAGGGGATCGCCGTTTCGTCGCCGACCGTCGCGAAAGTAGCTTTCGGGGTCGCGGCCTGCGCCGTCAGCGTCATGCTCGCCACGGCGGCAAGCATGGCGATCAGCAAGGTGCGAAAGCGTTCGGCGATCATTGTCTCCCCCATCAGCGACGGGAGAAGAGTAAATGAAATCTTAACGCCGGAAAGCAAAACCCTAACCAATGGTTAACGTCGCTTACGTTCAGTTCCGCTCCGCACGCCGATCGCCTTATTCCGGCGTCTCGCCGCGATAGAGCCAGGCGTTGCGCCGCAGCAGGGCGTCGCCGCCGAGCGCGCGGATGGCGAGATCGCGCGCCGCCGCCAACGGGCCGCGCAGATGGTCGATATGGCCCTGGCGCGCCGACGCGCGCGCCACGGCCGACGCGCGCGCGCAGCGCGCTTGTGCGTAATCGGCGAAAATCCGCGCGACCGGCGCGTCCGGCGTCGTTGAGAAGGCGCGGCCGAGCGCGTCGGCGTCCTCAATCGCCTGAGCAGCGCCCTGCGCCAGAAAAGGAACCATGGGATGAGCGGCGTCGCCAAGTAGCGTCACCGAGCCATGACCCCAGCGCGTTAGCGGCGGCCGGGCGTAGAGCGGCCAGTAACGATAGGTCTCCGCGCCGCCGATCAGCGCGCAAAGCGCCGGCGCGGCGCGATAACCCTTGAGTAGACCGGCCACCTCGGCGCCACTGCGCGCGGCGACCGTCGACGCGGGCGCGGATTCTGCAAGGATGATCACGACATTGACGAACTCGCCGTCGCGCAGCGGATAATGCACGACATGCGCGCCGGGCAGCAGCCAGAGATGGCTTTCGACGCCGCGCAGAAAATCGGGGGCGCGCGCGGCCGGAACCAGCGCGCGCCAGGCGCTGGCGCCCGCATACGCCGGCGCGTCTGCCTCCACGGGCCGCAGTCGCGCGCGTATTGCGGAGCGGCCGCCATCGGCCCCGACGAGTCCGGCGGCGGAAAGCGTACGGGCGCCCTGCGTCGTCTCGACGTCGATGTCGACCTGCGCGCCGCGATCTCTGAAATCAGCAACGCGTGCGCCCTCCCGAACCTCAATCAGCGGATGGGCGCGCGCCGCGCGGAGTAAAATCTGTTGAAGGTCGGCGCGATGAAAAACCCGAAACGGCGCTCCCCAGCGTGCGCGACCGACGGAGAGATCGAGGCGGGCGAGAAGATCGCCGTCGCGTCCGCGTCGGATATTGACCGCCCGAGGCTCCAGCGCGGCAGCGGCCAGCGCTTCTTCGAGGCCAAGACGCGCGAGGACGCGGCCGGCGTTGGGGGCGATTTGCAGGCCGGCCCCGACTTCCGAGATGACCGGCGCCTGCTCCAGCGCCAGAGCGCGGCGACCGCTGCCGGCCAACGCCAGCGCGGCGGTCAGTCCGCCAATTCCAGCGCCGGCGATGACGATCGGCGCGTTCACGCGGGCGCGTCCGATCTAGGCGACGGATTCCGGATGGTAGACGCACGCCGCCGGATCGGCGCCGCCATGCAGGCTGGCGTCGTAGACGAACAGCGTCGAGCAATAGGGACAGACGCTCTCATTCGCCGCGCCCATGTCGATGTAGACATGCGGATGATCGAAGGGCGGAAGCGCGCCGATGCACATGAACTCTTTCGCCCCGACCCTGATCCGGGCCACGCCGGGCTGGTTATGATAGTGGGGCGTTGAATGTTCGGCCATTGTTTCCTCTCGATACGCAGCAAACCCCTATATTGCAGCTCGAACGGCTTGAACAGGGTTATTCGGCGCGTCGGGTCAGCGCCTCGAGCCGCGCCTGCTCTTCAGCGGTGAGCGGTGCGGTCGCGAGGGTCTGGCGGTTACGCCGCGACGCCGACCAAAGGGCGAGACCGCCGGCAAGGAGCGCCAGCGCCGGGGCCGCCCAGAGCAGAAGCGTGCCGGGGTTCAGCGGCGGCCGCAGCAGCACGAAATCGCCGTATCGGGCGTGCACGTAGTCGCGAACCTGTTCGTCGCCCAGTCCTTCCTTCAGCTTCTCACGCACCAGCATGCGCAAATCCTTCGCCAGCGCGGCGTCGGAATCGTCGATCGACTGGTTCTGGCAGACAAGACAACGCAATTCGCCGGTTATGGCGCGGGCGCGCGCCTCCAGCGCCGGATCGGCGAGCATCTCGCCCGGCGTCACCGCATGGGCGGCGAGCGGCAGCAGGATTAGGGCGGTCGTGAGAAGGCGTTTCATTTTGCGGCCTCCGGCAGGGCGGCGGGCGCGGCGCGGCGGGCGACTCCGATGCGCAACCGCCGGTCGGCGAGCGAGCAGGCGCCGCCGAACGCCATGACCAAGGCGCCGATCCAGATCAGCGTGACGAGCGGTTTGTAATAGAGACGCGCGTCGACGGAGCCGTCGGGATGGGCGTCGCCGATGGCGGCGTAGATTTGTCCCAGCCCGAGCGTAACGATGCCGGCCTCCGAACGCGCCATCTTGCGCGCCGGATAGAAACGTTTGGCGGGTTCGATGCGCGCCAGCGTCGCGCCGCCCTTTTGCACATCCATCGCCGCGTAAATTTCTGAATAGTTCGGACCGTTACGCGGCGTAATTGCAGTGATTGCGAGTTGATAGGGACCAACATCGTAACTCTGCTGCGGCTTCATCGCGACAATAGTCTCGCTTCCCCAGCCGGCGGCGGCGAGCCCGAGAAGCGTCAGGCCCATGCCGGCGTGCGCAATCGATGCCCCCCAGGCGGAGAGCGGCGCGCCGCGTAGTCGCGACCAGATCGAAGTCGTTCGTAACGTCATGCGCTGGGCGATGTCGCTGACGCCGCCGACGATCAGATAAACTGCGACGCCGGCCGTGACGATGGAGAGCGCTGGCGTTCCAAAATATGCGGCGAGGCCAGCCGCCGCCAGAACGCCAATCGCAAAGGCTGCGCGCAGGCGTTGCAGGGCGGCGACGAGATCGCCGCGTTTCCACGGCAGCATTTGCCCAATGGGCATGAGCACAGCGAGCGGCAGAGCAATCGGGATGAGCACAGTATTGAAAAAGGGGGCTCCGACCGAAATTTTCTCTCCGGTGAGCGCTTCGAGCGCCAGCGGATAGAGGGTGCCGATCACCACCGTCGCACAACTTGCCGACAACAGAAGATTGTTCACCACCAGCGCGCCTTCGCGCGAGATCGGCGCAAAAAGCCCGCCTGTCGGCAAGGAACCGGCGCGAAAAGCGAAGAGAGTCAGCGCGCCGCCGATGAAAAAGACCAGGATGACGAGAATAAACACGCCGCGCTCCGGGTCGCTGGCGAAGGCGTGCACGGAGGTCAGCACGCCGGAGCGCACGAGGAAGGTGCCGAGTAAAGACAGCGAGAAGGCGAGGATGGAGAGAAAGATCGTCCAGACCTTGAGCGCTTCGCGCTTCTCCATCACCGCCGCGCTGTGCAGCAACGCCGTGCCGGCAAGCCAGGGCATCAGCGAGGCGTTTTCGACAGGATCCCAAAACCAGAAACCGCCCCAGCCAAGCGTGTAGTACGCCCAGTAGGAGCCCATGGCGATGCCGAGAGTCAGCGCAATCCACGCGAAAAGCGTCCATGGCCGCACTACGCGCGCCCAGGCGGCGTCGATGCGTCCGCCGATCAGCGCCGCCGCCGCAAAGGAGAAGACAATCGAGAAGCCGACATAGCCGAGGTAGAGCAGCGGCGGATGAATCGCGAGGCCCGGATCCTGAAGGATCGGATTGAGATCGCGCCCTTCCCAGGGCGCGGGCGTCATGCGCGCGAAGGGATTGGAGGTGAGCAGGATGAACAGCAGAAATGCGGCGCCGATCAATCCCTGCACAGCGAGGGCGTCTGCGCGCAATCTGTCGGGGATTGATGCCGAAAATAGCGCAATCAGCGCGCCGCAGAGCGACAGCACGAGCACCCAGAGCAGCATCGACCCTTCGTGATTGCCCCACACACCCGAGATTTTATAGATGAACGGTTTCAGGGAGTGCGAATTCTCGATGACATTGACGAGCGAAAAATCCGAGACGACATGCGCATAGGTCAGCGCGCCGTAGGCGAGGGCGATGAACAGAAATTGCGCGATGGCCGCCGGTTGCGCGACGCGCATCAGGGCGGCGTCGTGAATCCGCGCGCCGGCAAAAGGCACGGCGCATTGCATCAGCGCCAGGGCAAGCGCAAGAACGAGCGCGTAGTGACCGGTTTCGACGATCATTTCGACGGATCTCCCTTTTCAGGCTGGCGGGGGAGGGCGTCGCCGCGCAGCACCCCGGCAGGATGGCGGCTCCCGCCCGCCCACAACACGAGCGAGGCTCCCTCTCCCTCCCAAGGGCAGGCGGGAAAAACTCCGGGCCTCACTTCTTGTCTCCCTGCCAGACGCCCTGGGCCTTCAGCTTGTCTGCGACATCCCTGGGCATATAGCGCTCGTCGTGCTTGGCCAGCACGCTATCGGCGCGGAAGCCGCCATCCGGATTGAGCGCCCCGTCGACGACGACGCCCTGACCCTCGCGGAACAAATCGGGCAAAAGTCCGGTATAGGAAACCTTCAGGTCTCTGGAGCGGTCAGTGACGACGAAAGACGCATCCTTGCCGCTTTTTACAACGCTGCCTTCCTTCACCAGGCCGCCGATCCGAAGCCGTGCGCCGGGCGCGATCGTCCGGGTCGCCAGCTCCGAAGGCGTGTAAAAGAACACGATGTTGTCCCGCAGGGCGAAAAGCACGAGCCCGGCGGCGAGGCCAAGCGCCGCGAGTGCGCCGATGATCATTGTCAGCCGCTTGCCCTTGCGCGTCATGGCGCTCCCTGCTCCCCCTGTTGTCCTTGTTCGGTCTAGCCGCCCAAGCCCAGTTCTTTCGCCAGCGCGTCGATCCGGGCGCGATCGTCCGGTTTGGCGGCGAGGGCTTTGTGCGCGTCGACAATCGACTTTTTAAGCTTATCCGGTTCGGCGAGCACGCTATAGGCCCTGATCAGTCTGAGCCAGCCTTCGACATCGTCGCCATTCGCCTGAAGACGCGTCGCCAATCTTTCAACCATGCTGCGGATCATGCCCGCGCGCTCCTGCGCCGGCATATTGGCAATCGCCCGTCCCTGTTCGCTGTCAGGCCCGCCGCCCGCCGCCGGCGGCGGCGTATCGAAAGTTGTCGTCGGCGGCGTAGCGGCGTCGCCGCGCAAGTCCGCGAGCCGGGACCGGACGACGCCAAGCCATGGGGCGTCTTGCGGCGCGCTCGCCGCCAGACGTTCGAACATTGCGATGGCTTTGTCTTTGTCGCCCGACTGCGCCGCCGCGACGGCCAGATAGTAGCCGGCCATCACATTTCCGGGATCTCGCGCCGTCGCCGCCTCGAAATCACGGATCGCCTCCGGTGTCGCTTTTCCATCCGCGACAATCATCCGCGCCTCTCCAAGCGACGCGTATCGTTCCGCCGTCGCGCCGAGCAAACGGAGGGCCTCCGTATAGGCGTGTATGGCGTCTTCG
The DNA here is from genome assembly GCA_040399965.1 of Methylocystis sp. GTDB lineage: Bacteria > Pseudomonadota > Alphaproteobacteria > Rhizobiales > Beijerinckiaceae > Methylocystis. The sequence goes on along the minus strand of JBBARD010000015.1, from coordinate 35,538 downwards.
CCTCGACCCGAGCGCAGGAAATAGGGCGCCACAACTTCCCAGCCGCGACCGTCGTCGGGGTGATCGCGCAAATGCTGTTCGATCCGGGCCACGGCGCCTGCAAGATCGGTCGGCTCGGGCCTGGCGTCGAGCCGGGCGGCGAGCGGCATGTCCGGCAGATCGGCGGCGCCAAGCCGGAAATACAGGGAAAGCCCAAGGGTCGGAACAAAGGCTATGGCGGCGAGCGCGGCGATCAGCGTCGCCTTGCGAGAGATTTCCGATCTCTCCTGAGGGACGGCTCCCGCGCGCAGTAGCCTTCTTGCGGCTTCGGCGCGCGCCGCCTCGGCGTCGAGGGGATCGAGGCGGCCTTCGTCGCGATCACGCTCGATCTCGGCGATCTGCGACTCGAAAAAGGCGATATCGGCGGTTTTATCCTCCGGCGCTTCACGCCCGGCGGCGAGAGGCGCGAGTATGGCCATCACTGCGGCGCCGGTCATGAGGGCGAAGACGATCCAGATCATAAACAGGATTTAAGCTGTCGCGGATCGCATGGAAAGAGCCAGTGCCGCCTGACGTCGGGGCTGTGGTGGGCCCCGACGCATGTTTGACGCCCGCCCGGCGTCGCAGGCCGGCCGGTTGAGGCCTTCGAGGCTTCTGTCAGGTCTTATTGAACGACATGATATTCGATCCGGCGGTTCTGGAAGCGGCCCTCGGGCGTATCGTTGCTGGCCACGGGGCGGGCGCTGCCATAACCCTTCGCCTGGATCGCCGTTCGCTTGACCCCGGCGGCGGCGAGGAAATTACGCACTGAATCGGCCCGGCGTTGCGAGAGCGCCTGATTGGCGCGCTCATCGCCGACATTATCGGTATGGCCGGAGATTTCCAGCCTGATGTCGGCTGGCAGTTTTCTGATCAATTCGGCGGCGCTCTTGAGCAGCGCCTCCGCGTCTTTGGGCACTGTCGACTCGGCGGTGTGGAAATTGATGATCGCCTTGTTGAGGACGTCGACCAGCTCCCTGGCGGTGAAATCCGATTTGAGCCCGCCCAACGCCGAAGCGACTTTTGCGTTGGCGTCGGAAACTGCGCTGGCGACCTTATCGGCGAAGCCGCCGACGTTTATGCCGCCGCCCAGCGCGTTGCGCAGCGCGCTTGAGATTTTCGTCTGGGTTTCGTCAGGGCTCGTTCCGCCGACGGTGATCGCCGGTCCCTCGAACAAGAGCTGCGAGCCCGCTGTACGGATTCCCAGCGCCTTGAGACCCTCCAGCGCCTTGCGAAGATATTCCGCCCACGGCGCCGGACCACGATTGGCGTCGACGGATATGTCTCCTTGCAGACGCTTCGATCCAAAGACAGCCTTGAGCGCATCGACGACGCTGGCGCGGGTCGCTTCATCGTGAACAGCGCCCTTGTAGGCGATGTGACGCCCGTCGTCGTTGATGATGAGTTGTGCGGGCAATGCCTGGATCGTCCCGCCGCCGGACGAACCGCTGGCGTCGCTTGGCGCCCGAGCAGTGACGGCGGGAGGAGCGCCGCCGGCGGTTTTTTCCTGTTGCGAGAGAAAGTAGGAAACCCCGCCGATCAGCGCCGCAGCGCCAATCACCAGGGGAAGAAGGCTGCTGCGCTGCTCGGGCGCCGACCCTGTCGCCGCCGGCCCTGCGGCGGGGTCCTGCAGAAAATTCGTCACGGCGGCTGGCAAAACGCTCGGAACGCCGCCGCCCGGGGTCAGGAGTCCAACGAGCCTCGGCAAGGCATAACCTATGGCGCTAGTCACGATTGAATTGTTCAGTCCCAGCCTTTCGGCGATGGAGGACAGGCTTGATGAGCCGACCGCCGTCTCGACTTGCTGGGTGGAGAGGGGAGCAGGATCGCTGGCGCCGAGCCAGCTTGCGGCGACTGAGCCCAGTCCCGAAGCCGTCAGGCGACCGATGAAACCGCTCAATCCATCGTTGGAGCCGAGAATAAGCTTCAGTGTTTCGCGCACGAGCGGCGTCGCCGTCGGTCCGAGACCGAATCGGCTGGCGAGATCGTCGATCAGTGAGTCAAAAAGAGCCATTGTTCCCCCGATGATTTTTTATCATTAGCGCATGATGCCCGGTCGGCGTGACAAATTGTGAGGATATATGCGACGACGTCAATCGTCAGTTTTGCAGCCGGATCGGCTATAAACCAGCCTGGTCCGCGTCGCGATTAACGCCGCTCCGAACCCGCGTCCCACGGGCGGTTTTACTGGCGCGACTGGCGCATGCAAGGAGATCGGTCGCACATGAAACGCTCAGTCCTTTTCGTATTTTTTACCCTTGCGTCAACCGTCGAGAGCGCTAGCGCCGGAGCCTTCAAATGCAATTTTAAAAATCAACCGCCAATGGTGATCTCCCTTTCCTACCCGGAGCCGCCGACCGTGACGATCGAAGGCGTAGTCTATCCGCTTGAAAATACGCCATTACCTGTGATGACGGCGTCAATCGGCGGCGCAACCTATGAGTTCGGCATCAAAAACTATGGCGCGACAAGCGACACAATGCCGGCAAAGCTGGAGATTCGCTCCGGCGGATGGGGCGGCGGGGGGCAGGCCGCCTATTCCGAAAAGACGGTTTGCGCCCGGCTGAAATAGGGCCGGCGAAACAATCGCCCGACTCCGGGGCTTTGTTGGCGCCGTAATTGCAGGGGCTTCTGTCGAGGCGGGTCCGCAGGGGGCTTCGCGTCGACAGGGGGCCAGCCCCATGAAATCAATGATTTTCGCAGCCGCTATATGCATGGCGCACTTTCCGGCCCTCGCCGGTTCGTTGGAGAGCGTCCCTACACGGTCCGCTCAACAGAGATCCGAGGATTTCTTCGATGCGCGAGGGCATTTGATCGGCAGCCTGACCATGATCGGCGATGTAAGTTATCTCACTACGCCGGATGGAAAAGTGATCGGCGTTGCGACGATTATCGACGGTCGCAGGATCTATCGGAGTTACTGAGTCCGTCGCCCGGAAACTTGCGACTGGTCCGACGTCAAAGTCGAGATCGACGCGTCGGTCGTCTCGCTCTCCGTCGTCGAACGCCAGGCGAGCCAGGGCCAGCGGCCATCGAGTTCGACTTCCATTGCCCAGCTCATCGCCGTCCGGATCATGACGATCAGGGCCAAAACAACGACATCCATAAATTCCGGGTGCGCGACCGAAACGGTGCGAATGACGTCGCCGCCAACAAGAAACTCAAGGCCGAGCAAAAGCGAGCGGCCAACATTTTTTCGATACATCGTCAACGACGAGGAACCGCGCGCGACGCCAGCGAGATAAATCAGCGTCGACACGGCGGCGCCCAATAAAATCACAATCACGCCGGCGACATCGATCAACAAACCGGCGAGATCGATTAAATCGCGAATCCTTTGGGCGTTTAAGGCCGTTTGCATGAGAGCTCTTCAACGCTGGAGCGAAAACCGATCATTCGTCATGACTGGCGAAAGTCAATGCAGGAAACGGGGACGCAAGAATTTCGCCAGCAGGGGTTTATCGCAGGGACACGGAGATGAGGCGACGTGGCAGGTTTTTAATCGGCGATGGTTTGAAGTTCCTATCTCCGCAGCGATCAGGCTGTGGATGGTTTTGGCAAATCTTTGCCGGAAACGTCCCGTGTGTCGTCCGCCAGTGAGGGGAACTCTTTCAACGGCGCGCGCACGCTCCTCCATCAATCCTTAATTTTATTAATAATATCAATTGTTTTGGGTCGTTTTCGCCGCTGTGGCGAAATTACCACACATCCCCGAAAAAGGCTGCGGGGACCATTTTGGCGATTGATGTTTGAACCGGAACGATCGTAAAAAATCCCATCTTGAGTTTGGTCTCGCGGCCCACCCAAGACAAATTCACACAAGGATGGACAATCCCATGAAAAAAGTTCTTCTCTCGGCCGTGTCACTGGTCGTTCTCACGGGTTCGGCGATCGCCGCCGATCTCCCCTCGCGCAAGGCCCCGGTTCTGCCGCCCCCGCCCCCGCCCCCGATGTGGACGGGCTTCTACGCCGGTTTGAACATCGGCGGCGGCTGGTCTTCCGGCGGCGGCAACAGCAACATCTGGAATCTCGGCGGCATGAACGGCGGCGTGACCAACAACGTTGGCGGCGGCGTGATCGGCGGCGGTCAGATCGGCTATAACTATCAGCTCGGCGGCGCTGGCCTGCCCGGCCTCGGCGGCGGCCTCGGCGGCATCGTGATCGGCGCGGAAGCCGATTTCCAGGGCACCAGCATGAGCCAGACGAACACCGGCTATGGCGTCGTCAACGGCGCGCCGGTTTGGGTTCAGTCGGGCAAGAGCCTGCCGTGGTTCGGCACGGTGCGCGGCCGCCTCGGCATCCTCGCCATGCCCACCCTGCTGCTCTACGGCACGGGCGGTTTCGCTTACGCCGACGTTCAGAACAACGGCGGCCTGTATGGCTTGAACAACAACTCCGCTACGCAGACCGGCTGGACGGCTGGCGGCGGCGCCGAGTGGATGTTCATGCCGAACTGGTCGGCCAAGGTTGAGTATCTGTACACCGACGTCTCCGGCGGCAACCAGAACACCTGGTTCAACACCGGAGTGGGCATCAACAACGTGAACAACCACACGCGTTGGAACACGGTTCGCGCTGGCGTCAACTATCACTTCAACTGGGGCGCTGCTCCGGTCGTCGCGAAGTACTAAGACTCGATGCTTCGCCGACCGCGCTCCGCGCGGTTGGCGGAAAATCCCTGGCCCGACCGGCGCGCCGGTCGGGCTTTTTTGTTTTTCGCATGACCCAACGCAATTCAGGGGGCTGCGTTCTTTGGCGCGTCACATCCCGTAAAATCCAGCAATTCGCGCGTGTAGCGCTCGTTGACCTCGGAAACGGGCGTCTGATCTGGCGTGAGAATCAGCGCGCGATATTCGAGGAGATAACGGGGCGGATCGACTGGTTCGGCCGTCGGGGCGTTGACGCCCGGTTTGGCGGGCGGCGGCGGCCAAAGGTTCCTCGACGCAATCGTCTGACGCCCTGGACGCAGCGAACGAATCGCTTTTCCAAAAGGCGTGTCGCCGGTTTCGAGCATGACATTTGCTTCCGCAGGGAGGCGTGAGGGCACGTACCAATTATCCGCCTCCGACAAAATATGCTTTCCACAAACAAGCTGTACGTGTCGGTAGCGGATGATCTCGCCACTCTCGGCTCTCAGGCGTCGCCGCGTTTCCGCATCGGGCGTCTTCTCGGGGCTCGCGACGCGCCTTGCGACAATTTTTGCTGGCGCCGCCATGCAATGATCGGCGCACCATTTTTCAATTGTCGCCGTCGCGCTGTCCGTCTCCAGCAACCGGCGGCTCAGGGTTTCGATCTGCGTCCTGCCGTCGATCCGGGCGCGTAAAAATTCAGGAGAGGCGGGCGCGGTCTGGGCGGCCAGCGGCCCGACGCCGGCGGAAAGACAGATGGGGATCAGAATCAGACGGTGAACTTGTTTCATACTGTTTTTCCGGACTGCGCTGTTATGGTCATTGCTCCGGCGTTCGCGTGACATGACCGCAAACATGGCTGCGGGCGGATGATTTTGATCATATATCTCACAGGAGCCCCAAGTGTCGCCTGTCGTCATCGGCCTTGTTTCGCTGTTCTGTTTTGTCGCTGCTTCGCTTTTGGGGCTATGGCTGGGCTATGTGCTGCCGGAAGCGCAATTCACGGATCGTAACCGCGATTTGATCAAGGAGGCGCGCCGCATGCTGGTCGCCCTGGCCTCAATGACGCTTGGATTGATCATTGCCGCCGCGACAAGCTCATTTGAAACGCGAAAAAACGAGGTGGAGACCAGCGCCTCAAGGATCATCGCGCTCGACTCGACGTTGGGGAAATACGGCGAACCCGCGCTCGAGGCGCGCAAAATTCTGCGCGCAATGGTCGAGAGGGGCATCGAACGGATCGATATCGCCGCCATCGAGGGCTTTTCCTCGGAGAAAACCCGGAGAGGAATCGGAGTGAACAGGTTACAGCTCAAATTATTTGAACTGGAGCCGAAGAACGATCGCGAGACGTGGCTCAGAAGCTCGGCGCTCTCGATCAGTAACGAACTCGTCGGCGCGCGCTGGCTGCAATACGCCAGTTCGGAGGGCAATATCAAATGGCCGTTTCTGATGACGATGATTTTCTGGTTGATGGGCGTATTTGTCAGTTATGGCGTTGTCGCGCCGCGTAACTGGACCTCTTTCTGGACGATGTTCGTAGTGGCGGTTGCGGTCGCCATGGCCATCCATCTGACCCTCGATCTCGATACGCCCAATCAGGGTATGATCGAGATTTCCAGCGCGCCCTTGCGTCTCGCGCTCGAGCAAATCGGTCCCTTGCCTTAAACTGAAAACTCAATCAAGGCCGTGATCGGTCGAGGACAGCCACGACTCAAAGGTCCCCACGGTGGGCGAAGCATTACTGGCGCGTTTTGGCTGAACGAAGGGCTGGGAGCAGCGATAGATCAGGTCCTGCCGAAAACCAACCAGGCGCGCGTCGGCAGGATGATCGTTGGATCATCATCGGCTTCTTCCATGGGCTGAATCGGGCCGCCGCTCGCTGGACGCCCCGTCAATCCATGGCCCGCAGACAGTCTCAAGAGCATTTCTTGGTCTGATTAAAACAGGCCGGAGTTCTGCATCCGTTGTTTTGTCGCGCTCTCTTTCGCGGCGCCGGTTTCCGCTTCAGCGGATAGCGCGGGAAACGCTGGCATTCAGCAAGGCAGGGTGTCGAGAAAGGCCTCGGCTTCATCCGTGATCGCCTTTTTTTGCGCGTCGCTCCATTTTTCGAGAGTCTTGTAGGGAAACGCCATGCGCGGATTGTCGGAGAGTCGTCCTTCGTTTCGGATCAAAAAGGCCCAGTAGAGATAATTGAAAGGACAGGCCTTGCGCCCTGACTTCGTCTTCACGTCATAGGCGCAATCGCTGCAAAAATCGGACATCCGATTTATATAGGCGCCAGAGGCTGCGTAGGGCTTCGAGGCCAGCAGGCCGTTGTCGGCGTAAAGCGCCATGCCATGCGTGTTGGGCAGTTCCACCCAGTCGAAAGCGTCAATATAGACAGCGAGGTACCAGCGTTCGACCTCCGCCGGCGCGATCCCGGCCAGTAAAGCGAAATTGCCGGTGATCATCAGACGCTGGATATGATGCGAATAGGCGTGACGCCGGGTCTGCGTCACAACTTCGGCAAGACAACGCATTGACGTTTCGCCGCTCCAGTAAAGCGTCGGGAGGGGACGACGGGCGTCGAGCGCATTGGATTTTTCGTAATCTGGCATGAAGCGCCAGTAAACGCCGCGAACATACTCGCGCCAGCCAAGAATTTGCCGGATAAAACCCTCGGCGGCGTTGAGCGGCGCCTTTCCGCTGCGAAAAGCCGCTTCAGCGGCAGCGCAGACCTCGCGGGGAGTCAGGAGTCCGATGTTCAGCGCCCCCGAGAGCAGGGAGTGATGGAGAAACGCTGATCCGGCGCGCATTGCGTCCTGATAATCGCCAAATCGGGGCAGGGCGCTCTCGATGAAATCCGTCAATGCCCGCAAGGCGTCGCGCCGGGTCACGGGCCAGTCGAACGTTTCGATTTCGCCGAAGTGATCCGAATAGCTTGTTGAAACCAGCGCCATAACCTCTCGGGTTACGGCGTCAGGCGGGAATCGCAATCTTTCGGGGGTTGATGCGTGGGCAGGCAATGGCTTGCGGTTTTCCGGATCATAATTCCACTTGCCGCCAACAGGCTTGTCGCCCTCCATCAAAATACGATTTTCTGCGCGCAATTCGCGGTAAAAAAACTCCATGCGCAGCTGTTTGCGATCATCGGCCCATTGGTGAAATCTTGCGCGTGAGGCGAAGAAACGATCATCGTCGCGAATTTCAAGCGGGACATTCGACCGCCCGGCCCATAGCTCCAACGCGTGACGCACCCGCCATTCGGCGGGCTCGGCGACAATAATCCGTTCTGGGCGATGGCGGTTCACGGCGCGTGTCAGTTCTGCCGCGAGGGAGCCGGTATTGCCGGGCTCGTCGAGGCGGATGTAATCGACCGTTACGCAACGTTTTCTCAATGACTCCGCAAAGTGGCGCATCGCCGAGAGCACAAGAACAATTTTTTGCTTGTGGTGCGGCGCATAGGTCGTTTCTCCGGCGACCTCCGCCATTAATACCAGGTCATGCGCCGGATCGAGATCGACAAGCGACGATATCTCCGGCGTCAGCTGATCGCCGAGAACGAAGCGCAGGGTTTTCACCACGGATACATCGTTTTATTCGTGAGGTCGCAAAGCAGCACTCCGCAGAGACGCCGGACGCCATGCGTCCGACGCGGATCGCAGCGGCTCAGGGAGCCGGAACGACGACGTAATGTAATCCATTATTGCCGTATTGCGGCGCCAGCCAGGCGCTGCCGCACAGGTAATAGGCGCCTCCGTTGACGAAGCGATAGCCGCAGCCGGACGGCAAGGTCGCGAAAGACGCGCCCATTGCGTAATTGTTTGCGGCGCTGACCGCGACGGCGGTTCCAATCGCGGCTCCAGCGACAGCGCCGGCAGCGACGGCCGCGCCCGCGCCACAACCCCAACAGCCGCCGCCATAGTAGCTGTTAACGACAACAGGGCCGTGATTGCCGCCCCAGTAGCCGCCGCCGTGGTAGCCATCGGCGTGCCACGTGCCGCCGACGCCGCCGGCGCCGCCGGAATGCCAGCCGGCGACGGTTCCGCCGTCCGGCCCATGGGCGACGAAACCGCTGTCATCATGAAAGCCGCCGTCGAAATCTCCGCCGTGAGCGCCGCCGAATCCCCCAAAGCCGCCGCGAAACGCCGCAGCCGGGGTCGTCGCGATCAGGCCGCCGATCATGGCGGAAGTCACCAGGAAGCGTATTTTCATTGCGATGTTTCCTTGCATAAGGCGTCAGATTATCGGGCAGGGTGATGAGCGGCGCCCGGCCGAGCGAGTTTCATGCGCGGCGCGCTCCAGGCTTTGGCGGAATGGAAGAGTTTCGCCGATGCCGGGGCTCCGAGCCGCCAGTTCGAGAATTCGAGCATGCTGCGCGGTTTGGTCTTCGAATTGGTCGGGTTGATCCAGACAAGGCGCGGTAATTTATCCCGCGCGCCGATCCAGATTTGCGCCTGAAAGTTCGGATTTGCGATGGCGACGATGTTGGTGGTTGTGTCGCCGATCACAGTGGATTGGCCAACGATAAAGGCGGATGTCAATTTCTCAGTGATCGCCGTGTAGGGATCGTCGACGATGAAGTCGACAAACGGAAAGTAAATCCCTGCTTTAGTGTAGGCCGCCTCCAGCAATTCTTCTATTTTTGGCGGCGCCGCTTCGATCGCTACGAGATTGGCCGCCGGGAGAAAGACAGCCATCTCCTTTCCATCATAGTAAAATTCCGATGGCGGGCCATCGGCGAGGGTGACGACCTTCAATTTGTCAGGTCTCTGCAGCGCCACGTCGGTCAGGATGGTGTAGAAAAGCGGTTGCCCGTTGGCCGCGGGCTCCTCGAAAGCCCGCTTGACGCGGAAGGAGATCGATTTGGCTTTGGCGAGCGCATCGCCGGTTTCGCGCAGTAGATCAAGCGCCTTTGAATCTACTTTGAGCGCCGTCGCGCCGGCAGCGGCGGCAGTTTGATCGGCCAGCGCGGTTCCGCCACCCGTCATGAGGCACAGGCCAAGGCTGCATAGCGATAGCGCGGCCCGTGCCGTCGCGAGTAATTTCATGATATTTTCCTCTCTGTAAATGTAGTTCGAGGCGTACGACGACTTCCCGTAGATAAGTTGAACTTTAGGGCGGTCTCTTCGAATGTCGCCGCAGATTTCATTCGGGCCTGCCCCTATGCAGATTTAATCAGAGGTTTGAACGCATGCGGCTAACAGATTGATCCCTCATGCGTCAGCAGCCAATACCGGACTACTTCTGGCGGGGCAATAATATGACGTGCTCCTGCTCATCTCCGTCATTGCGGGCGACGATGGCTATGGCAGGGTCCGTTTGACTGAGATTGAAAGGTTGGTGGGGCACGTCCGGCGGAATGAAAATGAAGTCCCCCTCCTGATTGATCACGCTTTTCTCGAGTTTCTCGCCGTATCGGGTCTCTACCCGGCCTTGCAATAGATAGATCGCCGATTCGTGACCTTTGTGGAGATGCGGCTCCGCCGAGGCGCCGGGCGGGATAACGACCTTGAGCAAGGAAAGTCCCTTCGCGCCAGCGGTTTTTGTTGAGACGCCGGGGAAGAAGGGCAGGGATTGTCGAGATTGAGAGCTCTGGTCCATCCGGATGGTGACGACATCCTTTCCCGACGGAGCGCCGATAATCACGGTTTCTGCGAGAGATGGAGCAGATGAAAGCAATGCTGCAAGCAGAGGGATTTTTGGCGACATCATGTGAAATGCTCTTTCGCGGCCTCATAAGGACGAGGCTATCGCGCCCGTAATCAACGATAGGGCGACAAGAGCCGTCAATGGGCGTCTAAGATGAGGATACCATGCGGGGACATGACCGATCTTTGTCTCGCCTTCCTCCCAGGCAAGCAGGCCGCCAAAGCCCAGGGAGAGGATAACCAGGCCGGAGTGTCCCCCGAGGATGACCGCCGCCAGGGCCACCAGTGATGGCGCAACGCTTTTACCCAGCGCCCGCGTCGTCACGTCATTGCGCATCATGGCCGCGCCCCAGTGGACGCCGCCCATGAATGACAGAATGATTGCGCCATAACCTATCAGAACAACCGTTCCCCAAGGACGCAATGCGCCGGCGAGAGGCAGAGTCAAAGCAACCCCAGCGAAAAAGGGCAGAAGTCCAGAGTAGCCGAGCCAGACAGTGGCCGGTGGCGCCTGGTTTGTTGCGATGGGCGGAACATGCGTTTGCGATGAGTCGCTCATAATTTTTCCTCTCATCCCCAAACAGGTTTGGTTGTCATATCCTGAATGACCTAGGGTAGGCCCGGCTTGTCTTTCGGCAAGCGCCGCGCAAAGGGCGCGAATCAAGGAAACGAAGTCCATGAAGGAGCGCGCCACTCCCGGTAAAAAACATAAATCCAACTTGCCAACGAAACTGTGCGCAACCTGCGGTCGGCCTTTTACCTGGCGCAAGAAATGGCGGCGGGATTGGGAAAGCGTAAAATATTGTTCAGAGCGTTGTCGTGGCGGCTGTGGATCCGGAACTCGGTCGAGGGAAAGCGTTTCCTGCGACCCGATCAGGCCGCAGGAAACAACATGATCAGAAGCCGGGGGGCAACAGCGACGGCTCGCTTGCGGCGTTGAGATGCGTCAAGGCTTCCTGAGCGTGGCTTGTGGCCGTTTGCGCATGGCCCTTGTGCCCATGTTTGATCGCCGCTTTCAGGTGAGTTGAGGCTTCCGCGACATGAGGATTGTGATCGCCCGCGTACTGAGCCTCCGCATTGATCAGAGCTTCTTCCGCGTGGTGGGCGACACTGTGAGCGTGACCTTTCTGCCCATGAGCGATGGCCTCCTGCGTGTGTGTGACGGCCTGCCCGAGATGGTAATCGGGATTGCCGAGCACTGAGTCGATGGCGTGGCCGACCGGGTCTTGGGCCCTGGCAATCTGAGGCCCCGCAAGCGCCAGCACTGCTGAGGAAAGAAGTAAAGTCATTAAACGGTGAGACATGGGCGCGCTCCGGATATCTAGGAAATTCATATAAACAACTAATCGACCGCAACCGAAAGACAAGCGCTCCCGGGCCTCAGGGGCCCGCGGGTCCGCCGAGCCGACGTTCAGCAAGCCGCGCCGCCTCGGCGCCGGAGAGCATGGCGCCGTTAAATCCATGCTCGCCGCCGAAGGCCGAGGAAAGATAGAGACCGGCGATAGGCGTTAGAGGCGTGCGGGGAAAGCCCATCAAGATGGGCTCTTCCGGCGGCAGTGCGGCGAAACCGTAAACGGCGCCCTCTGGCGTATTCAGGTAGCTCGACATTGAAAAGGCGTTGAGCAACATTCGGCTCGAAACAAGACCCGAGAAGCCGGGGTAATCGCGATCCAGCGACGTCTCGATTGCATCGAGCCAGCGGTCTCGCCGATCGATGGCGGCTTCTTTGGCCAGCCCTTTCCAGTTATCGAGACGATCCAGACCGAGAACGCTCAACAGAATGGGCGGTTCGTCCCATAGTCCGGAGTCCACGGCGGTGAAATTGGCGATGGTGTGCAGCGGAAGCGAAGCGCCCGGCGCTCCCGCCATAGCCGTCGCGCCATCGCCATACTGATCGAACCGCCGCATCTCGGGCGGCATAACGATTGTCGAGAATTCCTTCAGGCCGACGCTGGCCGGCGGCGCTTTCAGTCCGAAATTGGCCGAAAAGAGAGAGGTGGACAGGCGTCGCGATGCAAACGCCGCCTCCATCTTGGCCCGGGCGGGCGGGTCCATCATGGCGGCGGCCACCAAAGGCGCGCAATTGGCCATGACGACGCCCGCCGTGACGCGTTCTTCATTGTCGCCAGCGCGCCGAGCGACATGTCGGATGCCGGTGGCGTTTCCGTCTTCGTCGGTTTCGATTTTTGTGACCAGCCGTCCCATTCGCACGACGCCGCCGGTTTTAGTGATTGTCTTGGCGAGTTTGAGGCTGAGTTGCCGGGAGCCGCCCTTTACGTAAGCGCCGCCGGAAGCAATGTAGCCGCCCTGGGCGAGCGCATAGAAAATCCACCACAGGTTTCGCGGATCGTCGCCATAGTAAGCGAGGTTGGCGCCCAGCGCGCATTTCAAAGCCTCGGCGCCGGCGAAATCACGTGTGAAAATCTCATCAAGCGATTTTTGCCAACCGTCCGAGGCCGGCGAGACTTCCCAAAGCCCGCGCGTGAGTTTAGCCAGCGAATTTTCCTCGCGCGCCTGTCTCAGGGTCCAGAGGGCGTCGTGGATTTGCTCGATTTCACCCAGAAAACGCTTGATCGGGGCGCATTTATCGGGGAAGCGCGTCGCGAGGGCGTCGTAGGCGGCCTCGAAGCCACAGGGCAATTCGAAGGCCTCGCCGACGGGCCCGCCCCGCACTTTGTAAAGCGGTCCAGTCGTCAGCCAGTCGATTTCGTCAAGGATCCCAAGACGACTGAGAATATCATGCTTGACGTCGCGGGGATTACGCGGATCCGAGGTTTGATGCAGCGACGCCTCGATCGACAGATCGCCGATCTTGTAGACCGAGGCGGCGCCGCCAAGGCTAAAATTTCTCTCTAGAAGGCATACGCTATAACCGGCATGCGCGAGCAAAGCTCCCGCCGTCAGTCCGCCCAGTCCGGAGCCGATCACCACCGCGTCAAAGTTTTTCTGTGTCATCCTGGCTTTCCGGCAAGGTCGCTCCGAATAATGATCATATAGTTCGGCTATCCTGATCTGGCCAAAAACGAAGATTGTCTTATTTCAGGTCGCGGCGCGCGCGAAGTGGAGGGGTTCAATGAGCGAGAGAGAGTTTCCGGTAGTCTTTTCCGATCTTGAATGGCGCACGCGGCTTACCCCCGAGCAATACGCGGTGATGCGCGGCCATGGCACCGAGCGGCCCGGAAGTTGCGCCCTCAACCTTGAAAAGCGCGCCGGGACATTTCGCTGCGCAGGCTGCGAGCAGCCGCTTTTTCAGTCCGGTGAAAAATTTGACAGCGGCACGGGCTGGCCGAGCTTTAACGACCCTTTGTCGGGTGCGATCGGAACAACTGTTGATCGCAGCTATGGCATGGTTCGAACGGAAGTGCATTGCAGTCGGTGCGGATCGCATCTTGGCCATGTTTTCCCTGATGGTCCGCCGCCGACAGGTTTGAGATATTGCATCAATGGCGTGGCGTTGGATTTTGAGCCGGCCTCATAGGCTTCTTGAATGCTGCAATGCAAAAAATCAATGGAGATTATTTCTGCGGCTGCGACCGATGCTGCGACATTTTTTTTTAACCTCCCGCATCAGGGATGAAATGCCTGCCCATAGACTAGATTATCGGGTAGGTCGGGGCAGGGTATAGTATAGGCATAATTTAAGTTAAATCTCCTGAATAACTTATCCTTTTGAATGGAGATATTTTATTAAATTATTGTTTTAATACATTTTAATATGAGTAATCCATTATGATTAAAATACCTTAATGGTTAGGTTAAGTGTGGGCCGTAGGCCCGGCTGATTGAATGTGTCCCTGAAAGCAGCCGCCGGAGACGACGCCTGTCGCCGCTGTCAGAAAGCTTGACTGTCTGGGCTTCGCCGCGCTGCCCACCGCTTGACGTGTAAAATTGATTCCCGTCATACGACGCAGGCGGGATTACAGTTCAACTTTCAGAGGCGCGCCCGGCTCGAACTGCGGCAAGAGGCGTCCTTGTAGCCATAACGAGATCTCACTACCGTCGCGCGTAAAATAGAAGTCGATGCTTTGCGTCGCCCTTCGGTCACGTCGCGAGTAGAACGCGCGTTCGCGGCGGATGCTGAGCGATCGTGATTTTCAGGGGGTTGCGCCTGTCGCGACCGGGGGAGTGGAGCAATATGAGCGGAAAAAACAACCAGCATCTTGCGCCCAAATCCGACATCGAGATTTCGCAGGCGGCGAAAATGCGCCCGATTGTCGACGTCGCTCGCGACAAGCTGGGCATACCCGCCGAATACATTCAGCCCTACGGGCACTACAAGGGCAAGATTTCTCTTAACTATATCAATACGCTGTCGAACAAGCCGGACGGCAAGCTGATCCTCGTGACCGCGATCACGCCGACCCCCGCCGGCGAGGGCAAGACGACCACGACAGTCGGCTTGACTGACGGTCTGAATCACATCGGCAAGAAGGCTTTGTGCTGCTTGCGGGAGCCGAGCCTCGGCCCCTGTTTCGGCGTCAAGGGCGGCGCCGCAGGCGGCGGTTACGCTCAGGTCGTGCCGATGGAGGACATCAACCTTCATTTCACCGGGGATTTTCATGCGATTGGCGCGGCGAACAATCTGCTCGCAGCGATGATCGACAATCACATCTACTGGGGCAATCCGCTGGGTCTCGATTCGCGCCGCGTCAGCTGGCGTCGCGTCGTGGATATGAACGACCGCGCCTTGCGCTCGATCGTCTCATCGCTGGGCGGCGCGACCAACGGTTTCCCGCGCGAGGATGGATTCGACATCACAGTCGCGTCGGAGGTCATGGCGATCTTCTGTCTCGCTTCCAGCTTCGCTGACCTTCAACAGCGCCTGGGCAATATCATTGTCGGCCAGACCCGGGATAAAAAGAACATTCGAGCCTCTGAATTGAGCGCCGCCGGCTCAATGGCGGCGCTGCTGAAAGACGCTGTTGAACCGAATCTGGTGCAGACGCTGGAAAACAACCCTGCGATCATTCATGGCGGGCCCTTCGCCAATATCGCCCATGGCTGTAATTCGGTGCTCGCAACCAAATCCGGCCTCAAGCTTGCTGATTATGTCGTGACAGAGGCTGGCTTCGGCGCCGATCTGGGCGCCGAGAAGTTTTTCGACATCAAATGCCGCAAAGCGGGCCTTAAGCCCGACGTCACCGTGATCGTCGCGACGATCCGCGCGCTCAAGATGCACGGCGGCGTCGCCAAGGACGATCTGAAGAGCGAAAACGTCGCAGCCGTCGAAAAGGGCTTCGCTAATCTCAAGCGCCATATCGCCAATGTCCGCAAGTTCGGCGTCCCGGTCCTGGTGACGGTCAACAAATTCTCCTCCGACACGCCGGCGGAAATGGCGGCGCTCGATCAATTGTGCCAGTCGGAGGGCGCCGAATGCGTCGTCGCCGATAACTGGGGGTCGGGCGGCGAGGGCGCTGCGGATTTGGCCCGAGCCGTCGTTCGAACAATCGAGACGACTCCCTCGAATTTCAAGCCGCTTTATGAGGATAATCTGCCGCTTGCCGAAAAGGTGCGCGTCATCGCCAAAGAGCTCTATGGCGCAGACGATATTTCCTATCCCGCGACGGTGAAGGCCCGGTTCGAGGAACTGGAGAAGGAAGGCTTCGGCCATCTGCCGGTCTGCATCGCCAAGACCCAGTATAGCTTCTCGACGGATCAGAACGCGAAGGGCGCGCCTGCCGGCTTCACGATCCCGATTCGCGAGTTGCGTCTGTCGGCGGGCGCCGAATTCGTTGTCGTCGTCTGCGGCGACATCATGACGATGCCGGGCCTGCCCAAGGTTCCCGCCGCCAACAACATCGAGGTCACGCCGGACGGCCGTATTTCCGGTCTGTTCTAGAACGCCGCTCTCGTCTCGAAATCCGCGGCGCCGGTCCAGTGCGGCGCCGCCGGTCGTTAATCCCCGAAACCCAATGCTCAGAAGGAGCCAGAATATGCAGAATTCGCGTGTCCCCGGCAGAAATTTCCTGTTCGTGCCGGGTCCGACCAATCTTCCGGATCGCATCGTGCGCGCCATGGCGGTCGCCTCGGAGGATCATCGTTCGCCGACGTTCCCCGATCTGGTGAAGCCCCTGTTTCCGGCGCTCAAAAAGGTATTCGGCACCGAGAAGGGCCACGCCTTTATTTTTCCGGCGTCGGGCACCGGCGGCTGGGAAGCCGCGATCACCAACACCCTGTCGCCCGGCGACAAGGTGCTCGCCCAGCGCTTCGGTCAGTTCTCGCATCTGTGGATTGATCTTTGCCGTCGTCAGGGGCTTGAGGTCATCGTGCAGGAGCGCGAATGGGGCACGGGCAACGATCCTGAATTGATTGAGCAGACCCTCAAGGCCGACACCAATCACGAGATCAAGGCCGTGCTCGCCACGCATAACGAGACGGCGACCGGCGTGACCTCGGATATCGCCGCCGTTCGCAAGGCCATCGACAACGCCAAGCACCCGGCGATGCTGTTCGTCGACGGCGTGTCGTCGATCGCCTCGCTGGATTTCAAAATGGACGACTGGGGCGTCGACGTCATCGTCTCTGGTTCGCAGAAGGGCTTCATGCTTCCGGCCGGCCTGCTGCTAATGGCGGCAAGCCCGAAAGCGATCGAAAAAGGCAAGACCAACAAGGGTCGTCGCGCCTATTTCGAATTCCAGGACATGATCGCCCAGAACGCCAATGGCTACTTCCCCTACACGCCTTCGGTGCCGCTGCTCTACGGACTGAAAGAATCTTTGGCGATTCTTTTCGAGGAAGGTCTCGATCAAGTCTACAAGCGTCATCATCATCTCGCAGAGGGCGTCCGCGCGGCGGTTGCGGCCTGGGGCCTGAAGACCTGCGCCAAGGAGCCGAAGTGGAATTCGGATACGGTGACGGCGATTGTCGTGCCGGAAGGATACGACGCCGCCAAGGTCATTGAGACGGCCTACAAGCGCTATAATCTTGCGCTCGGCGCAGGCCTGTCGGAAGTCGCCGGAAAGGTTTTCCGCATCGGACACCTTGGCGATCTCAACGAGCTGATGCTGCTTGGCGCCATCGCGGGCGCGGAGATGGCGATGCTCGACAATGGCATCAAGATCCAGCCCGGCTCCGGCGTCGCGGCGGCTCAGGCTGTCTATCGCGCCAATCCGCTGCTGAAAATGTAATTTTTATCGCCCTCTCCCCCCAATGGGGGAGGGGGCTTCTCCCGACAGGGGAACGACCGGATTCAGGACAAGCAGGGGATATTCATGTCGCACAAAATCGTCTTTCTTGACCGCGAAACGCTGGACGCCGATGTGCGCAAGCCGAATTTCCCCCATGAGTATGTCGAATACGCCCAGACTTCGCCGGATCAGATCGTCGAACGTCTGCAAGGCGCCAACATCTGCATCACCAACAAAGTGCCGTTGCGCGAGGCGACGCTCAAGCAGTTGCCCAACCTCAAGCTGATCGCCGTGGCGGCGACCGGCACCGACGTGATCGACAAGGCCTATACCAGCGCCAACGGAATCACAGTCTCCAACATCCGCAATTACGCCTTCAACACCTTGCCCGAACATGTATTCGCGCTGTTATTTGCCTTGCGCCGCAATTTGGTGAATTATCACAATTCGGTGCAGCACGGCCGTTGGGGCTACGCGAACCAGTTCTGCTATTTTGATTATCCGATCTACGACATTGCCGGATCGACCTTGGGAATCATCGGTTATGGGGCGCTTGGCAAGGAAATAGAAAAGCGCGCCATTGCGCTCGGCATGAAGGTTTTGATCAACGACGCTATTCCCGGTCCGAATATCGTCGATGTCGCGACGATCCTGCGCGAGGCGGACATCGTCACGCTCAACCTTCCGCTGACGCCGCAGACCAAGAATATGATCAGCACAAAAGAACTCGCCTCCATGAAGAAAAGCGCCTGTATCATCAACACGGCGCGAGGCGGCATCGTCGATGAGGCGGCGCTTGCCGACGCTCTGCGCAAGGGCGTGATCGCCGGCGCCGGTTTTGACGTGCTGACGACGGAGCCGCCCAAGAACGGCAATACTCTCCTTGATCCGACGATTCCCAATCTGATCATCACGCCGCATGTCGCATGGGCTTCGAAAGAGGCGATGCAAGTGCTTGCGGATCAGCTCGTGGACAACATTGACGCCTTTGTCGCGGGAAGCCCACGTAATGTCGTCACCGCCTGACGCGGCGCGATTGAACGGCGCGTCCGTAACGCGCGCCGGACCGTTTTTATGGCGCTTGACGCCGCAGACGAGACCATAGCCATGACCAAAAAACTTCTTTTTCTGTTCGACACTGACCCTGTGGCCAGCGTCTTCGACACCGTCGTCGGCTACGATGGCGGCGCCGATCACATCATTGGCTATGGCGGCGTTACCCCCGAGAACGTCGGGGCGCTTGTCGATGGTTGCATCTACACGCGCGGACCAAAGGAAAAGCAATATACGGCAATCTTCGTAGGCGGCGGCGATATGACGGCCGGCGAAGCCGTCTTCAAGGCGGTGAAGAAGCGTTTCTTCTCGAATTTCCGCGTCTCCGCGATGCTCGACTCGAATGGCTCCAACACGACGGCGGCGGCCGGAGTCGCCTTGCTCGCCAAGGCGAAGCCGCTCGCCGGCAAGAAGGCCGTCGTGCTGGCCGGCACCGGTCCGGTTGGGATGCGCGCGGCGGCAATGCTGCACATCGAGGGCGCCGAAGTCGCGATCACGGCGCGCCAGAAATCTCGCGCCGAGGCTGCGGCGAGGGCGATTCAAGAACGTTTTGGTTTTACGCCCACGGCGATTGAAGCGACCGACAACGCAGCTCGCGCACAAGCGGTGAAGGGCGCGCATGTCGTCTTCGCCGCAGGCGCCATCGGCGTATCGCTGCTCGACGAAAAGGACTGGCAGAACGATCCGACGATCGAGTTGATCGCCGACTGTAACGCACAGCCGCCGTTGGGCATTGGCGGCGTCGAGGCGATGGACAAGGCCAAGGAGCGCCATGGCAAGATAGTGATTGGCGCGCTGGGACTTGGCGGCCTCAAGCTGAAATTGCATCGCGAATGCGTCGGCAAGCTTTTCGAAAGCGCCGATTCGGTTTTCGACTGTGAGAATATTTACGCCCTTGCGAAGGAACTGGCCTGACATGAGCGCGAAATCCGAAACGATCGGTAAATTCCTCGATGAACTTGCAAGCGACGCGCCCACGCCGGGCGGCGGAGGCGCAGCGGCGCTTGCCGGAGCCATGGGCGCGGCGCTGGTGTCGATGGTCTGCAATCTGACGATCGGCAAGAAAAATTATGAGGCGGTTTCCGACGATCTCAAAAAGACCCTCGCCAGAGCTGAAGAACTGCGCGCTGAACTTACCAGGGGCATCGACGAGGACGTTGTCGCCTTCAACACCTTGATGGGCGCCTATGGCCTGCCGCGCGCCACCGACGAGGAGAAGGCGAGGCGAACGGACGCCATCCAGGCGGCGCTCAAGGCGGCGACGCTTGCTCCGCTCCA
The DNA here is from genome assembly GCA_040399965.1 of Methylocystis sp. Lineage (GTDB taxonomy): Bacteria > Pseudomonadota > Alphaproteobacteria > Rhizobiales > Beijerinckiaceae > Methylocystis. The sequence goes on along the minus strand of JBBARD010000015.1, from coordinate 15,801 downwards.
CACTTGCAAGATTTGCTACGATGTGATCGCGCTATCGAAAGAAGCCGCCGACAAGGGAAACCTAAACGTCATCAGCGATGCTGGCGTCGCGGTGCTTGCGGCCAACGCTGGTCTGCGCAGCTGCGCGTTGAACGTTTTCATCAACGCCAAGTCCATGAAGGATCGCGACTTCGCCGAAAAGCAACTGGCCGAGGTCAACGCGCTGCTGGGCAAGGCCGCCGCCGAGACTGAGGCGGTTTATCAAACGGTGAAAGAGAAGATCGGCGGATAACGCCGACGACAATCTTTCGGGGGGCTGCGATGGACGTCCACGAGTATCAGGCCAAGGAAATTCTGGCGAGCCATGGCGTTGCGGTGCCGCCCGGCACGGTAGCGTTCAGCCCGGATCAAGCTGTATACGCCGCCACAGAGCTTGGCGGCTCGAACTGGGTGGTCAAAGCGCAGATTCACGCTGGAGCCCGTGGCAAGGCCGGGGGCGTTCGCTTTTGCCGAACCTATCATGAGGTTCAGCAGGCGGCGCGAGATCTCCTCGGCAAGCGTCTGGTCACCTCCCAGACCGGTCCTGATGGAAAACCTGTCCAGCGCGTTTATATCGAAGTCGCCGATCCATTCGATCGCGAGATCTACCTGGGATTTGTTCTGGATCGAAAGCTAGAGCGCGTGCGCATGATCGCCTCGAAACACGGCGGCATGGATATCGAGGAAATTGCCAGAAACACTCCTGATGAATTGCTGCAGGTGATCGTCGAGCCGGCCGTTGGTCTGCTGCCCTTTCAGGCGCGGGATATCGCTTTCCAGCTTGGACTAAATCTCAAGCAGGTGTCGCGCGCCGTGCAGACGATGATGGGCGCCTATCGCGCCTTCCGTGACAACGACGCGACGATGCTGGAGATCAATCCGCTGGTGATCACCAAGGACGACAAGGTGCTCGCCCTCGACGCCAAAATGTCATTCGACGATAACGCTCTGTTCCGCCGGCGAAATATTGTCGATATGAACGATCCCTCGCAGTCCGATCCGCGCGAGGCTCAGGCGGCAGAGCATAGTCTGAATTACATTGGTCTCGACGGTGAGATCGGCTGCATTGTCAATGGCGCGGGTCTGGCCATGGCGACAATGGACATGATCAAGCACGCCGGCGGCAATCCTGCGAATTTCCTTGATGTCGGCGGCGGCGCTTCCCCCGAGCGCGTTGCTACGGCTTTTCGGCTGGTTCTGTCGGATCGCCGGGTAAAGGTTGTGCTGGTGAATATTTTCGCTGGCATCAATCGTTGCGACTGGGTGGCCCAGGGCGTCGTCGATGCAGTGCGGGCCGAGCGGATAGAGGACGTGCCACTGGTCGTGCGACTCGCCGGCACCAATGTTGAAGCAGGCCGCAAGATCATTCAGGAAAGCGGCATTCCGATCGTCACTGCCGAAACGCTCGCCGCCGCCGCCGAGAAGGCTGTCGCTGCCTACAAAAATACGAAATGATTGGAACAGACAGAACTTTGTCGGCCATCCGCGGCGTCGCCGCATCGGTCGGGAGGACAGCATGAGCATTCTCATCGACGAAAAAACGCCCATACTCGTGCAGGGCGTTACGGGTGACAAAGGCAGTTTCCACACGAAAGAAATGATCGACTACGGCAGCAATGTCGTGGCGGGAGTCACGCCGGGCAAGGGCGGAAAAACACATCATGGCGTGCCGGTTTTCAACACCGTCAAAGAGGCGGTGCGAGAGACGGGCGCTCAGGCCTCTATCACCTTTGTCGCGCCGGCCTTCTGCGCCGATGCGATCATGGAGGCGGCGGATGCGGGCGTTCGTTTGATCTGTTCGATCACTGACGGCATTCCTGCGCAAGACATGATGCGGGTGAAGCGTTATTTCCTGCGTTTTCCCAAGGATCGCCGGCCTATGCTTGTCGGCCCGAATTGCGCCGGCATTATTTCACCCGGCAAATCGATGCTCGGCATCATGCCGGGTCATATCTATAGCCGGGGGCCGGTCGGGTTGATCTCGCGCTCCGGGACGCTCGGCTACGAGGCGGCCTCGCAACTCAAGGAGCTTGGCCTGGGCGTCTCCACCTCGGTCGGTATTGGCGGCGATCCGATCAATGGCTCCTCATTCCTTGATCACCTTGTGCTTTTCGACAAGGATCCGGACACCGAAGCCGTGTTGTTGATCGGCGAAATTGGCGGGCCGCAGGAGGCGGAGGCGTCGGCCTGGATCAAGGAGAATTTCTCCAAGCCGGTCATTGGCTTCGTTGCAGGACTAACAGCGCCCAAGGGTCGCCGGATGGGTCATGCCGGAGCGATTATCTCGGCCACGGGCGACAGTGCGGCCGAGAAGACCGAGATCATGAAATCCTTCGGGTTGACGGTCGCGTCCAATCCGGCCGAATTCGGGTCAACGGTCGCCCGGGTTCTAAAGCGCGCCTGACAACGTGCTGCGTCAAAAGGCGACGGCGACTTCTCCGCCGCTTTTTAAGCATAGATTTTTCTGGTTTCTTCCGGAGTGGAAGACGGACGCCGGGCGGCGTCGGGGCGGGGGTGAGACTCATGGCGGACGACAAGTTGAACGCGGCGCCGACGATTGCCCTGCCATCGGCGTTTGCGACCCGCTCGGTGACAGAGGCGTCCGCTTTTCTGCGTGAACAACTTCTCGCCGTCGTTCGTCGCCATATGCCAGAGATCGAGCCCGTGTTGCGCGACTCCAGAGCGGGCGCCGGGTTGGCCCCGCGTCAGATGGCCCGGGCGTTGCAGGCCCAGGGCATTCTTTTCCAATTGGTGTCGATCGCCGAACAGGCCTACGCCATGCGTCGCCGGCGGCGGATCGAGCGCGAGCGCGGTCACGACAAATTACTCGGCACATTCGATTACGTTTTATCAAGCGCCGCTGCCGCCGGGGTTACTCCGGAGGAAATTCACGCCCAATTGCAGACCTTGCGCATTCGTCCTGTCATCACGGCGCATCCTACCGAGGCCAAGCGCGTCTCCATCCTGGAAAAATACCGTCGCATTTACCTGCTGTTGCGTGACCTTGAGTCGACCCGCTGGACCGATCGTGAACGAGAAGCCCTGGTGAAGTCGATTTATGACCAGGTAGAACTGCTCTGGTTGACCGGCGAACTCCATCTTGAGAAGCCAACGGTCGAGCATGAGGTCTCATGGGGTCAGCACTTTTTTTCGGAGAGCATATTCGATTTGGCCCCGGAGCTTCTGTCTTCCTTCGAACGAGCTCTGAAAAGGCATTACCCGAAAGAGAAATTCGATGTAACGCCGTTTTTCCAGTTCGGTTCATGGATCGGCGGCGATCGCGACGGCAATCCATTCGTCACCAACGACGTGACGCGAAATACCATGCGCCAGAACGCCCTGGCCAGTTTGAACTACTACCGTAACCGTATTGTCGATCTGGTGCGCACGCTCTCGATCAGTCAACGCGCCGCCGTCATCCCGGAAGCGTTTCGAGCTGAACTTGAGCGACGTTTGTCGGACCTGCCCGACGGCGAGGCAATTGCAGCGCGTAATCAGAACGAGCCCTATCGCCAATTTGCAACGACGATCCTGCGCAAACTCGATCAGACTATTCTCTCCGCCAAGGACGAGACCACATCCGGCGCGCGCTACCGGAGCGCCGATGCATTGATCGGCGAATTGTTGATTTTGGAGAAAGCGCTGACCGAAGCGAAAAGCGAAGCCCTTGCCGTCGATGTTGTCCGGCCGGTTCGGCGCGCCGTCGAGATTTTCCGTTTTAGCACGGTCCGGCTCGATATACGCCAAAACACAACGCGCACTACGCAGGCGCTACATGAATTGTGGAGGCTGAGGACCGGCGGTCAGACGCCGCCTGATGTCGAGAGCGACGCCTGGCGCGAATGGCTGCTGGCGGAGCTTGACGCGCCGCGCAGGGAGCCGGTTCACCGCGACATATTCACGGCGGACGCGCGTGACGTCATCGAGATGTTCGAGGTTGTCGCTGATCTGCGCAATCGACTTGATCGCGAGGCGTTCGGCAGTTTCATTCTGTCGATGACCCACTCGGTCAATGACGTGCTTGGGGTTTACCTTCTGGCCAAGGAGGCTGGCCTCTTCGCCGATGCGGCGGGCGTCGATCACCTGACATTGCCGGTCGTCCCGTTGTTTGAGACCATTTCCGATCTGCGCGATGCGCCGGCGATCATGCGAGACTTGCTCAAAATCCCGGTTGTTCGTCGCAGCACCCATGCGCAGGGCGATCTTCAGGAGGTTATGATCGGCTACTCGGACAGCAACAAGGACGGCGGCTTCTTCTCCTCGAATTGGGAACTCTACAAGGCGCAGGCGCGATTGACAGAAGTCGGGCGCGAGAATGATGTCGCCATCGCCTTCTTTCATGGTCGCGGCGGTTCCGTCTCCCGCGGCGGAGCGCCGACCGGTCACGCGATCGCCGCCCAGCCCGCCGGCTCTATTCGCGGGCGCTTCCGAGTTACGGAGCAGGGCGAAGTGGTCTCCTTCAAATATGCGAATCGCGGCACCGCCGCCTATCAGATGGAGCTTCTGGCCTCTTCTGTCTTCGCTCATGCCCTCAAATCGGAGCGCGAGGAAGCCCTGGCCCCGCATGCCGAATTCGAGGCGGTGTTGGAGGAAATCTCCGACGCTTCCTTCGCTGCCTATGAAAAATTTATCGGCGATCCCGATCTTGTCACCTATTTCCAGTCCGCCAGTCCGCTTGAGGAAATCTCGCTGCTAAATATCGGTTCGCGTCCCGCGCGGCGCTTCGGCGCCAAGAGCCTTGCCGATTTGCGCGCCATTCCCTGGGTTTTCGCCTGGGCGCAAAACCGACATGCGATCACAGGCTGGTACGGGGTCGGATCGGGGCTCAAGGCCTTCACGGATGCGCGTGGAGAGCGCGGCGTCGAACTTCTCCGGCGCATGTTCGAGGAGTCTCGCCTCTTCCGACTGATCCTCGACGAGGTTGAGAAAACTCTTGCGCTGGTTGATCTCTCTATCGCCCGTCAATACGCTGGTCTTGTCGCCGACGAGGGTGTCCGCGACAAAATATTCGGAGCGATCGAGAACGAGTTTATACTAACGCGCGACATGGTGCTGCGCGTCACCGGCAGTGAGCAGGTAGCCGATCGCTTCAAGGAGTATCAGGCTCGACTCGCGCAGCGACTGCCAACGATTAACGAAGTTAATCGCGAGCAGGTCGATCTGCTTGGCAGATTCAGATCCGCTCAAAACGAAGCGGAAAAAGAGGACACCAAGGTCCCGCTTCTGATTTCCATCAGTTGCATCGCCGCTGGCCTGGGGGCCACCGGCTGACACCACACCACAGAAAGGGGAAAATAAAATGAGCTTTACACTGATCGAGCAGGCGACGCCGCGTCTCCACCGTTCGGAACTCGCTGTGCCGGGTTCGGCGCCGGGCATGTTCGAGAAAGCCGCGACCTCCAAGGCCGACGTCGTGTTCCTTGATCTTGAGGATGCTGTCGCTCCGGACGACAAGGAGCAGGCGCGCAAGAATATCATTCAGGGCCTCAACGACATCGACTGGGGCAAGAAAACGATGACCTTGCGCATCAACGGTCTCGATACGCATTATTGCTATCGCGATGTCGTCGACGTGTTGGAAAACTGCCCGCGTCTCGACGTGGTGCTGATTCCCAAGGTTGGCGTGCCGCAAGATGTCTACGCCATCGACATGATGATCACGCAAATCGAGCAATACAAGAAGCGCACCAAACGTATCGGCATCGAAGTGTTGATCGAGACCGCTCTCGGCATGGCTAATGTCGAGGCGATCGCTCAGTCCTCGAAGCGCCTTGAAGCGATGTCTTTCGGCGTTGCCGATTACGCCGCCTCGACACGCGCTCGCACGACCGTCATAGGCGGCGTGAATCCCGATTACGGCGTTCTCACCGACAAGGACTCGAAGGGCGAGCGCGATTATTACTGGATGGATCAGTGGCACGCCGCCCAGACCCGAATGATGGTCGCCTGCCGCGCCTATGGCCTGCGACCGATCGATGGGCCTTTCGGCGATTTCAACGATCCGGAAGGCTATAAGGCCGCCGCAAAGCGCGCCGCCGTTCTTGGCTATGAGGGCAAGTGGGCGATCCATCCCTCGCAGATCGAACTCGCCAATGAGGTTTACACTCCCTCGGAGGCCGAAGTGACAAAGGCGCGTCGCATCCTTGATGCGATGGCTCAGGCCGCAAAGGAAGGCAAGGGAGCCGTGTCGCTCGACGGTCGTTTGATCGATATCGCCTCGATCCGTATGGCCGAAGCGCTGATCGAGAAGGCCAGCGCCATCAGCGGTTCGTAAAGAGCTCGCGCGCTCCCCCGCAAATGCCGCGGGGGAGCGTTTTTTAACTGTCTGGAACACGAGTCATGTCTGACGACCCCCGCCAGCTTCTCCGCGCCATGTTTGACGCCGCCGTCGGCGCTGCGTCGCCTGCTCTTTGTCTGCCGAAGTATTTAAGGACGATTACGGCGCCAAAGGGCCGCACGATCGTCGTCGGCGCCGGTAAGGCGGCCGCCTCCATGGCGGCGGCGGTCGAGGAAAACTGGCATGGCGGTCCACTGGAAGGTCTGGTCGTCACCCGTTACGACCATGGCGCGCCGACCAGGCAGATCGAGGTGATCGAAGCATCGCATCCGGTGCCGGATGCGGCCGGGCGCGAAGCCGCGAAGCGCATTCTGCAAACCGTTCAGGGGTTGACCGAAGACGATCTTGTCCTGGCGCTGATTTCCGGCGGCGGTTCGGCGCTGATGGCATTGCCCGCCGATGGCGTCTCGCTTGAAGAAAAACAGGCGGTCAATAAGGCCCTGCTGAAAAGTGGCGCAAATATTTCAGAGATGAATTGCGTACGCAAACATCTCTCAGCGATCAAGGGCGGTCGCCTTGCGAGCGCGGCGGCCCCCGCTCGGGTCGTCGCTTTGATGATTTCAGATGTGCCTAACGATGATCTGTCCGTGATCGCTTCCGGCCCCACCGTGCCCGATCCGACGACACGCGAAGATGCGCTCGCGGTGATCGCCAAATATAAAATCGACGCGCCGCCGGCGGTAATGAAACACCTTTCCAGCCCCGCGTGCGAAACGCCCAAGCCCGGCGATGCGATTTTTGAGCGTGTGCAGAATATTCTGATCGCGACGCCGCAGGGATCGCTTGATGCGGCGGCGGCGGTTGCAAGGCAAGCGGGATACACGCCGTGTATCCTCGGCGATCTCGAAGGCGAGTCTCGCGACGTTGCTCTGGTTCACGCCGGCATCGCTAAACAGATCGCGTTGCATGGACAACCTTTTCAGCCGCCCGTAGCTCTGATATCCGGCGGCGAAACTACTGTCACCGTACGTGGAAACGGTAAGGGCGGACGCGACGCCGAGTTTCTGCTTGGGTTGATGCTTGCGCTTGAGGGTTTTGGCGGCGTTTCAGCTCTCGCCTGCGACACTGACGGCATAGATGGCGTCGAAACCAACGCTGGCGCGATCATGGCCGCCGACAGTTTTGCGCGTGCACAAAAATATGGCGTTGATCTCAAGGGACTCTTCGCCAATAACGACGCCTTCTCCGCTTTCGAGGCGCTGGGCGATCTGGTGGTCACAGGCCCGACGCGCACCAACGTCAATGATTTCCGCGCTGTCCTCGTGCCCAGACGGGTGTGATGCGCTCATTATCAGAGAACTCTTGATGAATAAGCCTGATTCTCCAGTTGCGCAGGGCGCCGCAGCAATTTTCGAGCGCTATCGCCGTGACGATGGTCCACGGCCGCCGCAGTGGAACGAGACCCTCGACACGCTGCTCGCGCATCGGTCGCATCGACATTATCTGCCTCAAAAACTCCCCGAGGGCGCCCTGGAGACGTCTATTGCGGCCGCGTCGTCGGCTTCGACCTCTTCCAATTTGCAGGTCTGGAGCGTTGTCGCTGTGGAAGATGAGTCGCGAAAAAATCGTCTTGCCGATCTCGCAGGCGGTCAGCAACACATTCGTGATTGTCAGTTATTGCTGATCTGGCTGTGCGATCTGGCGCGCCTGGACTTGCTTGGCAAAGAAAAGGGCCGTGAAGCAGCCGCTCTACCCTATCTCGAAATTTTCATGACGGGAATCGTCGATGCGGCGCTCGCGGCGCAGAACGCTGCGATTGCTTTAGAATCGCTGGGGCTGGGCTGCTGCTATATCGGCGCCATGCGCAATCATCCCGAGGCGGTAGCGAAGGAGCTTAATTTACCGTCCAATGTCTTCGCCGTTTTCGGCATGACGGTTGGCGTTCCCGATCCGGCGGCGAACGCAGCTGTTAAGCCTCGGTTGGGTCAAGCGGCGGTTTTGCACCGCGAGCAGTATCAGTGGGGTGACGCCCAACGGGAGGCCATCGAAACGCTTGATGCGAAATTCCGTGATTTTCAGAAAGCTCAAGGGCTGCCCGAGCAGGGATGGGTGAGGCAGGTTCTCTCCCGCGTGCGCGGAGCCGACGCCATGAGCGGGCGCGACAAGATACGCGAAGCGCTGATCGCGCTCGGCTTCGGTCTGCGCTGACTTTCAGGACGCCTTCGAGCCCGAGATTGCTTCATTCAAGGTATTTAGACAAAAGGTCTTTCGCATGAAACGTCTTTTCGAAAACTATATGTTTTTCTCGCGCTGGCTGCTAGCGCCATTCCTTGTCATGCTGACAATCGGCCTGATGTCGCTCATGATCAACGCCGGCATGACGACCTGGCACATGATGCATACCGTCCTGCTCGGAAAAAAAGAAGAGGTCGTTCTCGAATTGCTCGATTTGATCGATGAGACACTGACAGGGGCGCTTGTCGTGATCGTTGCCATCTCTGTTTACGAAAACTTCGTATCGACGGTTCATGACAAGGAGGCCACCGGCTGGCCTGACTGGATGGGCTCAATCGATTTTTCCCAGCTCAAGCTGAAGTTGCTTACTACGGTTGTCGCGATCTCGGCGATCAAATTGTTGGGCGCATTCATGGACGTGTCCGAACTCGCCGATCGCGATTTGTATTTCTACATTGCTATTCATATGACCTTTGTCGCTTCTAGTCTCGCATACGCCGTGTCTGACTGGCTTTCCGGCCATCGCCCGAAACACTGATGTTTGTAGAATCAGGATTTTCAGACAATCAATATGAGATCAAAGTCTGTATTGTATCTGATCCTCCCAGAAGCGATCGAGTTTCCCGAGGGAATTTTTTATCGTGGACAGATCGCGAGCCTCGATACCGCCAACGCAATCGAGCGTGCGGGCGTGTTTCTCATAGGCGCTGGCGACCAGCGCATGAATCTCTTTGCCACGCTCGCCAAGGCTGATCCGGGCGCAGCGACGATCAATGCGTGATTTTGCATAGGTAATATACCCAGCCTCAACGAGTTTTTTGACGTTGTAGGATGAATTTGAACCTGTGTAATAGTCTCGGGCTCTCAGTTCAGAAACGCTCAGTTCCTGATCGGCGATATTGTAGAGCATGAGCGCTTGAACGGCGTTGATCTCTTCAATCCCTGCACGATCCAGCGCATCCTTGACTACCTCTTGCATCCGACGATGGAGACGCTCCAGTAGCATGATCGTGTCGACATATGCCGGCATGATCGTGGACAGGTGATTTGTGACTTTGTTCGCTTCCATACGCATGGATTTGTCCCCCTGTGTTCCAGATGAGCCTTCAAGCTCTTTATGGAGACAATCTAGCCGCAGCCCGTGAATCGCAATTTAAGAAGCAGTATGAATCAAAAGTTGAGACAATTGCAGTGAATCAAAAATGAATTTTAGCTTTTCGAATGATGACGGCATGTTGCAAATATGCAACTAGGCAAATATCTCCGGGTTTATTGGTAAACTCAATATCAAAGCATCGATCAACGCGCCGCCGCCTGCACATGAAATTTGAAAAATTTGTGCGAATAACATATTTGCTCTGCAATTTTCGAAATTATTCATCAATTGGCTGAGGGAATGTTTTACAAGCTGGAGAAACGATCCTTTCAAGCGGATTTGCGGTCATTTCGCTCATATATGCGCGACAGGAATCCATCAGCATTGACGCCTTCTCTTTTACAAACGGCGGCTTGACTTTCGTTGCTCCGTGTTCATGTCGCGGCCTGCGTTCCAGCGCCCATCAACGGGATAAAGTTTATTAACCAAGAAAGGTTCATCCCAAAAAGGACAGGCTCTTGAAGCGCCGTCATCGGCACGCAAGAGCCGGGGGGCTGGCGTCTCGACGGATCGAGAGCCGCTCACAAATCGACAAAATCTTCACATGAATGGTTAGGCTATGGCCTCAAGATAGATTCCCGGTGCGGCGGCTGTCCTGATGTTGTGGAGAGCTTTCCGCCGGAGTGGAAACCGGTTCGGCAAAAGAAAACGCGTCGAGACCTAAGCCAAGGGCTTCTTTAGTTCAGTCAGACCGGGAGATGCTCCAGACTCGAGAACTGTTTCCGTTGATTCGGGTTAAACTCATAATTTTTGTCGACGACCAGGATCCCTGGAGGCGTATCAGGATGGAGCCGCGGCGGATACAGCACGTCGACGGTCATGCATGGAGTGAGCCTGGTAGTCGGCACGGGCGCGCCTTGCCCAATCATCTTAATGTCGCTGGCTGGGCGGATATCGCATTCAATCAATGGATAAAGGACTCTTTCCAGGGTGCGGCGAGTTCAGTCGCCCTGCTTAACAGATATTCACTGACAAGTCAGACTTCTGCGCCGTGAGGGTCAGACAATCTAAAAAACACGTTTTGTGGCGGATTTTGACGGATCGTTAACCATCACCCGGTCCTAATCTCAAAACGAGGATTGACTCATCATTCTGCGAAACGGACGCAAGGGCGAAAGCATGGGACAGATAATCGCCTTCAGGCCACGTGCGAAAACCCCACAGTATCCCGCAGCGACGGTGGCGGGCGGCGCGGAAATTCTATTCTTCCTGGGCGTTCGCTATTGCCGTATGGAGGAAGAGCAGGGTGTTCCGACGACGCAGGCGCCCGATCAGGACAGCGGTCAGGGCGTTGGACGCAAACGTCGCAAGCGGGCGCGGGCGTCTTGATCATTGGCATGTAACCGATTGCTAATGCTGGCTTCCGGCTTCCGGTTTCGCCCCTGCGTCATGGTCGGAGTCAGATGATCCGTCTGGCGCGCACCAGGCCTCGCACCGAATTTCCGACATAAAATTGCGCGGGAAGGTCGTTTAGGCCAAGAACGGCCTCGCTGGCGCGTCCTTCTGAAATCAGACGCGCCCTCAAAGTTCCCGGAAGCAGTCCGCTGGCGAGTGGCGGCGTGAGTAAAACATTGCCGTGCGGAATGAAGACATTGACGCGTGCGCCCTCGCAGATTTCATCGCGCTCGTTCAGAAAAAGCACTTCGTCGGCCCCATAGCTTTTTATTGCCTGTTCCAACTCGTCTTCGTAGAGCGCGCGCCGTGTGGTTTTGTGGCGGAGCATGGGTTCGCTGGCCCTAAACCGGCTTTGCGCCAGCGCCACGCGCCAGATGGTTGTGGACGGGATCGCCTCGATGGGCGTCATGCTTGTTTCCAGTTCGCCGCCTCTGGATAAGACCAGTCGTACACGCAGGCGCCCATGCGAGGCGTTGGCGACGACATTTTCGAGCGCCATCGCGACGGCTTCAGCGTTGAAAGCGAAGCCCAATGACGCGCTTGAAGCTGCGAGCCGCGCGAGGTGCTCGTCGAGTAGCGCGTACCCCTCTTCCCGCGTCCATAACAGGGTTTCGATCAGTCCGAACCGCTTGTCGACCCATTCAGAAACCGCGCTTTGATCAGACATTCCTCATACTCTTCCCGGGCGCTGGAGTCAGCGACAATCGCCGAGCCGACGTTGCAGACAAGTTCGCCATCCGCAAACAGCGTCAGGGTTCGGATCGCGACGTTAAAACGGATATCGCCATCTGGCGCGATCACGCCCATAGCGCCGCAGTAAACGCCGCGCGGTGCGCATTCGAGGTCGCGGATAATTTCCATGGCGCGAATTTTTGGCGCACCGGTCACTGAACCGCAGGGAAAAAGACCGGTGAACAAATCCTGCAGAGATACGTCGTCCCTCAGCCGCGCTTCGATGCCGGAGGTCATCTGATGCAGGGTCGGATAGGTCTGGATGGTGAAGAGATCCGTCACCCTGACCGATCCCACCTCTGCCAGACGCGAGAGGTCATTGCGCAATAAATCGACGATCATCAAATTCTCGGCGCGCGATTTCTCGTCTTCGACAAGGTGTTTGGCGCGCATCATGTCTTCTGGCGGCATCACGCCGCGCTGCGCCGTGCCTTTCATTGGCCGAGCGCGAATATCTCGACCGTGCGCATCGAAAAAAACCTCAGGCGAGAGCGAAACGACGGTTTCGGCGCCGAGCGCCGCAACCCCGCCGTAGACGACAGGCTGGCGTTTTCGAAGGGCGCGATAGAGTGTCAGAGGGTCGCCGCCGTAATGGCCGTTGAGCGGGAAGGTCAGGTTGATCTGATAAACATCCCCGGCGAATATATATTCGCGGCATTGCCGGAATCGCTCTGCGTATTCCGCCGCCGTCCAGGCGGGCGTCATCGGGATGCGCGGAGACGGTCCGGGCATCGGCGTCAGCGTGACCGCGCGGGGGGGCCGGAAAGCGCCAAAAAGGAGCAGCGGCGTTCGTGGCCGTGGCGTCGACTGACAGGAAAATCTGGGCTCCAGCGCATACCCCAGTTCGTAACTCGCGTAACCCGCGAGATGGAGGCCGCGCCGGGTGGCCGCCTCCATACGCGCGAACGCGGCCGGAACTTCCGTCGCCGTGCGGGCGGCAATGATGTCTACCGGCAAGTCGAACACCAGCGCCCGCCCGCCCTCGCGGCCATCCTCAAAAACAACGTAGGGCCGCTCCGGCGCGGTGGTGCCTGCGGCGTCGACAGGGCGTTCGGCGGCTTGCGTCATCGTGAGAGCATTTCTTTCCGGGGGGACTCTACAATGAGGCCTATCACCTATGAAAGACCGAAGCCTTCCGCAACTCAATCGGCGATCGGTCGACCGGGGCCCTTCCCTTGGATCATCGTTCTGCTCTAAAATCCAGCATGTCATCCGCTGTATCCGTCCCGCCTCTCCGGCTACTTTTCATAGGCGACGTTGTCGGCCGCACCGGTCGGGCGGCGGTGATGCGTCATGTGCCGCAACTGCGAAGGCTCTGGGCGCTCGATTTTGTGATCGTTAACGGCGAGAACGCCGCCGGCGGCTTCGGCATCACCGAGGCGATCTGTGACGAGTTTCTTGCCGCCGGCGCCGATTGCGTCACGCTTGGCAATCACGCCTTCGATCAGCGTGAGGCGCTCGTGTTCATCGAACGGCAACCAAGGCTTTTGCGCCCTGTCAATTATCCGACAGGCACGCCGGGTCGAGGGTCAAATGTCTTCGTCGCCGCGCGCGGTCAGCAGGTCCTTGTTGTCAATCCGATGGGGCGCGTATTCATGGACTCGCTCGATGATCCTTTCGCGGCGGTCGAGCGCGAGCTTGGAGCCTGTCCGCTCGGCATTGGCTGCGACGCGGCGATCATCGACATGCATGCCGAGACATCCAGCGAAAAAATGGCGATGGGACATTTCGTCGATGGACGCGCTTCACTGGTTGTCGGCACTCATACCCACGTCCCGACCGCCGACGCCCAGATCCTGCCCGGCGGGACCGCCTACCAGACAGACGCCGGGATGACGGGCGATTACGACTCCGTCATTGGCATGGAGAAGGAAGAACCACTGCGACGCTTTTTGCGCAAGACCCCCGGATCGCGATACGAACCAGCGAACGGAGAGGCGACGCTTTGCGGCGTCGCCGCCGAGATTGACAAGGACGGCCTTGCCCGCATGGTTGCGCCTGTGCGTCTTGGCGGCCGGTTGCGTCAAGAATGGCCAAATGCCTGGGGCGGGATCGGCTGAGACGCTCGCTGATACTTGCCGAGCAGGGACTGCCGGGCACGGCGAGACCTGGCGGAGAGAAAACGCCGGACTCACGGCTCGATTTTTTTTCACCGTGCATCATTGTTGGCTGGATTATAGTGATCTGGTTTCCATTTCAGAGAGACAACACAGGAGCATGATTGTGAAACTTTCCTTGCGTGGAATAAAACTTCTGCGACTTTGCCTTTTGCTTCTGGCTCCTGTAGCGATCGCCAGTCCCGCTTGCGCCGGAGATGTCGCACGGGTCAAAATTGGCGCATTTTCCAAACGCGCTTACGGAACGCTGAGCAGCGCTTCCGCTGGTGACCGGGCCTGTTACCTGTCCCTGAAGGACGACCGGGGGGCAGTATTCGAAGAGATGGCGGATTTCGACTTCTGCGAGCCGAAAAACATCAGGCGCTTTACAGGCAGGCGACTGGCCCTCACCTACGAGATCGCATCGGTGCTCGCGGCTGAATGCGAGGGCAACATGGATTGCGGCAAAAGCGATCGCGTGGCCATGATTAAAAAATTGCGCATCGCATCGGCGCGGCCACGAAAAAAATAGGCGCGAAGCCCATAGCGCCCCGCAGGATGCGCGCAGCAGCAACAGTCTGGTCAGAGAGGCTTATTTCTTGAAACATTCTCAGACTGAAGTGCCGAAAAACGCGTCCGGTTTGTGGCGCCGGTGGCATGCAAGCCCGTTGTATTTGCGGATTATCGTTGCTGTGAGCCTCGGTCTTGTTGTTGGAGTCGCAATCGGAGACCGCGCTGCGGCGCTCGCCATACCGTCGAAACTGGTGCTGCGCCTTTTGGGCGCGTTGGCGCCGCCTCTGATTCTTCTGGCCATCGTTCAGGCCCTGATGCGCGCCCAGATACAGGGTCGGCAAACCGCGCGGCTCGTCAGCCTCCTGCTGATCAACACCGTGGTTGCGATCGTCATCGGCCTGCTGGTCGCCAACATCGTGCGGCCCGGCGCATGGGCCGGCGCCGCGCCCCCCCCTGCGGCGATGTCCAAAATGTCGGCGCCTGCAGTCGATCCCTTGTCACAATTTCTCGATAACATTCCTAAAAGCGTCGCCGGACCGTTTTCTGACGATGGCAAGGTGATGGGCGTCATTTTTCTGGCGGTGGCGCTCGGCGTCGCCATGCGGCGCGTGCGTCATCATGAGATACGCACGGTGGATGATCTCGTTCATGTTGGACTCTCGACTCTGATTGTCATTTTATACTGGATCATTGATGTCGTTCCTTTCGCTGTTTTTGGCAGCGTCGCCAGCATCGTTGGCGTCAAGGGCTTTAGCGCTTTTCTGGCTCTCGGCGGTTTTGTGCTGGCGGTCATTGTCGCGCTTCTGGCGCAGACAATCTATTATCTTTTGCGTATACGGTTCGGCTCATGGGTCAGTCCGATCGCCGTCCTGGGCGGCGTCCGAGATGCGTTGGTGATGGCTTTTTCAACGGGTAGTTCGACAGCGACCATGCCTTTGACCTATGCGCGCCTGCGCGAGAATGTCGGATTGCGCGAACAGTCCGCTAGTCTCGGCGCTTTGGTCGGCTCGAATTTCAATAATGACGGCACGGCGCTTTATGAGGCTATGTCGGCGCTCTTTGTTTCCCAGCTTATTGGCGGCAATCTTACGATCGAGCAACAGCTGATGATCGTCTTGACCTCCATCGCCGCTTCGGTGGGCGCGGCCGGTATTCCTGAGGCAGGCCTCGTGACGATGACGATGGTTTTTAACGCCGTCGGTCTGCCGACCGATTACATCGCCATGCTGTTGACGGTGGACTGGCTGCTGGATCGCTGTCGTACGGCGATCAATGTCATGGGCGATGTGACCGTGAGCTGTCTGCTGGATGGCGCAGAACCCGAGACCGGCGCGCATGAAGACCTTATTGTCGAGTGACCTCGCCTGTGGAGATCAGAT
>JBBARD010000014.1:28198-48003 GCA_040399965.1 Methylocystis sp. | reverse complement strand
TCGTCTATTGGCTGCGCGCGGGGAATCCGGAAAAATTCGCGCGCCTGCTGCGCCATCTCGAACAAGGCGAAACATTCGACGACGCCTTCATGGCATTATCCGGAGCTGCGCCGCAAACGCTTTGGCAGGCGTTTATCGACGGTATCGCAAACGCCCGCGTCACGGATCACTTGCCGGAGTGAAATATGAGCACACCCAGTCAGTATCCGAAACGATAACTGTCGCCTGCCGTGATCAGCCCCTCGGCGCTCAACAACCGGACGCTTACGAGCGGCGTCCAGACTGGCGTCGTTCTGCCAAAGTTACCTGTCATGGCGGTGCGCGCCTCGACATTCTCATTCCAGCGATCATTGACGGCATATTTCAGGCCGACGCCCAGCGTCGGTCCCACAAATATGACATTCTGTTTCGTTGCGCCGTAAATCGAACTGAACTTGTTTTGCGACGAGGCGATGTTCAGGCCGCATGTAACATAAAGCGGCACAGGATCGAATGCGTAACCGACACGGCCGCGCACAGACCCTTGCACGCCGACATGGCTATAGCCATTGATCACGCTTCAGAAGGCGTGCGCTTCGATACGCTCGAAAAAATTTGTGAAGCGCTTGGCTGTCAGCCGGGCGACATTCTCGAATATCGCCCTGAGGAACAGGAAGAACGGACTGTTGCGCCGCTCACGCAACGCACGCGACGCAAGGCTTGGCGCCGCCTACTTCAGGAACACATAGATATCGACATCGACACTAGCGTCATCGCCCTTGAAATCGCTGAGATATTCCTCGACGATGAGGTCTTTGGTGTCGAGACCCTTCTCATCGAGATAGGCGGCAATGGCTTCATAAGTCGCCTCGATTTCGTCATAGGCGCCGCGATGCTGGAATTTCAGCGCCTTGCCTGAAGGCGAGGAGCCGACCTCGACGCCATCGGCGAACTTCGCTTTGCCCTCCGGCGCGGCGGCAAGCGGCAGCATCGCCTCGAAGCTGAAACCCGAGTCGTCAGTCTTGGTGAAGACCGTCACTGGACGGCCATTGACTGGCAAGCCGGCCTTCGCGGCAGCCTCTTTCAGCTTCGTCAGCGCCTCGGGGATCAGCTTTTCGGCTTCGTCCCATTTGCCCTGCCCCCGCATGACAATAGCGGGCCGGGCCTCGACAGCGACGGCCTGACTCATGACGCTGGCCGCCGGATTGTCGGACCGGGCGGCGGTTGAAGAGTCAGTTTTTCCCTCTGTAGCGCCAGAACCGGGGTTTGTCTGGCCGATCGGGGCGATCGCGTTCGTCGGCGGGCCGGCGTCATTTGCGCTGTCGGTCGGGATCGAACGTCGCAAAGCGATTATGGCCACAACGCCCAAAATCGCGGCGACGATCGCTATGATGCGCCAATGACGACTGAGGCCATCAATCAGACCGGGTTTCTCTTCCATGAATTTTTTCCTAGAGACATGAGACAGGAGCCGGATTTTCAGGCCTCCGCCATAAGCCGGTATCTAACGGCGCGCGCCGAACCGCCCCGTCCCTTTTCTCTTTTAATGGTATATATCGGCATGGAACAGTTCCAGCCTCGACCCATCAATCGCCGCATGGCCCTATGACACATCCGCTCGATAAACGACCGATCTTGCGCATGAACGGCGCCGGCAATGAAATTCTGGTGTTGGACTTGCGCGGTCTTGATCACGAACTCAGCCCGGCCGAAGCGCGCGCCATCGCCGGCCGGCCTGAACTGCGCTTCGATCAACTTATGGTGATAAATGATCCCCACAGTCCGGGCTATGACGCTTTCTTGCAAATCTACAATGTCGACGGTTCGTTGTCCGGCGCATGCGGCAATGGCACGCGCTGCGTCGCCTGGACTCTGGCGCGTGAGGGCAAGAACCATCTTCGGCTTGAGACCGTCTCGGGACGCATCGAGACCCGGCGTGAGGGCGAAACGCTTTTCACCGTCGACATGGGTCCGCCCCGTCTGGATTGGAGAGAGATCCCGCTTGCATGCGCCGCCGACACAGACGCCGTTTCGCTCGACCCGCCTGTTCCCGGCGTCCCGACGCACTTCAGCGCCGTTAACATGGGCAATCCGCACGCCGTGTTTTTCATCGGCGACATCGCGGGCGTCGACCTTGAAAGACTGGGGCCCATTATTGAAAACCATCCGCTCTTTCCAAACCGGGTGAATGTCTCCTTCGCCCAGGTCTATGCGCCGGACGATATCCTGCTGCGGGTCTGGGAGCGCGGCGCGGGAGCGACGCTGGCGTGTGGCACGGCCGCATGTGCGACGCTGGTCGCCGGGGCCCGAAGAGGATTGACGCGCCGACGCGCCCGATTGCGGCTTCCGGGCGGAGAATTGATTATCAACTGGCGCGACGACAATCATGTGACAATGACTGGTCCCATTGAGTTCGAGTTCGAAACACGACTCGACGCCGATATGTTCACAGGCTGCGGCGCATGACCGCCGACGCCAGAGCAGTAGACGCCAGTGCAGAAGACGCCAGACCAGAAGTAGAGGTCGTCACCTTCGGCTGCCGTCTGAACAGCGTCGACTCGGAAGATCTTGCGCAGGCGTATCATGGGCATGAGCAAACGGTTATTGTCAACACCTGCGCGGTGACTGCGGAAGCGACGCGGCAAGCGCGACAGACGATTCGCCGGCTCCACAGGGATCGGCCTGAAGCCCGGATCGTCGTTGCCGGCTGCGCAGCGCGCATCGATCCGGAAGATTTTTCCTCGCTCGGGGGCGTGGAAAAGGTGTTGACCGAACAGCCCCCGGCCCGCGCCCGTATTGCAACAGAGGGCACGCGCGGTTTCCTGGCCGTGCAGAACGGCTGCGATCATGATTGCACCTTTTGCGTAATCCCGCTCGGACGCGGCCCATCGCGCTCCGCCGGGCCAGAGGATGTGGTTGCGCAGGCGCGCAATCTGATCGCCTGCGGAAAACGGGAAATCGTGCTGACCGGCGTCGACCTGACAAGCTATGAATTCGACGGCGTCACGCTCGGCGCATTGGTGCGGCTGCTGCTTCGCGAGTGTCCCGATCTCCCGCGTCTTCGGCTCTCCTCTATCGACTGCGTCGAGGCGGACGCTGATCTTATCGCCGCCTTCGCGGAAGAAGAGCGTCTGTGTCCGCATTTGCATTTGTCACTGCAATCTGGCGACGATCTGATCCTGAAACGTATGAAGCGACGACATCTGCGCGCCGACGCCATCCGCTTTTGCGAGATGATCCGAGCCGTGCGTCCGGATATTGTTTTCGGAGCCGACTTGATCGTGGGTTTTCCGACCGAAACAGAGGAGATGTTTCTGCAAAGCTGCGCCCTGCTCGATGACTGCGGCTTGACCTATACTCACGTCTTTCCGTTCTCCGTACGGCCCGGCGCGCCCGCAGCCCGCATGCCCCAGGTCGCGCGCGAGATCGTAAAGCACCGCGGCGAACGTCTGCGCAACCTCGCTGACAAATCGCTGGCGCGGCATCTCGACAGGAAAATCGGCGCCATCCAGAGGCTGTTGACGGAAAAGGGCGGAACAGCGCGCGCAAGCGACTTCACGCTCGCATTGACGCCTGAGATCGCAGCCGGGCGCATGATTGACGCCCGCGTGACAGGACATAACGGTCGGGCTCTTGAGGTCGCGCTCATATCCCATTCATGAACGGGTTCGTAAGCGGGTTCATCGTCCTCTCGCCGAAAAGTCGAGGGACAGGCTATCAGCTATGGCCAAAACGGTATAAAATTCATTTGACGACAGGGGGCCGAACACATGATGCGTCGATACTTCCCGCATGGGTCAATTGCCCTCTGGCTCCTGTTGCTCTCGGCTAGCGCCGCCTTCGCCGATGCCGCCACCCCGTCTACCGCCCGTCAGCCCGAAAAGGGTTGCGAATGGCGCCCTTTCGACAGTCCCTCCCTGGGGGTGAGCATGCTCGTTCAGGAATGCGGCGCTGAAAACATGCATTACGTTTTTTCAACAAACGGCGACTGGATCGAAGCGCATCGTCCGGCAAATGACGAAACGTTCGGCGGCCCTCGCCAGATCAAGGTCTTTCGCAAGGCGGCGGATCAGCCCATAGAAAGCGCCATTCGGGATTTCTTCATCAAGGAACTGCCGCCCGAGCCGGGCGCGAGCTGCGTTGTGCGCACGGTGGAGAAGAGTCCTGTCATCAACAGAGACAAGATTATCCTGGAGATCTATCCCACGGGAGATTACGAACGTAAGATCCTTGAGGAATTGAAAAAGGAACCCCGGGATTTTGGCTGCGGCAGATACGGCAAAGGCCAGGGCCTGAGCTATTTCGAATATCACCCTTCCGAAGACCCTACCAAATTTCTGTTTGTCGAATATGGATTCGACCCGCCGTTATTCGACGAGAATAGTCTCAAAGTATATCAAACAGCCCTGAACGCGGCTGGCGTTGACTGGGTCTTCGTATGGGCGGACGAATTATCCAAAATCTTTTATAATCCTGTATCAAAGAAGACGCAGGAGAACGACATTGTCATTCTCGACGTGCTCACCGATTACGATCCAACATCGGGCAGATGGGAAAATTTCAGCAAAAGAAATAATGGTTTTTCGGAAATCGAAAAAGTTTCTTTCGATTGCGAGAATAATAAATACAAAGGGCTTGGCGGTAAATGGTTCGGGGGCCGCATCGGACGGGGCGATATCAAGAGCGCCTATGGCAAAAGTGATGAATGGACGAGCGTGCCGGATTATTACGTAAAGGTTTTCGACACGGTCTGCCATCAATAGGTTCCGGCAGCCTGCGCTGCCGCCCGGATCGCCCGGATCGCCCGCGATGAGTGCTCCACAAGATGAATACTCCACATAAAGAGGCGTCGCAGCTTTTTGGTCATCCGAGAGGATTAACCGTTCTGTTTTCGACAGAGATGTGGGAGCGTTTTTCCTATTACGGCATGCGCGCCCTGCTTGTTATGTATATGGTCGATTATCTTTTGCAGCCCGAGCGACTGGATGTCGCTCTCGGCTTGCGCGATCTGAAATCATTCCTCGAGAAATTTTTTGGACCGCTTGACGTCCAGCCTTTCGCCTCACAAATCTACGGCCTTTACACCAGCCTCGTATACCTGACGCCGATCCTGGGCGGCTTTATCGCAGACCGATGGTTGGGGCGCACAAAAACTATTGTCATTGGCGCGATGTTGATGCTCATCGGTCATTTTCTAATGGCGAGCGAGTATTACTTTCTACCGGCGCTTCTCTTGCTGATCCTGGGCGTTGGCGCCTTCAAGCCGAATATTTCGACACAGGTCGGAGAGCTATACGCCGCTCAGGATCAACAACGCGATCGCGCCTATTCGATTTTCTATGTTGGCATCAATGTCGGAGCCTGTCTCGCGCCGCTCATCGCCGGGACATTGGGGGAGCGCATAGGATGGCATTTTGGCTTCGCTTGCGCTGGCCTCGGCATGGCGATCGGACTTGCGATTTATCTCTGGGGACTGTCTGATCTGCCAGAGTCCAACACGCCTGTATCCAGACAGCCGTTTCCACTTGAGGAAAAGACCATTGTCGATGATGCCTATGCGGAACATGGTCGACACTGGTTAATTTTGCTTTTTGCGCCGGCCGTTCTTTTCTGGGCGTCGTTCGAACAACAGGGCAACACGATCGTTTTGTGGGCGGAAAGTTTCACCAATCGCGAGGTTTCATTTTTCGGCCGTCATTTCGAGATTCCGACAACCTGGTTTCAGGCGTTGAATCCGCTGATGATTTTTTTATTCACGCCGCCGCTCGTCGCGCTCTGGAGCCGTATGGCTGAATCCGATCGAGAACCTCAAACGATCGTCAAATTAATTGCTGGCTGTTTCGGGGTTTCCTTGAGTTATCTGGTCATGACAATCGCTGCGTGGACCAGCAACGCCGCTCGGGTAAGCCCTTTGTGGTTGTTGCTCTACTTCATCCTGATCACAGTATCGGAATTATTGTTTTCGCCGATTATCCTCTCTCTTGCGTCCCGCGTCGCCCCGCGCGACTCTCGTGGATTAACGATGGGCGTATGGTTTCTGACGATCTTCTTCGGCAATTTGCTTTCAGGCTGGATTGGCGGCTTATGGTCCACGCTGTCCCCCGCATCTTTTTTCGCGCTCGTTGGTCTGATGCCTGCTTTTGCAGGACTGATGATACTTATTTCACGTCTCTGGCAAGATGACGCTCTGGACTGAAAAAATCACAAGAGACAATTCAAGCAAAGGTTTTTTCATTCAGTGATTTAAAAAAAATGGGGCCGCCAAAGGCTACGGGACTCTTGCTCGCCAGATCGTATGCTCACTAAAGTCCGATTTCGATGGACATCTTCGTCGGTGGGCTGCGCAATCCTGATGGTCATGGCAATTCTGGACGCAAGGTCCACCCCATCACTGAAGCGAAAGACGCCGCCGCCGCACCCATAAACCGGAAAAGCGTCGAAGACGCGCGACGCGGCAGAGATGAGATCCATTTCTGAGTCATTGTCGCTTACATTAACGCCGCATAGTTGAGCGCGTGTCGTTCTGACGAGTCCCGCGCTGTCGTCTGCGAAGATTTGTTTGGAAAGCAGTTTCGAAGCGAAAAAGGATTTATGTTGTTTCGGCGGCGTATAAAATATCGCGTCCGACGGATTCGATATCCGTTTGGCCGCAGAATCCCATCGTCAGACTGAGTTCCTGCTCGATAATCCTGAGACAATGGCTAACCCCTGCCTCGCCCATCGCGCCAAGACCATAGACATAGGCCCGCCCAAGCAGTACGCCACGCGCCCCAAAAGCCACAGCGCGCAAAACATCCTGACCGCAGCGCACGCCCCCATCGAACAATACCTCGATCCGGTCTCCTACAGCTTCAACGATAGAGGGCAAAACCTCTATCGTCGCCGGCGCGCCATCGAGTTGGCGTCCGCCATGATTGGACACGACGATCGCATCCGCTCCGATGTCCATGGCGCGTCGCGCATCTTCCTGATCCATGACGCCCTTGAGGATCAGCGGTCCCCTCCAGAGCTTGCGAATCCAGACAAGGTCCTCCCAGGTCATGGTCGGGTCGAACTGACTATTGGTCCACGCTGATAGTGAGCGCATGTCAGAGACGCCCGCGACATGGCCTACGATGTTGCCAAAGCTGCGACGAGAGGTTTTCAACATCGACAAACACCAGTGCGGCCGGGTCAACAGATCGCACACCGTGCGCGGGGTCATTTTCGGCGGCGTCGACAGGCCATTCCGAGCGTCTTTATGTCGATCGCCGATGATCTGGAGATCGAGCGTAACAACCAGCGCGGAGCAATGGGCTGAACGCGCGCGTTCGATGAGACGCACGACGAATTGACGATCCCGCATCACATAAAGCTGGAACCAGAAGGGTTTAGTTGTGGAGGCGGCGACATCCTCAATCGAACATATGCTCATCGTCGAAAGACAAAACGGCACGCCGAAGGCTTCTGCAGCGCGGGCGGCGAGTATTTCGCCGTCGGCGTGTTGCATGCCGCACATGCCGATGGGCGCCAGGGCCACGGGCATCGCCACTTTCTGTCCAACCATCTCCGTAGATAATTTGCGCGTCTCGATATTGACGCCAACACGCTGACGAAATCGGATTTTTCCAAAAGCTGATTGATTTGCGCGATAGGTGCTCTCGCTCCACGAACCGCCGTCGGCGTAGTCGTAAAACATCTTTGGCACACGTCTTCTGGCGAGACGTCGCAGATCTTCGACACAAGCGATGGTCGTCATCGGCCTGTCCGTCGTTTTCCGACTGTCGGCGACATCGCTCAGGTCCGTTTGCGATTGAGACGGGCGTGGCCGCCGCCAGACTTGTGACCGAGCCGCATTTTCACTGCAAGGGTCGAGCGCTTTTGGGCGTAATTTGGCGCGACCATCGGATAATCCGGAGAGAGGTTCCACCGCGTGCGATAATCCTCCGGAGACATGCCATAGGCTGCGCGCAAATGTCTTTTCAGAGATTTGAATTTTTTACCGTCTTCCAGACAAATCAGAAAATCGGGCGTGACAGATTTTTTAATCGATACCGCCGGAACGCGGCTCACACTATGAATGCTGACGGCTTCGCCGGCGCCGAGACGTCCGAGCGTGGCGTAGACTGTTTGCAGAAGGGCTGGTAATTCCGCAGCGGCGATCGTGTTATTCGACACATAGGCCGACACGATCTGGCTCGCATGGAACAGCAATTCATCCACCCCCGGATGCGCCGGTTCGGTCATCTTGCGCCTCCGCTCGTATTCGATTCGTCAAGACAGTTATTTCATAAACGATTTTCTTCGCGTTCTGAAACCCGCCTTGTCGTTTGATCTCCCATGATTGCATCATCATCAGGGCTTGCCGTCCGGTTATTCTCGCTGTCTACCGGATCGCCGGGCGCAGCTATCGCTGGAAATCAACATCACTGATTCAGAGTCTTCGAAATGGCAGAGCCTCCCGGGCCGTCTCGATGCCGGCTTCCACGGCTCGGGTCTCGGCGACGAGATAATCGGCGACGGCGGCATGTAGCGCAGGATCGGCGAACGCATGCGCGGAATAGGTCTGGACTGGTTCATAGCCGCGCATAAGTTTGTGTTCGCCCTGGGCGCCGGCCTCGACGCGTCGATATCCTCGCCGGATGGCGTAGTCGATCGCCTGATAGTAGCAAACCTCGAAATGCAAAAAGGGTCGATTCTCAATCGCGCCCCAATTGCGGCCGTAGATGGCGTCATCACCGAGAAAATTGATCGCTCCAGCGATATAGTTCTCGTCGCGTCTCGCCAGTATCAGCAGAATGCGGTCAGCCATTGTTTCGCCGACGCAGTCAAAAAAACGTCGGGTCAGATAGGGGCGGCCCCACTTGCGCGCCGCCGTCGACAGGTAAAATTGATAAAAGGCGTCCCAGTGCCGATTTTGTATGGCGGCGCCGGTGAGAACATCAATTTCAATATCGTCGCCCAGCGCTTCGCGGCGTTCGCGCCGGATCGCCTTACGTTTGCGCGCCGAGAGCTGATCGAGAAAATCCTCGAAATCCTGATAGCCCGGATTCAGGAAGTGAAACTGTTCGCCCACGCGGCGCAAGAAACCGTCCGTCTCCAGGCCCTCGATCTCCTGCCGCGTTGGAAAAGTGATGTGAATCGACGACGCGCCGGCGGCCTCGCGCAAGCGGCGCAGGGACTGGATCAACGTCTCCCGCGCAGCCCCCGGCGCATCGTCCGTCAGCAACAGACGGCGTCCCGTCGCCGGCGTAAAGGGGGCCGCGACCAGCAGTTTGGGATAATACTGACCGCCCGCCCGTTGGTAGGCGTCGGCCCAGCCATGGTCGAAGACATATTCCCCCATGCTGTGGGCCTTGAGATAGGTTGGCGATGCAGCGACGAGCCGACCCTCCGTCGTCTCGACCAACACATGAGCTGGATGCCAGCCTGTGCCGGGGCCGACACTGGCAGACGTCTCAAGAGCCAATAGAAATGCGTGAGAAATAAAGGGGTTATACCCTTCACAGGCCGTAACGCCCGAGACCGGATTGGCGCAAGCGTTCCAGGCGTCGGGAGAAATGCCGGCGATGGAGGGCGCAAATCGCATGGTCAGGGAGCTACAGGACATCTCGTTTGTATAAAAAGAGCGCGCAGAGACTTTGAACAGGTTGAGAAAGCCGATCCCCGCCCGATGTTCGAATAAGGATCCGCTGACCGAGGGAGTTGTCGTCTTGCCCCAGGAACTTGGTAAAAAAGTCTCGCAGAATCAGGAGCGAAGCCAAAAGCCTTTGTGGTTCGCAATCGCCGGACTCGTGGTGAGCGTGTTCAGCTACAGCATGAGCGACCTCATGGTCGGGGACGTGGTGTTCTGGATCGGGCTCTGCTTCGCCGCCATCGCGCTGATTTACTGGTATGTGAACCCACGCCATGGACTAATGTGAACGGTAGGGGCTGATCTCTCTTGTTTGGCGACAGGGACGAAACACATTATTGTCTCCTGTCCCCAGACCAGGAGATGGACCTGACATGGCTTTTTTTGTTTCCGGAACAACCCGTCGCAGCCTGCTGGCCGCCGCCGCTTGCGCCTTGGCCTTCTCCATAGCCCCCGCAAGGGCCGAGAAGGCCGGATCGGGCTCTTTTCCTGTCGCCGAGTTGATGGCTCCCAACGCCTTGCCGGACATCGCCGAGGGCAAAGCGGACGCGCCGGTGACAATCATCGAATACGCCTCGATGACCTGCACCCACTGCGCGGCTTTCCATCAGAATGTCTTTGGGGATCTGAAGAAAAATTACATCGATGCCGGCAAGGTCCGCTTTATATTGCGCGAATTCCCGCTGGACCCGCTCGCCACCGCCGCTTTCATGCTGGCGCGCGAACTGGGAGAGGATAAACGCGACGCCGCCGTCAATCTTCTTTTCTCGCAACAGAAAAACTGGGCTTTCGTCGACAAGCCGCTGGATGGTCTGGCGAATGTCCTGAAACAAACAGGCATGGGCCAGGAACGTTTCGAGGCGATCCTCAAGGATCAGGCGCTCTATGATAAGGTCAATAAGGTGCGCGATCGGGCCGCCGAGAAATTCGGCGTCAATTCGACGCCGACCTTCTTCGTTAATGGCGAGAAATACACGGGCGAGGTCTCTCTCGCCGACATCGACAAGATTATCGCAGCCAGGACAGGCAAGTAAAACCGCGCGATTTGCTGCGCCTGATGAAAATTGGCCGGGCCCGCCCCGGCCAATTTCTTGTGGACAAAATCGGCGCATCAGAGCGCTTTCCGCCGAAGTTGAAACCGGTTCGGCGCACGAAAGCGCGACAGTAAAAACGCCAAAGCCCCGACCTGATTCAAATCAGACCGGGAAACTCTAGAAGCTGCTGCGCCTCTCCAGCGCCGCCGCCAGCGTGCCTTCATCGAGATAATCGAGTTCGCCGCCGACCGGGACGCCATGCGCCAGTCGCGTCACCTTCACGCCATGCGGTTGCAGCAAGTCGGCGATGTAATGCGCTGTCGTCTGGCCATCGACCGTGGCGTTAACCGCCAGCACCACCTCGCCGACTGCGCCGGCGCGCACACGCTCAATCAGCGAAGCGATCGTCAAATCGTCGGGGCCGACGCCGTCAAGCGGCGACAGCACGCCGCCCAGCACATGGTAGCGCGCATTGAGCAGTCCGGCCCGCTCCAGAGCCCAGAGATCCGCGACGGTCTCGACGACCACGAGTATCGAGGCGTCGCGTCGGGGGTCGCGACAGATCGTGCAGGGATCGCTGGTGTCGATGTTGCCGCAGGTCGAACAAATCAGGATGCGCTCACGGGCCGCCAACATGGCCTCGGCCAGCGGCGACAGCAATTCTTCGCGCTTGCGAATCAGATGCAGCGTTGCGCGCCGGGCCGAACGCGGCCCGAGTCCCGGCAGGCGGGCCAGCAATTGCACGAGCCGTTCGATTTCCGGTCCGGCGACGCGGTCAGCCATGTCAGCCGAACGGCAGCTTGAAGCCCGGCGGCAACTGAAGCCCGCCAGTCAATTCCTTCATTTTCTCGGCCATCGCCTCGTCGGCCTTGCCGCGGGCCTGCAAATGCGCGCTGACAATCAGGTCTTCGAGGATTTCCTTTTGGTCCGGCGCCAACAGGCCCGGATCGATCTCGACGGCCTTGAGCGCCCCCTTGGCGGTGAGGCGCAGCTTGACCAGTCCGCCGCCGGCCGCGCCTTCCACTTCTATATTGTCAAGTTCGAGCTGGGTTTCGGCCATTTTGGCCTGCATTTGCTGCGCCTGTTTCATCAGGCCCATGAAATCCATCATTTCAATGCTCCTCAGTCCTCTTCGATGGGGCTCGGGTCGTCCCAGACCTCGTCCTCCGCCGGCGTGACGACCCCCGACAGTTCGGCGCCATCGGCGCGGCTGCGCACGGCGATGATCTGCGCTCCGGGGAAATGCGCCAGCACGGCGGCGACCATCGGATCGGCTTCGAGGCTCGATCGGCGCGCCTGCTCTTCGGCGGCGCGGCGCTCCTTCAGCGTCGGCGCGCCGCCAGCGGCGACAATGGACACCACCCAGCGCTCGTTCGTCCAGGCTTGCAATTTTTGGGTCAGCGTCGAGGCAAGGTCGCGCGCCCCGCCCGGAGCCAGTTCAAATTCGATGCGGCCGGACTCAAAGCGCACGAGCCGGACATCGGAGTCGAGCGCCAGCTTGAGGCGCATGTCGCGCTTCTCCTCCGCCAGCGCAACCAGCGCCTCGAAACTGGAGATCGTCGTCGTCTTCGCAACCGGCTCCCCGGCGATTGTCGCCGGTAGCGTCGCCAGTTGCGCGCGCGGCGCGGTCGACGCCAGACGCCCCGTCGCGGCGCCCCCGCCCGGGCGCGGGGACATGTTGGCCGGGGGCGATGACCCTGTCGCGACCGTCGGGCCGCCGGCAAGGAGGAGTTGCTTCAAGGCCTCGCCCGGGGTCGGCAGGTCGGCGGCGTAGGCGAGCCGGACCAAAACCATGTCGGCGGCCTGCAAGGGGCGCTGCGAGGCGCGCAACTCGTCGACCCCCTTCATCAAAATTTGCCAGGCGCGGGTCAGCGCCTGGATGGAGAGCTTCTCAGCCGCCGCGCGGCCGCGCCTTTTTTCCTCAGGCGTCAACGCCGACGACTCCGCCGTTTCGGGGGCCAGCTTGAAACGTGTTGCGAGATGAGCGAATTCCGCCATTTCGATCAGCGCCTGCGCCGGATCGGCGCCGCCATTGTATTGGTCCTCCAGCAAGGCGATGGCGGTCGCAACGTCGCCGGCCATCGTCGCCTCGAACAGGTCGATGACGCGCGCCTTGTCGGCGACGCCGAGCATCAAACGCAAATCATCCGCGAGAATAGGGCCGTCCTGGCCATGCGCGGCGCCATAGGCGATGGCCTGATCGAGCAGAGACAACGCATCTCGAACCGACCCCTCGGCCGCTCTGGCGATCATCGCCAGCGCATCCGACTCGATCCTCACCAATTCGGCTTCGCAAATCCTGCGCAAATGTTCAGCCAGCAAACCGGCGTCGATGCGCCGCAAATCAAAGCGCTGACAGCGCGATCGCACGGTCACCGGGACCTTGTCGATTTCTGTTGTCGCGAAGATAAATTTCACATGCTCCGGGGGTTCCTCAAGAGTCTTCAACAGGCCGTTGAAAGCGGCCTTGGAGAGCATGTGCACTTCGTCGACGATATAGACCTTGGTCCGCGCCATGACAGGCCGGTAGCGCGCATTGTCGATAATTTCGCGCACATCGTCGATGCCGGTATGGGAGGCGGCGTCCATTTCAAGAACATCGACATGCCGCGAGTCGATGATCGCCTGACAATGCGCGCCGAGCGCCGGCATATGGATTGTTGGCCGATTGATCGCGGCCTGCCCCTCCGAGGCCGGCAAGTCGTAATTAAAAGCCCGTGCGAGAATGCGCGCCGTCGTCGTCTTGCCGACGCCGCGCACGCCGGTCAAAAGATAGGCCTGATGGATACGACCCAGGTCGAAGGCGTTTTCCAGCGTCCGCACCATCGGCTCCTGGCCGATGAGATCCGCGAAACTGGAAGGACGATATTTGCGGGCCAGCACCCGATAGGCGGGCGCTCCGCCCGAGGAAAAAAGGCCGGGGGATCCGTCGGGCGGAAACGTTGAGCCCGTCGGGTCGTGATCCTGGTCCATGCTGCTGGTCAATGGGGCGATCCGCGATCGGTCCGCGCCGGGCGGCCGACGCGGTCGGATGAACCGACCGCCGCCGCCTGCCGATGGCAAGGAAAGTGGGAGGCTGAACGAAGACCCGCCCAAGCTCGTTAGGGCTGCTTCCTTCCGGACCTGACCCGGTTGGCGAGTGAAGCGTCCACCGCCAACCTCCCGATCTCTATCTGGCAGAGGCCGGGCCGGGAGGCAAGGGGCGCCAAACAGAGCCAGTGATGGCGGCTCAACGGCGCCGACGTTTTTGGGGGCGGGATCGCGCGCGTTTCCGCGCGCGAGTCAATGGATAAAGCATCCGCTCAGGAAGATGGCGGGACGGTCCAACCGGCGTCCCGCGTCGTCTAGGCGTGTCCTACTCCGGCGGACAGCCGGGCCGGATCGACGCCAATCGAGCGCAGGGCGCGGTCGTATTTTGTGTCGAGACTTGCGTCGAACAACAGCGCAGGGTCGGCCGGACAATGCAGCCAACCGTTATGCTGCATTTCGTCCTCAAGCTGGCCGGCGTCCCATCCAGCATATCCCAAGGCCAGCAAGGCCCGATTGGGGCCCCTGCCGGCGGCGATGGCGCGCAGGATGTCGATGGTCGCGGTCAGCGACACCCTCTCGTCGATAGGCATGGTTGAGTTGTCGAGATGGAAATCCGGCGAGTGAAGGACAAAGCCTCGATCGGTCTGGACCGGCCCGCCGGTGAGAACCTGAATATTTTCGGCCCGGCGCGGCAGGCGAATGAGATCGTCGGAGGAAATGACGTTGAGCTGCACCAGCAGTTCGGGAAAGTTTTTGACGCGCGAGGGTTGGTTAACGACGATCCCCATCGCGCCTTCGTCAGAGTGGGCGCAAAGATAGATCACCGATCGGGCGAAACGTTCGTCGCTTATGCCCGGCATCGCCACGAGCAGCTGACCGTCGAGAAAGCTGTCTTCCCGCTCAGGACAATCTGACGCTTGTGTGTGCTTCGAGCCGTACATAGGTTTATGCTACGCCCGATGGTCTCACGCGACAAGCTGCGGGGGAGCTATAATTTCTTGAAAACGCTGCATGGTGGGACGTGATCGATTTACTCTCCCGACGGACCGGGTTGGGCGCGCCAAGCGCCTTGCTGGTCACGTCCCTTTCGCTGGCGATGGCGTTGGTCGGCGGGGCCGCGTCCGCAGCGCCTGCGGGCGCGCCGGAATCCGCTACAGACGATTTCTCGTCGCCGCCATCGCGGGCGGCTGCCTCTTCAGCGCGCCTTTTGTCCAGCGGCCCGGCGACCAATGGATACTACCGCGCCGGCGTTGAGGTAGACCTTGATCCCGGGACCATCACCTATTGGCGATCACCCGGAGAAGCCGGCGCGCCGCCGGTTTTCGATTTTTCCGCCTCCGCCAATGTCGCGGCGGTCGACGTCGTCTATCCAGCGCCAAAACGCATCGAAGAGCAGGGAATTGTTGTCGCGGGCTACGACGCACGGGTCATCTTCCCGCTGAAAGTCGCGCCCCGCGATCCGAAGGCGCCGGTGACCTTGAGCCTTTCCCTGCGCTATTCGGCGTGCGGCAAAATCTGTCTGCCGGCGCGCGCCGTCCTGTCGCTGGTTTTGCCTCAGACGGGCGTCTCGCCCCACGCCGCCGAGATCGCCGAGGCGTCTCGCCGCGCCCCGTTGCGTCTTGATCCGGCGCAATCGGAAAAGGCTATCGCGCTCGATAAATTGGCCGCGGACCGCTGGCGGCTTGTCTGGCGCGGCCAAGGCAAGGCGGAGGCGGTTTTCCCGGAGGTTGCGGATCCGCTGTTCGTCGAAAGCGTTCCACGCGATGGCGCCTTTGATCTCAGGCTTTACGCCGGCGGCGCGTCGCCGGCGCCTGTCGCGGCGACCGTAACAGTTTTGACCGACGGCGACGCCTACGAAGCGCAGTTAACTCTTCGGTAGAAAGATTATTCTGCTTCGGCTTCCGCCGTCTCGTTTTCCCTGTCGAGTTTGGGCGTGCGTTTGAAGGTCGATTTGCGGCCGCGAAGCGTTTGCAGAATTTTCGCGCCATTGGCGAACGCCAGATAGATCATCAGCGGCGGCACAGAGGCCATGGTCTTGACATAGTCTGCGAGGGAGCCGCGACCGAGCGCAAAATAGGGCGGCATCGTGAAGCCGATCACAACCAGCGCCGTCAAGATGGCGACGACTTTCACCACGCCGGCATAGGCGTCCAGTGAGCCGTGGAGGATGACGCCGATCACGCCGGCGACAATGCCGATGGCCGCCGCCGGAAAGAAAATCTGATGCGCGATGAGCGAGATGGCGGTGAGACGTTTCGCCAGCGGCCAGTGAGAGTGCCAGATCGGTAGAATGGTTTTCTGAGCCACCTGGACAAAGCCGTTGGACCAGCGGCGTTGCTGACGTCGATAATCCCGTATTTCTTCCGGAACCTGTCCGGGAATCGACGGCTGTGAAACGAACAGGCCGTGCCAGTCCCGCAATTCGGCGCGCACGGTCAGATCGAGATCTTCGGTCAGCGAATAATCTGACCAGCCGCCGGCGTCCTCCACCGTCGCGCGCCGCCAGATGCCGCCTGTGCCGTTGAACTGGAAAAGCCAGCCGGCGAGGGCGCGGCTGCGTTGCTCAACAAGATAATGGCCGTCCTGAACCAGTCCCTGCGCCCGCGTCAGCCAGTTGGTCCTGTAGTTCTGGAACTCGCATCGCGACTGGACGAAACCGGCGCGCGGGTCGCTCAAAAACAACGGCACTGTGCGCTTCAGCCATTCCGGCGGGGGCCGAAAGTCTGCGTCGAGCATGGCGATAAAGGGTTCGTCGCTGATCGAGAGGCCATGCGCGCACGCCCCGGCCTTGAAACCGGAACGGTCGGTGCGGCGAACGTGATCGATAACGGCGCCCGCAGCTTTGAGTTCCTCAATCACAGCGGCGGCCCGTTCAGTCGTTTCATCGGTCGAGTCATCGAGAAGCTGGATGCGCAGCTTGTCTTTCGGCCAGTCGATCTGGGCGACGCAGCGCAACGCCTGCTCGGTGACCATCGGTTCGTTGAACACGGGAATCTGGAGGAGAACTCTCGGCAAATCGGCGTCGGCGGGAACCGGGGACTGCGGATCCTGTGCGCCCCGAAGGAGATCATAAAAATAGCGGCCGATGATAATCAGCAGTCCGATGCCGATCGCCACCAGTGTGAGAACGGAGAGATAGACGACCGCATCGATCAGAAACCGGAGGATTGCGAGCAACAGCCTACCCTTCTTGTTCAGGCGCCGCAGGCGGAGCGGCGCGGACGCGCACCCTGCCATTCGCCCAGACGACTTCTTCGGTCATCCAGGCGTTCACCCAGATGACCATGACGAGCGCCTCGCGCACGAGGAGGACCACCGGCGCGGCGAGAGATAATTGCCATCCTTTGGCTATGGAAAGCAATGTCTCCGCCCCCAGCCAGAGGCCAAGGGTCGATACGACGGCCGTCGCCGGCGCAATTCCGGCCAGAGGGGCCGCCAATCCTGCGGCGACAACCGCCGGAAGCGCCTGACAAATCGGTTCCGCAAGGAAAGACACTAATTCTTCCTTGCGGCGGATGACGCTCCAGCGCATTTGACGTTGATAAACATCAAGAAAGCTGCGCGGACCCAGGATCTGGCGCACGGGACGGTGGGAAAAAACCGCCTTCTTGCCAATGCGACTCATCGCTTTGGCCATGGCGTTATCCTCGCCGACCGTGTGGTCGATGGCCGAAAAACCGCCGGCGCGCTCGAAATCCGAGCGTCTGAACAACATGATCTTGCCGACTCCATGCCCCTGTCCCAGCGCCGAGGCGAGGTAGAGCATTCGTGCATGGGAATTGTTGATGATCGCCGATTCTACCTGTGCAGCAAAATTATCGAGCCGGTCGCAATAGGGAATGCCGCAGACAAGGCCGACGTCGTCGTTGAGCTGACGCATATGTTCGGCGAGGGCGTCCGGCTCGAGCAAAACATTGGCGTCCTTCATCAGTATCGTGTCGTTCACGGCCTGTGTGAAAGGGGCGTAGAGATTATCGACCTTCGGGCTGGCGGCGAATTTCGCCGTCGAGTGCAGGATGCGCGCCGGAACCTCGGGGCGCCGGGCGAAGATCGCGCGGATATGGTCGAGCGCGGGCGAAGCAGTTTCCTGAGCCGCCGCCGTCACGTCGATCTGCGGATAGTTCTGTGTGAAGGCTGAGTCCTGCGTCTCGTCGAAACCGCTTTCCAGCGTTTTCAACGGCAGGACGATCGACACCGGCGGTTGATCCTTGCGCCGGGCACGTCGCTCCGCGAGCCACGGTTGAACGAGGGCGGCGGCGACCGACAGCAGCAACAGCGCAATCGAGACGCACCAGAAGGCGGCGGCGATCCAGCCGATGAGAGCATCGCCCGCGCTCACTGACTTTCGCCGCGCTCACGCGTTTCCAGCACGGAGACACTGAAACGCCGCATGACGCCATCGACAACGCCGGACGGCAGAAAGCTGAACAGCCGCATCGCCGCATACATGTAGTATGGGAAAGCGATCACCCCGCGCCGGCGATCGAGTCCGCGCTTGACGATCCGCGCCGCCTGCGAATCGCTGATCGCGCCCGGCTGCCAGGCCTTCAGCGGCGCGTTCATCGGGGTTTTGACGAAGCCCGGCACGATCAGGCTGACCGCAACGCCGTACGGCGCAAGCGATCCGCGCAGGCAATCCGCCCACATATGAACGGCGGATTTCGCAGCGCAGTAAGCGGGCGAATAGGGTAGTGCGCGCACGCCGGCCATCGAGCCGACGATGGCGATCTGCCCCCGGCGCCGACCGCTCATCGCCGGAATCAGAGGCTCGACAGTGTTAAAAACGCCAGAGACATTGATCGCCATCATCGCGCGCACGGCCTCGGGCGTCTCGAGAATCTGCCCCTGCGAGAGGCCGGTGGCGACTCCGGCGTTGGCGACGAGAAGATCAATCGCCCCCCGCCCGTCCGCCGCCATCAGCAGTTGCGCCATCTTTTCCCGGTCCCGTACATCGGCGACATGGGTTTCGACATTTTTCGCGCCCGCCTCGCGGCTGGCTTGCGCGGACTCCGCCAGACGTTCGGCGTCGCGACCAAAAAGGACAAGATCGGCGCCCTCCGCCGCATAGGCCAGCGCCAGCGCGCGACCGATGCCGCTCGACGCCCCGGTGATCAGAACCCGCTTCATGCCTCAGGACCCGCAGAGCGCGGCCGCAACGTCGCTTCGCCGATGACGCCCGGCAAACGCGCAGAACCATGCGCAAAGAGGCGCACGAAAACTTCCGTGTCGGAGGCGCGCAGGACACGGCCTGAAAGGGTGATTTTTTCGCCGCGCAGGATCGGCTGCACGAATTTGCCGGACAGATTTACAATGGCCAGATCGCTGCGCCAGTTGGCGAGCATCGGCTCGAAGGCGGCGAGCATTTTCATGCCATGAACCGGCGGCGCCGCAAAACCGACTCCGGCCGCCAGCGCGTCATCAAGATGCAGAGGGTTGGCGTCGCCCGAGACTTCGGCGTAGCGCGCAAGCGCCGGCGCGTCGAAGGGGCCAATAATGGTTTCGGGCAATTTATCGCCGACGGCGGCCAGCGCGCTCATGACGCCTCTCCCGTCGTCGACTCCGGGGCTTCGGCGCCTTTTTCAAACGCGGCGCGCGGCACAAGCCGCAGCATCGTCTCGATCCTGCCAACGGGCGCGCCGTCCGTCGTCGTGATTAGCGCGTCGGCGATCAGGCGCGGCGGCGTCTCCTCGCGACGCAGCGTCACTGTGACATCGTAGCTTTCGCCGGCGGTCAACGATCGTTCATAGGCGAACGCCTGAGATTCATGCACGGGCACGACAGCGAGCGTTTCGCAGACGTCAGAAACCACTTTGGACAGAGCGGGTTCGGAGAGCCAGACCGCAGGATAGGCGAGCGGAACACGCCCGTCGTCCGCGCCGATTTCGCGCGCATAGGCCATGGCGCGGACGGGATCGACCGTCAGGCGGAGGGGGCCAATAGCCAGGGGGGCGTCAGTTTGCATGGGTGACGATCAGCACGGCGTTGATGCCGCCAAAGGCGAATGAGTTCGACATGACGGCGTTGATTTCGCATTGTTTTGCAACGTTGGGCACGGCGTTGATGGGGCAACGCGGGTCCGGCTCCAGAAAATTGATCGTTGGCGGCGCGATTTGCTCGCGAAGCGCCGATATGGCGACGGACAGTTCGAG
>JBBARD010000014.1:16419-28098 GCA_040399965.1 Methylocystis sp. | reverse complement strand
TCTTTGGCGTCGCTGGTTGTGCCGTAGCCGGCGAGTTCGCACAACGGCGCGTGACCGCGGGCCTGAGCTGAGTCGTATGTCTCCAGCACGAAGATCGCCGCGCCCTCGCCCAGCGTCATGCCATTGCGGCCGCTGGAAAAGGGTCGACACAGACCAGGCGTCAACACCCGCAAGCTTTCCCATGCCCGCATCGAGGAATTGATAATGCAGGCTTCAGCGCCGCCGACAATCGCCTTTTCGACCATCCCCGAGCGGACCATCTGCATGCCGACGCCCAGCGCCTGTGTCGCCGACGAGCAGGCGCTGCCGATCGAAAAGGTCGGTCCCAGGCAGGAAAAACGCATGCCGAGCGTCGCCGGGGCGGCGCTTGAAATGAGTTTCGGCACGCTCAGCATCGCCGGGCGCTGACCCTCGACGTAATAATGATAAATGCCATCCTCGATCGTCGTCATGCCGCCAATCCCGGTGCCGATGACGACAGCGGCCCCCGGACCGGCGACGCCCTTACGGTCGAATCCGGCCTGGGCCATGGCCTCGTCGGCGGCGATTACGGCGAATTGGGTAAAACGATCGCAGAAAGGCAACACCTCGCGCTCGATGTGCGCGGCGGGATCAAATTCCGGCGTCTGGGCTGCAAATTTGATGCGTCCATCGTAGGGGCGCTCGGTTATCAGCGGTCGGATCTGCCCGACGCCGTCCCGGGCGGCGGTCCACAGACGGTCAGCGCCAAGACCTGCGGCGCTGACGACGCCCATCCCGGATACGACGACGCGGCGGCCCGCTGCTCGCCCGCGCGAGACGGTCATTTACTGCTTCTCGCGCTCTTTCTGGATATGATCCGCCAGAGCTTCCATGAGGCTCTTGACGTCCTTGGCCTCCTGAAGAGAACCGTCCATCGGGATGTAGACGTTGAATTTTTCCTCCAGCGCCGTGAGGATCATCACAATGTCCACCGATTTCAGGTCGAGACTTTCGATTGTCGCATCGGGAGTGATCTTGGAGATGTCGATCATCCCTTCCGTAGCGATAACCTCTTTAATTTGTTCGATGAGTTCGGCCGTATCGGTCACTCAAGCCTCCGTTCAGATGAGCCCGCCTTGACTGTGCGACGGGCGCGTCGCCGTCGCCGCGCAAGGCGTTCTGGCCCGCCACTTGCGGCGGCGCGCACAACAGGATGCTTCGGCGCCGGTCGGTTCGACTTGGTTAAGGGGTTTAGGGGGGAAAAGCAAAGGGCGAGCCTTCCGACGCGGATTTCATATGGCCCAAGACGGCGCTTCGTGCGAAAAGGCGCGGGAAACAAGGGGGATTGAGATAATTATGACAGCGCATGAGACAGCCATCGCCGGAGTTTTTCCACAGCCCCGGGAAGAGCAATGGCGTAAACTCGTCGATCGGGCTCTCAAGGGCGCGTCTTTCGAGACTCTGGTCTCAAGGGCTTATGGCGCTGTCGCCGTGGCGCCGATCTATCCTCGGGCCGCCGCCGCGCCGAAAACTCTGCGCCGCACTCCCGGCCGCTGGTCGATCCTCGGCCGGGTCGATTATGCGCCGCCTGAACCCGCCAACCGCCTGGCGCTCGACGATCTCGAAGGCGGCGCCGATGGGCTTCATCTCGTCTTCGCCGGCTCTCAGGGCGCGTGGGGCGGCGGCCTCGTCGACGATAGCGAGGCGGCATTGACCAAGGTCTTTGATAACATCCGGCTGGATTATGGGATCCCGGTGATTGTCGAGGCCTCCCCGCGCGCGCCCCGCGCAGCGTCGACGGTGATCCGTCTGCTCGACAGCCAGCACATCGATCCCTCGATCACGCGCATTGCTTTCGGCCTCGATCCTCTGGGCTTGCAGGCGCTGCACGGCTTTGCGGCCGGTCCATGGCCGGAGGTCGCCAAAGCCTTCGCGGCGCAGGCGAAGGAGATTCTGCGGGCCGGTTTTTCCATCGGCGCGGTCGCGGCCGACGCCCGCGTCGTGCACGCCGCCGGCGGCTCTGAGACGCAGGAGCTGGCGTTCGCGCTCTCCGCCGCCGTCGCCTATTTGCGCGCCCTCGCCGATCATGGCGTCGATATCGAGGCCGCTCGGGCGTCGATATCTTTCCGACTCGCCGCCGACGCCGACGAATTTCTGGGCGTCGCCAAATTCCGAGCCATTCGCCGCCTGTGGGCCCGGGTCGAGGAAGCCTGCGGGCTGACGCCAAAACCGGCCCTGATCTCGGCCGAGACAGCCTGGCGGATGATGTCTCGCCGCGATCCGTGGAACAATATTTTACGTGGAACCCTGGCGACCTTCTCGGCCGCCGTCGGCGGCGCCGATACGGTGACGGTCCTGCCCTTCACGCTTCCTTTAGGCGTGCCGGACCCTTTCGCTCGACGCCTCGCCCGCGACACCCAGCTGGTGTTGCAGGATGAATCGCACATCGAAGCCGTCGACGATCCTGCTGCCGGTTCAGGCGGCTTTGAGGCGTTGACACAGGCCCTTTGCGAGGAGGCCTGGGCCGCTTTCCAGAAAATCGAGGCCTCAGGCGGACTTGCCGCGGCGCTCGAAAAAGGAACCTTCCAGAGCGAAGTCGCCGAAATCGCCGGCTTGCGCGCCAAAAACATTGCCCGCGCAAAAGAGAAAATCACTGGCGCCAACCAGTTCCCCGACATCGCCGAGAAGCCCCTCGACGTCCTCGCTTCCGCCGCCGTCTCCAACGAGGCGGTCGCCCCGCCAGCGGAAGGGATGAAGACTCCGCCGCTTGCGCCTCATCGGCTAGCGGAGCCCTTCGAGCGCCTGCGCGACCTTTCCGACGCCATGATGGCGAAGACAGGTCAACGGCCGAAAGTCTTCCTTGCCAACATCGGCTCGGTCGCCGCCTTCACCACCCGGGCCAACTTCGCCAAGAATTTCTTCGAAGCTGGCGGCGTCGAAGCGGTGTTCGGTCCCGAAGCCGAAACGACGACGCAAATCCTTGAGGCCTTCCGCGCCTCCGGCGCGAAACTTGCCTGCCTGTGTTCGACGGATCTCGTTTACGGCGACGCCGCAGAGCCCCTGGCGCTTGCGCTCAAGGGCGCGGGCGGCAAGCTCTACCTCGCCGGACGCCCCGGCGATCTGGAGGAAACATTGCGCAAGGCCGGCGTCGCCGAATTTATCTTTGCGGGCTGCGACATGCACGATGTGCTGCAAAGGGCTCTGGAGTCGGCGGATTGAAACGCGCTGCGCCTGCGCTCGCCATTTTCCTGACGACGACGGGCGCTGTCGCCGGGTCCGGCCGACATGTCGGAGACGCCGGCAAGCCAACCGTAACGAGGCCCGTCCAAAATCCCGACGGCGAGTGGCGCGTCGAATCGTCGACGACCGTCGGCTCCTGCGACGCGCCGATCCCCGGCGCCTTTACCATCGCCGACCACAGGATTTCCGGCGCCTCGGGGGCCCGGGCGACCAGTTGGGGTTATGTGGACGAAACCGGACAAATAATCGCCCGCTTTACCGGAACGGGCGGGCGCGTTGTCCGCTTGAGCGGACAGCTAGTCGGCGCGACTGGATCGGGGGCCTGGTCCTCGTCAACCGATCTCTGCGGCGGGATCTGGCGAGCGACGCGCGGCTGACGCCGAGGGGTTTTCCGGCGCCGGTCCCGCAAAATGTCTCAGTTTTCGTTATCGTCACGGGCGCTGGCGGCCGTCGCCGCCGGCGTGGCCGGGGCCATATCCGACGCCCGCGCCGCGCCGAGCCCGTCGCGTTGATAGATATCGTCACGAAACTGGGTGACGCCGTCGGGCGCTCCCCAGGCCGTGACATAGACCCAATAGACCGGCACAGCGGGCGTGATTTTGACGTCCACGCGTTCGCCGGAAGCGATCGCCTGATCGATGTGGTCGCGGTCCCAGCCGGGCGTCTCGCGGAGCAGGAAGGCGACATAGTCGCGCACGTTTTGAAGGCGGATGCAGCCGGAAGACACGAACCGGAAATCGTCGCCGAACACCCCTTTCGCCGGCGTGTCGTGCATGTAAACGCCATAAGGGTTGGCGATATCGATGCGCACCACGCCCAGCGAGTTGAAATCCCCGCCGATGTCTTGACGAAATTTGTAGTTTAGCGCGTCGAGCGAGCGCCAGTTGATTTGCTCGGGCTGTAATTCCTGCCCGTCCTTGTCGTAGACGCGGATATGATTGTCGTGCAGGTAGTTCGGATCGGCCTGCATTTTCGGAATCAAGTCCTTGCGAATGACCGACGCCGGCACCGTCCAGAACGGATTGAAATTGACCTGGATCGCTTTGGTTTGCATCACCGGCGACTGACGGTCGATCTTGCCCACGCCGGCGATATGATGGGTGACGACGGCGCCGTTCTCCACGGTCTCGACCTGCGCGGCCGGGATATTCGCAGTAACGTAGCGATTGCCGAGATCTTTGGAGAAGCTGCGCAGCCTCACGAGATTGGTTTCGAGCTGACGCAGTCGCGTTTCAGCCGGAACATTCAGCGCGGCGACCGTTTGCTGGTTAACGACGCCGGTTTCAATGATCCCGTGGCGGGCCTGAAAGCGGCGCACGGCCGCCTCGACGTAGGAGTCGAACACCTGACTGGCGCCTGTCTCCGGGCCGATGTCGCCGGAGACGATCAAACGCTTGCGCAGGATCGAAACCGCCGAGCTGTTGGTCCCTAGCTTCAACTGATGGCCGCCCGGCACCTGCGGCCAGCCGCCATTGGCCACGATTTCCTGAAAATGTTCGATTGCGGCCTCGGTCGCGGCCACGGTCGCCTCGGAGAGAATCGGCGTCGTCGAACGCGAGACCGTCAGCCGCGCATCCGCGTCGTAACGTTGCGCCCATTCGGCCTGACCGGTTTCCTGGGCTTCCGCCGACATCCCCGCCAATGCCCCCGCGCCCGCCAGGGTGATTGCAAGGCCATATTTCCACACAGGAAAGTTGCGCACTGGCGACTCCAGTCATTTCGCCGTTTATCTGACGGCGATGCGCCGGAAGGATTCGCTGCCCAAGGGCCTGCGTCGTCTTCCGGCGATAGCGTTGATTCAAGAAATTCATCAACCCGGATAGTCCGGCGATTTTATGACTAGGCCGCCTCGCCGCCGGTTTCCGGAAGAGCCTCGGGGCCGATTTCCTGGCTCATGGAGTGGATCGCCCGCTGAGCGTAGCGCAGACGCGCCGCCAACCAATCGCCGGGAAAGTTTTTCCTTACCCTGTTGTAGCTGTTGACAAAGGCTGCGGACTGGTCGCGCGCGGCAACGATATCTTCCTGATTTTGAGCGATTTGAGAGCTCAATTCAGCGAAGACGCAGGAGTTTCGCAGAACCGGGGAGGTTTCCGCCAGCGACAGCAGCCTGCGCACCTCCCTGTCGAGCCTCGTCTCCGCCTGGAGACGCGCTTGCGGCGTCGCGGCGCGAATGGCGGCGGCCCGGACGATCGCCACGCTTTCAACGGCGTCACGGGCATCGAGGGAGAAAGCGCGCAAGGCCTTGAGCAGGTCGAGCAACAGAGCATGGCGGCGGGCGTTGTGCGCGCTGAGCGTGGCGTTCGCCCAATCGCACAGCGCATCGAGTTCGGAAAGGCGCAGTAAATGCAACCAGACTATGCAGGCGAGGCCTACCAGGCCAAGAATGAGAATGCTGGACTCTATCGACATGACGCGGCACCCTTGTTTGGACGCCGCTAGTTTCGCGCGAGTTTTTTGAAAGATGGTTACTATCTGCTAAATTTTGCCATTATGGTTAGCAGCTGGTTAACGCGGCGACGGCGCCAGCGTCCAGCCTGTCGGCCCCAGTCGCTCCTGCGGCAGGAATCTCGCCTTGTAGGTCATTTTGCGCGATCCCTCGACCCAATAGCCCAGGTAGAGATGGGGCAGAGCGAGCGAGCGCGCCTGCGCGAGATGATCGAGGATCATGAAAGAGCCGGGCGAACGGAATTCCAGCTCAGGCTGGTAAAAGGAATAGACCATCGACAGACCATCGCTCAGCCGGTCGGTGAGGCAACAGGCGACAAGTTCGCCGGCTTTCCGGTCGTTGGCGTCGACGACCAGGCGATATTCGACCACTTGCGTCTCGACATGGCTGTCTTCAATCATCATCTGGAAGTCCATCATGCTCATGTCGGCCATGCCGCCGTCGGCATGGCGGGCTTCCACATAGCGTCGGAACAGATCGAATTGCTCGGGCGTCGCTCTTGGCGGTCTGGCCGCGCTGCGGATATCCTGATTGCGTCGCTGAATTCGGCGCAGGTTTCGGGAGGGGTCGAATTCATTGACGCGCACGCGCACAGATACGCAGGCGCGACAGTCCTCGCAGGCAGGACGATACGCGATGGTCTGGGAACGACGGAAACCCGACAGGGTCAGCGCGTCGTTCAGCGCCGGAGCCCGAAGACCGATCAGATGCGTAAACACCTTCCGTTCCTGCCGGCCCGGCAAATAGGGGCAGCAGGATGGCGACGTAAGATAAAATTGCGGCGCACTTCTCGGTTCTTGAGTCACGCGCAGTTTTTTCCCCTCGACCTTGTCCTGATCGACAGCCCCGCCGACTTCAGATGGTCCGGCGCAGGACAATCACCTCTGACAGCATATCATGCAGGCAGCGCTTGTCATGGGCGAAAAGAGACACGATCAGGACAGGCGGAAAGAGCCAGCTCACGTAGAACAGAACCGCATGAACGGCGGCCTGAAGAAACTCGACCGGGGCCCCCGCCGTAGTGCGCATCTCGAGATCCATCAAAGCCATGCCGGGCGTGGCCATGCGCGGTCCGGAGACAGTGAGGCCATTGTAAAAAAAGGCGACCAGCGGCAGCAAAGGCGGCAGCAGGAACGCCGACATGCCGAAACTGAGCACGAACAGACCGACGAAAATCGCCGCCGACATCATCGAGACGAGAAAAAAATCGAGTCCGACAGCGACGACGCGACGGTAACGAACGCCCTCCAGAGCGGCGGCCGAAACGCCCGGCGCCGCCCTGATGGTTTGCGGGAGAGGAAAATCGCCTTCGTTCATGCCAGTCGCTCCGCGGAAAACGCCCGCCCGGTCCGAAATTGAGATGTCGTTCGCCGGCGCGGAGCTTTCAAGAGATTTATCCGGGAGGCGGCTGGATGGATAGCGGGGATTACTGCCTCCGTCGCCTTGACGAAAGCGCCGCCGGCGCCGCAAAGCCGCTTCCTGAGCCGCCGCTCCGGTCCTGACGCCGGCTGACCCCACCCATGAGGCCTTCGTATGAACAGCAACGCCGTGGATGGCGGCCATCTCAACGCCTTTATCGAGCGGATCGAAAAACTCGAGGAGGAGAAGCGCGCCATTTCCGATGATATCAAGGATGTCTATGGCGAGGCGAAAGCTACTGGCTTCGATCCGAAAATCATGCGTAAAATCGTCTCTATCCGCAAACAGGACAAGCATAAGCGGCAGGAGGAAGAGGAGATCCTTGATCTCTATCTGTCGGCGCTGGGCATGGAGTAACGAGGCGCTTTTTTCGCGTTCTCAATTCTTGTTCTCGTCCGGCTGTCAGCGCTCCTGTTTTTTCGCGAAAGATCGCAGCCATCAACCGGACGCCGAAA
Organism: Methylocystis sp.; assembly: GCA_040399965.1. GTDB lineage: Bacteria > Pseudomonadota > Alphaproteobacteria > Rhizobiales > Beijerinckiaceae > Methylocystis. Next base: position 20,577 of record JBBARD010000014.1, on the reverse strand, counting down.
GCATGTCGCCATGACGGTCGACGCAAGCTCTGTGAAAACTTCCGCCGCTGCGCTGGACGCGGCCGTGGAAGACTGGCTTATCTCTGCCGCCTGGCGCGATCCGGATCAGCTGCTGCGCGATCTTGAGACCTCCAACGAGGGCCTGACCGATGCCCAGGCGAGGCAACGTCGTAAAATATATGGGCCGAACCGGCTGGCGCCGGATGCGCGCGGCGGGGCCCTGCGCGAATTCGCCGGAAAACTGTTGACGCCCCTAAACGGGCTGTTGCTGGCGCTCTCCGTCTTATCGTTCCTGTTGGGAGATCAACATTCGGCGAGCGTGATTGCGATAATCGTCGTGCTCAGCGTGTTGCTCGCTTTTGTTCAGGAACACCGCTCCTGCGCGGCGGCGGAGCAATTACGCGCCATGGTGCGCATTCACGCCAGCGTGCGGCGCCCCGAGGCGGGAGATATCGATGAGGGCTTCGTCGAGACCGGCATTGAGGATTTGGCGCCCGGCGACATTATTCGCCTGTCCGCCGGCGACATGATTCCGGCGGATGTTCGTCTGATTGAAGCGAAAGATTTATTTGTCAACCAATCGACGCTGACAGGCGAGTCCCTGCCTGTTGAGAAATTCGCGCACACAGCTTATGCGCCGTTAGAGCCTCTGGCGGCGCCGACCCTTGCCTTCATGGGCTCCAATGTGGTGAGCGGCTATGGACGCGCGGTTGTCGTTTTGACAGGCGGTCAGACTTTTTTCGGGGCCGTGGCCCAGGAACTCGCCGATCAGGATGACGAAACGGCGTTCGACAAGAGCATCCGAAAATTCAGCCTGCTGATGATACGCTTCATGCTGGTCATGGCGCCGGCGGTGTTCCTGATCAATGGCTATCTGAAAGGCGACTGGTATACGGCCTTGTTGTTTGCGATTTCGGTCGCAGTCGGTTTGACGCCGGAAATGCTGCCGATGATCGTGACCGTGAATCTGGCGAAAGGCGCGCTGGCGATCTCGCGCGAGGGGGTCATTGTGAAACATCTCGACGCCATCGAGAATTTTGGCGCGATGGATGTGCTCTGCACGGACAAGACCGGCACGCTGACGCAGGACCGGATCATCCTGAAATGGCATCTCGATATCTTCGGAGATGACTCGACGTCTGTTCTGGAGTTTGCTTACCTCAACAGTCATTTTCAGTCAGGCCTACGTAACTTGCTTGATGCTGCGGTGCTCGAACACGTCGAGGTTGCGGAGCGTCTCAGGCCGCAACACAGTTTTCGCAAGATTGATGAAATTCCCTTCGATTTCGAACGCCGGCGATTGTCTGTTGTCGTTGAGCGCGAGGATGGCCGACGATTTTTAATCTGCAAGGGGGCCGTCGAGGAGATGTTCGCCGCCGCCTCGCGCTACGAGACGGCCAAGGGCGGGGGCGCGCTGGACCCCGCGCATCTCGATGCCGCAATGCGCGAGACAGCGGCCCTGAACGCCGACGGTTTCCGGGTCGTTGCTGTCGCCTACAGGGAGGCGTCGATGGATCAACATGTCTTCACGGCATCGGACGAATGCGATTTGACGCTTCTGGGCTATATCGCCTTTCTTGATCCGCCAAAGGATAGCGCAGCCCTTGCGCTCGCCGATCTCATGGCGTCCGGCGTCACAGTGAAAATTTTGACTGGAGACAATGAGATTGTCACCCGAAAGATTTGTCGGGATGTGGGGCTTGCGGTCGAAGAGGTTCTGCTTGGCGCTGATATCGATCAACTCGATGACGACGAACTTGCCGATTTTGCTGGCGCGGTGACGGTGTTCGCCAAGCTGACGCCGGCGCAGAAGGCGCGCGTCGTGAGGGCGTTGCGCGCCCGCGATCATATCGTTGGATATCTGGGAGATGGCGTCAACGACGCTCCGGCGTTGAAAGCAGCCGATGTCGGCATATCCGTCGACGGAGCTGTGGATATTGCGCGGGAGGCCGCCGATCTGATCCTGCTTGAAAAAAGTCTCGCGGTGCTCAACGACGGCGTGATGGAAGGACGCAAGGTATTCGCCAATATTCTGAAATATGTGCGCATGGGCGCCAGCTCGAACTTCGGGAATATGTTCAGCGTTCTGGGCGTCAGCGTTTTATTACCATTCTTGCCGATGACGCCGATCCAGATCTTGACCAACAGCCTGCTCTACGATTTTTCCCAGACCGCGATCCCCACCGACGCCGTCGATGCCGAAATGCTGGCGCGGCCGCGCAAATGGGATATTGGCGGCATCGCCAAATTTATGCTCGTCGTCGGTCCTGTCAGTTCGGTGTTCGATTATGCGACCTTCATTCTCATGCTTGGTTTTTACGATGCATGGGACAAGCCGGCGCTGTTTCAAACCGGCTGGTTCGTCGAGTCGCTTCTGACCCAGACGATGATCATTCACATCATCAGGACCAATCGCATCCCATTCTTTCAAAGTCATGCGAGCGCCGGGCTGATGGCGACGACCCTCATCGCCTGCCTGATCGGCGCCGTCTTGCCCTATTCGCCTCTGGCGCAGATCCTCGGCTTTACGCCCTTGCCCGCATCCTACTGGCCGGTGATCGGCGGCTTTGTTGTCGCCTATGCCTGCCTTGCGTATCTCGTCAAAAGCGCCTTCGTCGCTCGCGAACAAGAAAACGTTCAGGAATGAAGGATTATGGCGGGCGGCAGGAGCTTGTCGAATTCCTGATGGCGCAGGATGGCGGTCCCTGCGACATCGCCACGACCCATATTTCGATTGTGGTGCTTGGCGCCGCTTTCGCCTATAAAATCAAAAGACCTGTGCGCTTTCCTTATCTCGATTTCTCGACGCCTGAATTGCGTTTCGAGATATGCCAGCGTGAGATGGCGCTCAATCGTCTGTATGCTCCCGAGCTATATCTCGGCGTTCGCCGGATTACGCGTGAGCATACGGGATCTCTGGCGTTTAATGGCTCAGGCGCGCTTGTCGATGGCGTTGTCGTGATGCGTCGTTTTCCGGACGATATGCTTTTTGATCGTATGGCGCGGGAAGATCGGCTGACACCGGACATGATTGAGCGACTGGCGTATCGCGTTGCTTCTTTTCACGATGCTGCGGCGCCAGATTTTCTGCGCGGCGGCGCGGCGGCGCTCCGGGGTAGTCTGGATCGCGCCTTCGAGGCGTTACGCCAGAGCGGACTATCGTCTGACGCTGACATCGCCATTCTGGCGAGGAAGTTGACCGAGGTCTTTGAGTCAAATCAAGCGCTGATGGAAAGCCGGAGACAGGCGGGCGCAGTCCGACTTTGCCATGGCGATCTGTCGCTTCGCAACATCTGCCTTTACGAGGGAACGCCTACGCCCTTCGATTGTCTTGAGTTTTCCGACGACATCGCGACCATCGATGTTCTCTACGATCTGGCTTTCCTGTTGATGGATTTGTGGCGCGCGGGCCTGGCCCCTCTAGCGAACACCGCCTTCAATCGCTATCTGGACATGCGAGACGAAACAGATGGCCTTTGCCTGCTCCCGTTTTTTCAGTCGTTTCGCGCAACTATTCGCGCTCATGTCGAGGCGTCTCAGGGACACAAAGCGCTGGCGAGAGATTATCTCAGGCTTGCGCATAGGCTTTTGGAGCCGCCGAGACCGAGGCTCGTTGCGATCGGCGGCTTAAGCGGCTCAGGTAAATCAAGCCTTGCGGCTGCGTTGGCGCCGCGTCTGGGCGTCGCGCCGGGCGCTCGGGTTTTGAACACCGATCGCATACGCAAACGGATGTATGGCATTGCGCCGACGGCGCGCTTGCCGGCCGCCGCCTACGCCCAGCAGGTTTCCGAGGAGGTTTATCGGCGATTGTTCGAAGCCGCTGCATTGACGCTTGCGGGAGGCTGGCCCGTGATTGTCGACGCCGTGTTCGACAGGCGGCCGGATCGTGAAGCGATCGAAAGTCTGGCAAAAAGACTTGATGTTCCCTTTGAGGGGGTCTGGCTTGACGTCGAATTCGATCAACGCGCCGCACGCGTCGATCGGCGCGTCGACGATGTCTCCGACGCGACCCGCGATGTTTTGGCGCTTCAAATGGAAAAACAGACAGGCGAAATTGGTTGGCGACGCCTCGATGCAACAGAGGACGCATCGGCGCTAGCCGCTGGAATTTATTAACCCGCAACTGGATCAGGGGATCAGCACCGCTGCGCCCTGCAC
>JBBARD010000014.1:9094-16319 GCA_040399965.1 Methylocystis sp. | reverse complement strand
TCCTGCGCCGTGGCGACACCGAGAGACAGCGCAAAAGCAATGGCCGCACGATCGCCAGGCCGCACGAAGGCGTGGATACGCCGACCCTGCAGCAGCGCCACCTGCGCAATGATATGAGCGGCGGCGCCAAATCCATAAATCCCGATGGTTTGGGCTGGTCCTGCAAGTTTTAAGGCGCGCCAGCCGATCAATCCGGCGCAGAGCAGCGGCGCGAGTCCTGTGGCGTCGGTCGTTTCAGGCAACGGAAAACAATAGGAAGCGTCGGCGATGGCGTGCGTCGCATAGCCGCCGTCGCGGGTGTAGCCGGTAAAGAGCGGATCGTCGCAGAGGTTTTCGCGCGCGCTGGCGCAATAGGCGCAGCGACCGCAAGTGTGGCCAAGCCACGGAACGCCGATGCGTTGATCGGGCAGGAAGCCCGTTACGCCTGCGCCGGTCTCCTCTACCCGCCCGACGATTTCGTGTCCCGGCACAATCGGGCGTATCGGGTCGGTCAATTCTCCGTCGACGACATGGAGATCGGTGCGACAGACGCCACAGGCCTCAACCCTCAGCCGGATTTCGCCGGGGCCGGGCGCTGGCAGGGGGCGCGTCTCTTTCACGAGCGGCGTCCGTGGCGCGTAAAGCGCCATCGCCGTCATTGTTCTGGCAGGGATAGGCCCTTTCATGAGAGAGTTTTGCTCAAATAGATGCGCTGGCCGCCGGGCGGAAAATCGACGATCTCGCCAGCGCGCGAAAAACCTTCTCCTTCGTAATAAAGAGCGATACGGGAATCAAAGGTGTCGATATACACGCCGACGCAATTGCGCGAGCGGGCCTGTGCTTCTGCGGCCGCGATCAACCGTCGACCGAGACCGTCGCCGCGTGCAGTCGTCGCCACCCAGAGGTGACGGATATAAAGCCAGCGCCAATGAACGACGCCGTTCAATCCGCCGACAAGCTCTCCTTCGACGCTCCGCGCGAGAATTGAGAAAGGCGTCTCGTCGCGCTGCCCGAATTGCGCGGCGATCTCCGCGCCAAGCCGCGCCGCGATTTCGGCGGACTCGCCCGCTTCGGTGTTCAGCTTCGGCTTTTCTTTGGGCCAAATTTTCATCATAAGCGCACGCATGAACCGATGTCTCATCTTGTGGGCATTTTGCGCGAGCCTCGCCGCGCCGGCAATGGCGGAGGAGTCCTGTGCGCCGCGGCGTCTGACCGGCGGAGACGGCGTCGCCCGGATTCACGATTATGCTCCGGTGTTTCTGACCTGTTCGACGGAGAGCGGGACCCGTCTTGCGACCCGGCGCATGAGCGTCGATGGCGACGAGCTTCTGCTGACCGTCGATCCTCAAAGCCTCGAAACCAGCCTTGACCGCGCCGCATGCCTGACTTGCGCCGAAACGACCGACGCCGCGCAGACGACGACCCGATTGATCCATGCGCTGGAGGCTGCGCCCGATCCCGCCCGCCCGCCGGCGCTGGTCAACGCCGGTTTGATACATGGCGCGGAGGGCGGCGTTTACGTTACAGGCGATCTTTGTCCGACCGCCAAGCCGCTGGATCGCGCCTTTATCGAGGAAATCGCCGCCCATGCCCCGGGAGCGCCGCTAACATTGGCGATTTCCGGCTCGTGGCTGGCGCATCACGCCGCCGATTTCGCCTGGCTTCAGGAAAAAATCCGCAGCGGCGCGATCGCCGTGACCTGGGCGAACCACTCCTATTCGCATCCCTATATCGTTGGCCTCGATGACCGCCGTAATTACCTGCTGCGGCCGGGCGTCGATTTTGATCGTGAAATTTTCGAGACCGAGAAATTGCTGATCGCCCATGGCGAGACGCCGTCGGTTTTCTTCCGGTTTCCCGGACTGGTCGCCGATACGGCCTTATTGACGAAATTGCGCGAACGGCACCTGATCCCCCTCGGAGCCGACGCATGGCTGGCGCTGGGACCCGCGCCCCGCGACGGCTCGATCGTTCTGGTCCACCCCAACGGCAACGAACCGGGCGGACTGAAACTATTCTCGAAATATCTCGCCGCAGGGAAAATGCCGCAGCCGTTTCGGCCAATCACGGCGGCGCCTTGAGAGTTCCGCCTGCTGGCGCGGTGAAACTCCTTGCATTGACAAGGTTTGCGCCGCCTCTTATCTCTCCGGCGGAAAGACCGCGCCGAGAACGCGCCCGGCTGCCGGGCTTCGTCGCAACCTTATGTTTTTCCATCATATAACGGAATATTCCGATCGCGCGTCCCTGTGGCGGCCGCCGCAGGGCGGTTATGGGCGACCGGTGATTTCATTCGGGAAAGGTTTGCGGGATGATCGGCGCGCTCGCCAGGAAGATTTTCGGCACGGCCAACGACCGCCGGCTCAAGACCTATGCGCCGAAAGTCAAGGCGATCAATGCGCTTGAGCCGCAACTCGAAGAGTTGAGCAACGACGAACTGCGCGCCCGGACACAGATGTTCCGCGACGAACTCGCCTCTGGCAAAAGCCTTGATGACTTGCTCGTCCCCGCCTTCGCCACCGTGCGCGAGGCCGCCAAGCGCACGCTTGGCCAGCGTCACTTCGACGTCCAGCTGATCGGCGGGATGGTGCTGCATGAAGGCGCCATCTCCGAAATGCGCACCGGCGAGGGCAAGACTCTTGTGGCGACGCTCGCCGTCTATCTCAACGCCCTTGCCGGCAAGGGCGTGCATGTCGTGACCGTTAACGATTATCTCGCCCGCCGCGACAGTGAGTGGATGGGCCAGATCTATCGCTTTCTCGGCATGACGGTGGGCGTCGTGGTGCACGACGTTTCCGACGAGGAACGGGCCAAAGCCTACGCCTGCGACATCACCTACGGCACAAATAACGAATACGGCTTCGATTATCTGCGCGACAATATGAAATATGAATTCGCGCAGATGGTGCAGCGCGGACATAATTTCGCGATCGTCGACGAGGTAGACTCGATCCTGATCGACGAGGCCAGAACGCCGCTGATCATCTCCGGTCCCGTCGACGACAAATCCGATCTTTACAATACGATCGACAAACTGATCCCCAAGCTAGCGCCGGAAGATTTCGAACTCGACGAAAAGCAACGCACCATTCACCTGACCGACGCCGGCAATGAGCACATGGAGCAATTGCTGATCGAGGTCGGCGCGCTGACCGAAGGCGCGCTCTACGAAGCGCACAACGTGACGCTGGTCCATCATGTCAATCAGGCGCTTCGGGCGCACAAGCTCTTCCACAAGGACAAGGATTACATCGTCCGCAAGGGCGAGGTGGTGATCATCGACGAATTCACCGGCCGCATGATGCCGGGCCGCCGCTATTCGGAAGGCCTGCATCAGGCGCTGGAGGCGAAGGAACGTGTACAGGTTCAGCCCGAAAATGTGACGCTGGCCTCGATCACCTTCCAGAATTACTTCCGCCTTTACGAAAAGCTCGCCGGCATGACCGGCACGGCCTCGACGGAGGCGAACGAATTCGCCGAAATCTACAAGCTCGACGTGGTCGAAATTCCGACCAATCGCAATGTGCTCCGCATCGACGACGACGACGAGGTCTATCGCACCTCAAAAGAAAAGCTCTACGCCATCGAGCAGGAGATTCAGGCGGCCAGCGAGCGGATGCAGCCTTTGCTGGTCGGCACAACCTCGATCGAGAAATCCGAGCAACTGGCGGAATTTCTGGTCTCGAAAGGCTACAGCATGATTGATTTCGCCGATCCGAAGGGATTGTCGAAGCTTTATGCGGCGGCGCGCGAGGGCAAACCGTCGAAAATGTTCGCGGTGCTCAATGCGCGCTTCCACGAACAGGAGGCCTATATCGTCGCCGAGGCGGGCGTGCCGGGCGCCGTCACCATCGCCACCAACATGGCGGGCCGCGGCACCGACATTCAGCTTGGCGGCAATCTCGACATGCGTATCGCCCAGGAGTGCGGCATTCTTGAGGGCGACGCGCGCGCGACGAAAGAAGCCGAGATTCGCGCCGAGATCGCCGATTTCAGGGAAAAGGCGATTGCCGCCGGCGGTCTTTACATCATCGGCACCGAGCGTCACGAGAGCCGCCGAATCGACAACCAGCTGCGCGGCCGCTCCGGCCGTCAGGGCGATCCCGGCCGCTCGAAGTTCTTCCTGTCCCTGCAGGACGATCTAATGCGCATCTTCGGCTCCGAACGCCTCGATACGATGCTTGTCAAGCTCGGCCTTCAGGAGGGCGAGGCCATCGTTCATCCATGGATCAACAAGGCGATCGAGAAGGCGCAGCACAAGGTCGAGGCGCGCAATTTCGACATCCGCAAGAACATCCTCAAATTCGATAATGTGATGAATGACCAGCGCAAGGTCATCTTCGAGCGTCGGCGCGAAATTATGGGCGAGGAGAGCGCCGAGGAGCAGGTCTCCGATATGCGCGCCGAGGTGATCGAGGCGATGGTCTCTCGTCACATTCCGCCGGACGCCTACGCCGAGGCGTGGGACGTCGAAGGGCTTGAGCAGGAGGTGCGTGAGAAACTCAATCTCGATCTGCCCGTCGCCGACTGGGCGAAGGAAGAAGGCATCGCTGACGAGGAAATCCGCGAGCGTCTGCTGGAGGCCGCCGATGCGGATTACGCCGAACGGGTCGAGCGCAACACGGCGCCAATGTCGCGATTGATCGAGAAACAGGTGGTTCTGCAGGCGCTTGATACTTTATGGCGGGAACATCTTGTCGCGCTCGATCATTTGCGTCAGGTCATCGGCTGGCGCGGTCTGGCCCAGCGCGATCCGCTCAACGAATATAAATCCGAAGCGCTGGAGTTGTTTCGCAGCCTGATGACGCATTGGGACGAGGCGGTGATCGCGCAATTGAGCCGCGTCGAGGTGAGTTTCGAGGCGCCGCCGGCGCCACAGGCCTTGCCGCCAATGGAGATGCTGCATCCCGATCCGGTGTCGGCGACGGCGCAGGTGAGCGCCGAGCTGACGGCGCTCGACGATCTCAACGCGCGTCTCGCCGCGACCGATTTCTCGCCGCAGTCCATGGCCGCCGCCGACACGCAGCGCGATCCGGGCAACCCGGAGAGCTGGGGCAAAGTCGGCCGCAACGAGCCCTGCCCCTGCGGCTCTGGCAAGAAATACAAGCATTGTCACGGGCAGCTGGTTTAGGGCGTTTCCCGCTCTGAGTGAAGGAGACCGGCGCACTGGTGTTTTGGCTCCTGTCGCCCAGTCTTCCGCCGAACCTGTTTCCGCATGGGCGGAAAGCGCTCAAAGCGCGCAAGGCCTAACGGACCGGAGCCGAATAATCCGGCCACGCCCTGCCGGACTATTCGACAGGTGAAAATCCCGGGCTGCCAAAGGTTAGAATTGAGCAATCAACCCCTTCGTCGTCTGGACCCTCCATCGGCCGTCGGTCCACTGGATGACCAGCACCCTGCCGCCGCCTGGAAGAAATGAGCCAGGGGTGACGCGCAAGATTCGTCCATGCGATGTGCGAAGCGTCGCGACGTCGGATGTGGCGTCGATCAGATCGAAATCGAACAACAAGGTGTTTGATCGCACAGCAGAAAGACTGCCGATGGGCGTAAAATCTAGTCCCTTCGGAATAGAAGAGCGTCGCGCAGCCAGGGTCAGTTTTTTGGGTTTGGCGTAAATGGCTAAAAATTCACGGCCATTGATTTCGGAGACTGGCGATGGCGCCAGCGACATGCGTAGCGCCAGATAGAGGCTGCCGCCCGCAAGGCCAATGCCCGCCAGCCTCAGAAGAAAATCGATGAATTTTGTCGGGGGGATCAAATCACTTTCGCAACGTTCCAGATTGACTTCGGCTTCAGGTAGCCGCCGTAGCCTGTTTCATACTTGCGTAGTCTATAAATTTGCGCGCGAACAGAGGCCTGACGGCAGCTTCGAGAAAGCATAACCCCCTAAAGATGGAGAGACACTAAACGCGGAGGACTCCATGAGCCACATGACCAGACTGGAAGAAATGCGTCACCAGATGATCGAGGAATTAACCCAAATCCCGCAATATCGCGCCCTTAAGCTGATGGAGAGATTCATCGGCGAACTGACCTCGATTTATGAAGAGCCTGTTACGGTAGAGCCCGCAATAATGACAAACACAGAAACGAAAATAGCTCAGGCGATCGAAAAGCATATTCGCGCGGAGTCGCCTCTGATCGTGAAAAATCCCTCAAATGTGAGTGTGCAAAGGGTCGCCTGAACGCAAAAAGCAAGAAGGCGCCGCCGGGAATTGGATGAAAACACTAATTCTGTGCCTGGTCGCGCGACACATAATGAAAACTACGTATGAGAACATCTTGTAGCGCTTCTCGATGGAGACGTGCGTTGACTCGTATTTTAATGTTGGATGTTAATCGATTGAGATCAGTTTTTCGAATATTTTCGAAATTGATGTCGGCTTCCGTGTAAATAAGACGATAAGCCTCATCAAGAGCATAGCTATCGATCTCAGGATTTTGCGGATGCGGAGAGGTTTCCGGTCCGATGATCGAAAAGTCGGCTGAAATATATCCACGAATGAGTCCGTCCCGAATTATTGGTACGGTAATTGTTTTGAGCTCGCGGGTTTTGTCCTGATGCGCGTATGCCTCAGGGGCTAGGGGCGTTGGGCGCGTTCTATAGTAAAACCCGCCATAAGTTGCGAAAAAAGCGGTAAAACACGTCAATAAGCCAATAAAATAAAATGGCGCCATAATCATAGTTCTTTCAGGCGAGCGGAAACCGGCCGTGCATAGGTGCCGTCGGATTCCTCTCGGCGGAGAAAATCCAAAATCATCCGGTTGAGATCCTCAACTGCCCGAAGATATGTTCCAAGCGCCTCATAATTACGCTCTGCCTTGCGACGACAAAATGTTAGACGAGTTTCGATCTCTGTTGAATATGAAGGAGAGGCGCCGGGAGAGAGACGAGCAAATTCCGTAAGCAAATGAGTTTTGCGTATATTTACACGCTCAAGTTCATTGAGAGCTCCCTGCTCTATGAGCCGTATCTCTTCGTCCAGAAGTTCTTCTATGCGACAAATACAGCTCAAAATAGTCTCAGACATATATGAGATATTTTCTGGATGGTCAGTATAATTGTTAAGGCTGTTCATGCGCTGCGACTCTTTCGCTAGAAATGATTTATAATTCAGGGTTGTTTCGTGTTTATGGCAAATTATATTTACTTCTGGATCAAGGCTTCGGCGTCATGCTCACCTCCAAGAAGCGCTAGTCGTGAAAGGCCAAGAGAGTCGTTTTTAGATAATTGATCGCCAAGTTGTTC
>JBBARD010000014.1:5758-8994 GCA_040399965.1 Methylocystis sp. | reverse complement strand
TATCAATTACTGAAACGTGACCTATCTGGTAACGCCATAATTGATCCGTTGCTTTATGCATCCGCAAGAGCCTCTGAAGACGACTTGTCATTCATGTCCTCAAGATAAACTGTCGGAAGGAGAAGATTAGGGATGATAGAAATTCATTGGATGAGCTCTTAAATAAAGAGAGTCCAAGAAAAATAACAAACGGACCAGAGATGAGATAAATTGGATAATTTGGAGAAAGCCTGGAAAGGAACGCGAATGATAGGTTAACAACGAAAGAAAAGATTAGAAATGTGCTGGAAAGTTGTAAAACCAACAAATAGGACTGAGATAATGAGTGAATAATTTCACTGAGAACAGACGCTGCATCAAGACTCCCGCTAAATGAAATCGCACTATACGATTGAATAGCCGCTTGAATAAAAATATGATGAAGATCCGTTGCCAATATCAGCTGAATGGATGAAACAATAAGAAGAGTGGATAATACCGGAGACGCATCTGTGTCGGTTAATTCAGAGTTAAATATATTTGAAAGACCTATTGCATACGAGAATGCTGTAATCAAACTATCAATAGCGAAAATAAATAGCCGGCATATAAATCCCAAATAAATTCCTGCAAAAAGCTCATGTATCATATAAGGCGCCGGGAACATGGTGCTACCTACACCTTTGGAATGGAAACTATCAACATCCGAGATGGGAAATAGAACCAATGAAAGAGCGATGGATAAAAAGAGCCGGGAAAGCAGGGGAACTCTGTCACTGGATAATCCAGGCGCTATCATCATAAAAGCGCCTATGCGACAGAAGACTAAGAAATAGTCGGTTATCAAGTCAGTGAATATCAAGAGATTGATCCAATATAATTGAGTTTAACTCCTCCGTTGATCTCGTTATGAGATAACACAGCTTGGGCAGGAAAGAGTCGACCAATTATTAAACGAACATATGAACGTGCTTCTGGTGATGTAAGAATTACAATAACACTACCTCGATCAATATGTGGTCGTATTACTGATGAGGCCTCACTTGAAAATTTTTCAATCATGCTCGGGTCGGCGTCAAAACCAATTACTTCTCCCTTAACATCATGCTTGATAGATTCGTGAAAATATAATTCCCACTTTGAACCAAGCCGAATAATATGAAGCACACCATCTATAGATAGATCGCTGCAAATTTGAGAGGCAAGCCGCATTCGCACATGATCAGCAATCGCCTCGGGCCTTCGAATAAAGGGGGAGATTTCAGCAATCGCTTCAATTATAAGTTCCAGATTACGTATAGAGACACGTTCTGAAAGTAAGTGCTTCAAGACGCTATGTAGCGTAGAGTATGAGAGGTGAATTGGGATGATTTCATCGATCAGCCGTCGATATTCAGGGTCCAGCCTGTCAATCAAGCCTCTCATGCCTTTGTAGGTGAGCAAAAGAGATAAATGATTACGGAGTATTTCAGAAATATGCGTCAGGAGGATTGTAATTGAATCAACCGGGAGATAGCCGGCCATCCGGGCTTCCTCAACAAGCGACTCCGAAATCCATAAAGAATTCATACCAAAGGCAGGATCGATAGCGTTCTCACCGACGAATTCGGGCCTGTCTCCAGAACCATAAACAATCAGATGACGACGCAACTGAAGTTCATATCCAGATATAAAGGCTCCCTGAATATGTATATGATATGATCTCGAGGGTATATCGATGCTATCATTAAGTCGAATTTCGGGGAAGATGAATCCATATTGAATCGCAAAGTTTCTTCTCATTTTAGTGACGCGTTCGATGAGCTCGGATCTATTCGGTAATATGCCCGCCCAAAGTTGTTTTCCCAGTATGATTTCAATAAGCGATGTACGTAAAACCTCCTCCGGAGCATTCTTATCAGCTCTATTGGTCCTTTGATCAATTAATCTTTGTGATTCAAGAATTGAATTTTGGAGTTGTCGCTCCTTCAGAGGTATAAGATAGGCGATAATCGCCATGGTTGCTCCAAGCGAAAAAAATGGGATAAATGGTAAGCTGGGCATGAGTCCAAGAAGAATCAGTAAACCGGACGCTACAGACAATGCCCTTGGATACGATCCTAATTGACGTAATATATTTTGCTCGGCTGAACCCCGCATTCCCCCTTTTGATACGAGTAAACCTGCTGAGAGAGAGACAATCAAAGCGGGAATCTGGGATACAAGACCGTCGCCGACCGATAATTTGGTGTAGACATCCGCTGCAGTTGCCAAAGGCATATTGTGACGAGTGACTCCAATGATGATTCCTCCAAAAATGTTTACGGCAAGAATTATTATTCCAGCTATAGCGTCTCCGCGAACAAATTTTGAAGCTCCATCCATTGAACCAAAAAATGCGCTTTCTTCTTCCAGTTCTCGACGTCGGATCTGTGCCTCACGTTCATCAATTATGCCGGCTGATAAATCAGCATCAATAGCCATTTGTTTGCCGGGTATGGAGTCAAGGGTAAACCGGGCGCCGACCTCAGCTATTCGGGTAGCTCCTTTAGTTATTACAAGAAAATTAACAGTAACTATAATTGCAAATACAGTAAGACCAATCACAAAATCGCCACTCATAATTAATCTTGAAAAACCTGCAATGATAAAGCCTGCAGCTGTCTCTCCGTCTGCGCCTCGAGACAGAATAAGACGTGTTGTGGCAATATTGAGAGCAAGTCTTAAAATAGTTGCAAAAAGTAAGACTGTAGGGAATGATGAAAAGTCCAACGGCTTCTGTATCCATAAACCAACCATTAATACCACTACAGAAATAGCAATAGAAAATGCAATGCCTAAATCGAGAATGAATGGAGGCATAGGCAAGAAGAAAACACAAAGTACAAATACAATTGATAATGCAAATCCTATGTCACTTGAACGATGAATTGCCTCATTGCTCATCTTGTCATTAGAAGATGACATGTCTTATATAATTCTCCATTTAATCGAATTTGGAAATTAATCAGAACCCTGACTCTATCCGAGAGTAGACATAACGAGATAAGGAAGCGATAATTGAACTTATGTATGTCGCTGAAAGCATCAAGGCTATCAGCATTGCTATCATTTTGGGCACAAATGTAAGCGTCATTTCCTGAACCTGAGTAAGAGCTTGTATAAGAGCAACGATTACACCCGTGAACATAGCAGCAAATACCATAGGAGCCGACACAAGCATCACAACTGTAATAATACGATGAACGAGTTCTAATACATCTGCTTCATTCATTGGT
>JBBARD010000014.1:1779-5658 GCA_040399965.1 Methylocystis sp. | reverse complement strand
CACAACTGTAATAATACGATGAACGAGTTCTAATACATCTGCTTCATTCATTGGTTAACTGATGGCATGATCCGAAGTGATTTTCACTTATAATTATTTCACAAAGCCCTGGCGGTAATCGATTACAAGATGTTACCGTAGTGATTGTCTCAAGATTGTTACTCTGATCAGGTGCGACATTTCGCCCTATCGTTTATGATGACGGGTCATTGTTAGACACATTAACTAATTTCGAAAGCAATGCGTTCGTCTTTATTGATTGCTCCAATATTGAAAATGTTGCCAACTGGCTGACAACCTGATTAGAGTCCAGCGGTTTAAGCGGATCCTGAGTTTTGAGCTGCGTTGTTAATAACTGTAAAAAGTTATTGTAATTCGTGGTTTCTTTCGAATTATCCGAATTATTATTTCGCAATGACGGTTCTGAAGTCTTTGCAGACGATTGAGTCAGATATATCATTCGCCTCTCCTTATTTGTGGCCATTGCTTAGTATGACATCCCACTTATCAGCAAGTTCTGACTGATTTTGAAAAATATTTCGCAGCATCTTTAATGCCTCGAAATGTTTTTTTGATTCAATAAAATCGCGAATATTGATCAGGTATCCAATAAGTTCTTTATCTTGTGATATGACAATGAAACTGCTGATCAACCCTAAACATACAAGAATTGCACGATCACTATGTGTTGGGGCCATCAAAATTGTCTGTATAGCCAAATATAGCTGTTTGAGTGGAGACTTAGCCTGCTCCGGTTGGATTATGTGGTGTTCAAGGAGAAAGGTGACATCATTCATCAACTCAATGCAAACCTTGCGATCGACTCGTAAAACAGCCCCATTAATAAAAATTCGCTCGCCACGCCTGAGTGAGAGATACATGCCTTAAACAAGTCCATCAGCAATAATTTGGTTTATCTCAATTAAACCGACAAAATTCGCTGGCCTGCCCGCTGAGATGTCCTCTAATTCACGCTGTATCCAGATACCTATCGAGATAAGACTTGCGCGTAATTCATCCGGAAGGTGATCTTCATTGCTGATGAGTTCAGCCAAAAATATCGTCCATATATTTTGAATTTGAGCACAAGCTTTTACAGTCCCGATGCTATCAGGGCCAGTTTCAAGACCAGTCCTTAAATTATTGATCGCTTTTATTAAAACATAATGCTCTATTTTACGACAATTATGCTGCGAAGTATTCGCAATTTCTCGATACATTTTCAGATACATTGACAGAACTCACTTACTCATTTATAGATATCTTGCAAGTGATAGACTTGATATTCTCGACGTAAGCGTCATTGTTGTTTCTATACGTGTCAGAAGACCAGCTGTTCTCGTTGCTATTTCGGTCTGGTTAATGCTTTCCATTCCATTGATCTGCATTTCCAAAATATGAGATTGCTTATCTAATGCGGCACTCGATAGATCAAGAGTTTGTTGCATAACTCCAACCCGTGTGCGGGTTGAGTTTAAAAGCCGCAGGCCCTCATCGAGACTTTCCAGAGACTTTCGGGCGAGAGCTTGATAGGTCCTGGCATTCATTCTTTCTGCCCCAAGATTACAGCCAATCACATATGCCATAGCTATCTTGCGTAAAGCTGGATCATTTACAGTGATGGAAGTGTCCATCCGCTGTTTCGGCGAAATCATATTTTTTAGAGGCTCATTGCTGGCGTTTGACCAGCTCAGGGACCACTCATTTTCTGAGAATAATTCAGTCAATGAGTTATTGATAAAACCCTCTAATTGCTCTGGTGTTATAGTAGATACTAACAGTGAATTCTGGGAAAAACCAAACCCGTCCGGGGGAGAGCTTGAGAAAGCAGCGTCAATTTTTGATTTTACAGCAGAGACTGGTTCAGTGAAAAATGCGTTTAGGGGAGGAATATTTGTCTTTTCCCCTGCGAATATATATTTATTGTCGAACGAATTGTTCAATGAGGAAATAAATAAAGCAAGTTTATTGGATGCTTGCGTATCAATAATATGCTGGCCTCTGGCGTCATTTTGCGCCAACATTAACGACGACTTAAATTCATGAGCATTTTCTAATATGTTTGTTAGTGACTCATCTGCAATCTCAAGCCGTGCTTTTACTATATTATTATTCAATAAATATGCTTTATAACTATTCAGAAGGGAATGAGAATTCACGCTTCGTCTCATTTCAGTTCCGAGGCTCAGCGCAAGATCTGATTTTCGTCCCGATCCAATTTCTTGTTGCCGACTGTTCAATTCATTTTTTTGAGCCGCCATTATCCTTAAAAGATTGGACATCTGTGAATAAGTTGAGGTGATGTTCAGCATCATCCTGTCACCGATTTATTGCAGCGAATAGTGAATCATATACTGAGTTGATTGTCTGGAGTAATTTTGATGATGCCTGAAAAGCGTTCTCAAGCGTCAGCAACTGTGTCATTTGCTCGTCAATATTGATGCCGGTAGTAGTGGAGAGCGTTATGGTGGTTTGTGAATGGATCGCGTGTTGATATGTTTTTTCACGTAATGCGCTTTGTCTCTGTCCGCCGATCCAGCCAATTGAGGATTCTGCGAAACTCTGTAATGATTCATTAATATCAAGACCAGCTCTTGAGTCGAGGATCAGACCCAAGGATGCAGATCCTGCAAGTTCGTGAAGCCTTTCCGTATACCCTTCCCTATGATCCCTGTTATATACATAGGCTGGGTTACCGGATATTCCACCGTCCCTTAACAGGGAAGCATCCCCGCCTTGATTTGGATCGACCAAAGGGCTGATCATGATCTGATCAGCGAGACCAGAAATTAGTCCCGTATTCGGAATTGTTGTAGCCCCCGGAAAGGTGAAGAGGCCTGGCAATGGCGCACCTCCTGCGCCTGTTTGATCTTTTTCCGAGAAGGCAATGATTAACCCTCGCGCCATTTCGTCGAGTTGAGCTTGATATATTAATGTCAAATTATCGCGTACATGTATATCCCCAGCAATTGAACCGGATTTCACAGACGATAGCGCACCACCCCCTGTCGCCTGCACGCCGTCAATATAGACTGAAGCGCCAGCAATTCCTGCTGATAGATTATCAGTCTTCTGGAATGAGACATTTCTTGGTGTTGTTTCTAGAAGAGTCGCCCCGCTATCTGCATAAATAACCAGATCCTGATTAGGTCTAGTAACAGTTTTAATTCCAATATATTTTGATAATTCCCGCAAAAGACTATCGCGCCGATCCAGCATATCGCCTATTTCAAACCCTGATCCATCAGATGATATAATTTCTTTGTTAGCGTTAGTTATTTTTATCAGTATTTCATTAATATTATCAATGCTTCTGGAGATATTATCATCTGCCTCTCTTCTTAAATTTCTTATCAATTCAGAACTATCCTGAATGGATATCAAAACATCTCGCGCCGCTTGCAAACTCAACTCAGCCGATGATCGTTCATCTGGATTAACGCTGTAATTGAGTAATGAGTCCGACAATCTTGAAATCTGTAATGATGGAGCCTGGCTTTCGGCAGGATCAGATAAATTTAATAACAAATCTATCTGATCAAGCGCATCCGATATTTTAGCGCTTTTCTCCAGATCAGCATTCGTTGAGAGCCAATATTTGAAAATTGATATGTTTGATTCTCTTCTTATTCCCCGGAATTCGCTTGCGCCATTCGGACCTGTTGTCAAGATCGCTGCTTTCTTGGTGACTTCATCGGAACCTGCTCCTGATATATTTCGGGATACAAGGTTTATCTGACTTGTGATCGTCCCAAGCGATTGCGACGCAATCATTAGCGCATTCGTCAAACTCATTCTTTTCACCCCGTACTTATTTTAAATTGTTCAGAATTTGCAGAATTTCTGAAGCAACCTGAAAAGATTGGGAATTAGCGGCGA
>JBBARD010000014.1:0-1679 GCA_040399965.1 Methylocystis sp. | reverse complement strand
TTCAGAATTTGCAGAATTTCTGAAGCAACCTGAAAAGATTGGGAATTAGCGGCGAATGATCGCTGGGCGATGATCATTGACGATAGTTCAGTCGCAAGATCAACCGTTGATGCTTCCAGGCTAGATGACTGAATTGAGCCTAATCCGCTTTTACCTGGCGTCCCAATCATTATTTCGCCTGATCCGCTGTTCGTCAAATATACGTTACCCGTATAATTTGTCATGCGGGAGGGAGCGTTCACTTTCGCCAGACCAAGCTTGAATGCATTGATAGATTGTCCATTCTCAAGGCGATACGCCATCATTCCGTCTTCGCTAATTCCGACCTCTTTGACGCCCGAAGGAGCATTGCCATTAAAGTAGAGATTAGTTACCTCAAACGGAGATCCGAGTTGAGTCGTTTTACTGACATCTACCGCCACGGATTGTCCATTCGGCGCAGAGAAGTTAATCGGAGAGCCATTTATTAATTCGCCATTGGCTGGATTGAACGATACTGTCTGGACGACCAGAGCTGCGCTATTGTAAGGAAATCCTCCAGCCGAAGCGTCAGCTGAGTTATACACTGATACTTCCCATAAATTCGCAGCCGACTTCGCATAATAAACATCCAGATCGACCTTCTGACCCAGATTGTCGTATACTGATACTGACGTCTTTGTTGTCGCATTCGCGCCAGCACTATTGGTAGATGGAAGGAACGCAGACCCGACAATCGACGCTCCGGCTGGAAGGTTCACTGAAAGATCTCCGCTCGTTGTCGGATTCGCATACAATTTTTCCTTTTGTATCGTGACTGCAACCATATTTCCAATTGTCATACTATTTGTATTTATATTTCCGTTTGTATTTTCAGGAAAACCCATAAGTGTATATCCTGCCGCATTGACAAGACGTCCGTCTGAATCCGGATTGAACGATCCCGCGCGTGTCAGGAATATGTTGCCCCTATTGTCTTGAACAACAAAAAAACCGTCGCCCTGTATCGCCAGATCTGTCGATGAATTAGTCGGAATAAATGCGCCTTTCCCCTCAACATCATGGCGCGTATATGTTGATACGCCCCCGCCAGTCTGTCTTGGCCCCTGAAATCCGCTCAAAACTGTTTGAAAATGCGTTGTCGCTCGTTTGAAACCCACTGTATTGTTGTTTGCGATATTTTCGGAAATATTGGCAAGAGCGTCTGTTTGTGCGCTCATACCCATGACAGCCGTATTAAAAAGTTGAAAATTTGAGCTCATATCCATCTCCAGGGCAAGCCTTTGGAACGATTACACTGGATCAAGCTTGTGTGAGCCTTGCTATTCACCGGGATTTTGGTGTCAACTCCACACTGCATTTTTCTCAATGAGTAACTTTATTCGCTTTACTCCTTACTGAAACTATAAAATCTCACACGTCCTGATTTCTTTCTCATTTATTAGAATTAACCCTCTTCGGTTGAAGAATTCAATTTCATAGATGCCTCATCAATGCTAATTATAGCTTGATTCCTTATCGAGGGTTTGGCACTAATTCACAACAAAATGTGATTTATTTCAGGAGGATCTGAGTGCCCCTTAATTATTTAAAGGCACGGAGTCATGAACGCGTTTTAGAACGTCGCAGTCACAAACGCCGCATTTATCGTCTCAATTGGGGTAAAATTCTCTCTCCCCAATATGATTTTCTGAGTGAAT
>JBBARD010000013.1:36973-48920 GCA_040399965.1 Methylocystis sp. | reverse complement strand
CACATGGCTTTGATTAACAAGATGCTGGTTGGCGAGTCGCTGGTTGGCGAAGGCAACGAGGTCGCCCACATCGATCTGATCATGGGGCCGCGCGGTTCGGCGGCCGAACTGGCTTTTGCTAATGCGCTGGTCAACAACAAGGACGGCTTCACGACGCTTCTCGCGGTCGTTGCGCCGAACCTGCTGTGCAAGCCCAACACGATCCTGTTCAACAAGGTGACGATCAAGGGCGCGAAGCAGGCGGTGCAGATGTTCGGCCCGGCGCAGCATGGCGTCGCCAAGGCGGTGGCGGATTCGGTCGCCGAGGGCGTGATCCCGGTCTCGGAAGCTGACGATATCTTCATTTCGGTCGGCGTGTTCATTCACTGGGACGCCAGCGACGACAAGAAGATCCAGGAATACAACTACACTGCGACGAAGGAAGCTATCGCCCGCGCCGTGGCCGGCGAGCCGAAGGCCGCTGAAGTCGTCGCCAAGCGCAACGAAGCCAAGCACCCCTTCGCCGCCAACTAAGCGACGGGTTATGGACCGGAGGCCGTCAACGACGCCTCCGGCCCCCTACCATCAGATGTTGCGGCCGCGCTTGCGCGCTGCGGAGTAAAATCAGTGTGACGCGTTCCCCAAAGCGTAATTCGACAGGGGGATGTATGTAGCGTTATAAGGGGAAGAAAATGGCTTCGTTCTTTGAGAAACTGTTAGGCGCGCTTTTCCCGAAGCCATCTTCTGGCGGCTTCGCATCAAGCAGCGCGAAAATGGGCGTTGGCGAATCGCTGGTTGGCGACGGCAATGAAGTCGCGCACATCGATCTGATCATGGGACCGCGCGGCTCCGCCGCCGAGAAAGCGTTCGCGAACGCGCTGGTTAACAACAAGGACGGTTTCACGACGCTGCTCGCCGTCATTGCGCCAAACCTTCTGGTCAAGCCGAACACCATTCTGTTCAACAAAGTCACGATCAAGAACGCCAAGCAGGCGGTTCAGATGTTTGGACCGGCGCAGCACGGCGTCGCCAAGGCGGTTGCGGACTCGGTCGCAGAGGGCGTCATCCCGCTGTCCGTTGCCGACGACCTGTTCATCTGCGTTGGCGTGTTCATCCACTGGGAAGCCAACGACGATCAGAAAATCCAGGATTTCAACTACCAGGCGACCAAAGAAGCCATCGCGCGCGCGATGAAAGGCGATCCGACTGCGCAGAGCGTTCTCTCCGCCCGAGTCACCGCCAAGCATCCCTTCGCCGCCAGCTGAACCGGCGGGCATTGCTTTTTCAGGGGGAGCCGTCGAGCTCCCCTTTTTCATGCGCCGATCACGTCACGAAGCGGGCAAGATCGCTGGCGTTTAACCCGCCATTATGCAGGGCGGTGGATACCAGAACCCCTTTTGCGCCTGTTGTTGCAATCGTCACGACATCGTCTGCGGAGCGCACGCCGCCAGCGCCGTAAACCTCGCGTCCGCCGGCGCGGGCGACCACTTCCGCAAGTCGCGCCGCATCCGGCCCCGCGTCGCCGCCAATGCGCGAGAGGGTCATGACGATCACCTGCGAGGGCCAGAGGGCGGCGGCGTTGAGCACTTCCGGATCGCCCAGAAAGCCCGCCTCCCGGAAATCGAGCGAGAGCACGCAATCGTCATGGATGCTTAACGCGAGCAACGCCTCGATGGACAAAAGAGTTTCGCTGCCCAGGACCAACCGCAGATTTTGTTGATCGCGCCACCGCGACGCTTCGAGAATATGCCGGACGCCGGGATCGACCCAAAGTTCGAGATACGGGAAAGCTTCGCCGATGGCGCGGATCGCCTCGCGATTGTCATGTCGACCCTCGATCGCGTCCAGATCGGCGATATAAAGCGTATCGAAGGGATAAAACGCCATCAGTCCCCGCGCCACGGCAATCGGCGTCGTTGCGCTCGTCAGGACCGACCGAAGCGGGCGATAATCTGCGCGCCGCCCTGCAATAGCGCGAACGACCGCGCCGTAACGAATATCGATGACGGGAACGATCCGCATGGGGCATTATACGCAGAAGCCGCATATTTCCGAAAAGGGCGATCGACGCATGAAATCCTCCCGCATGGCGATTTTGGCATTGCTCACATTCAGCGACGGCGCAGCGGCACAATTGTCCGCGCAAAGCGATTGGCCATGCAAACAGGTGCGCGTGCCGGAAATCGCTATCGGCGGAGTCTGGAGCGGACCGGCAATCGACAGCGACAGCCGCAACTGGCGCGATGACGCACCCGTCGCCGATCTTGTGTCGCGCATCCGTCAGCGCCGCACGCCCCTCGCCGACGCCGAGACATTGATCGCCGATTTCGCCCGCACAGCCGGAACACGGCGCAAGGCGGTTTTAACGCGTCTCTTCGCCGGGATATTTGAATCGATGAACGACGAGCGCCGCGATGTGATCAACGGCCTCGACCGGTTTGGTCGCCGTCTGAAAGACATGGCGGAAATCACGCGGCAGGGAGACGAAGATCTGCGCAAGATTCAGGACCAGAAACCCGCAGACCCGGAAGCCATCCGCAAGGCGAGCGAGACGCTGCAATGGCGTTTGCGTCTCTTCGAGGAGCAGCGCCGGATGGCCGCCTATGTTTGTGAGAGTCCGGCGCTGATCGAACAAAGGCTGGGCGCACTGGCCCGGGCCGTTGCGAAAGAGATGAATTAGCGACGCGCGCCGATCAGGCGATCATGACGCGCGATGCGGCGTTCTGGTCGCCCAGCAATTCGAGCGCTTTCGCGACCATCGCTCTTGAATCGAGCATTGCTCTGGCGATCATTATTTCGTGCTTGTCGTGATCGATATAGACGTCGGGCAGAGTCATGCTGCGGAATTTGAAGGCCCCGCGGACGCCATCGAGGAATCCGTCGTCCGAGAGCATCTGGAAAACCTGCGCGCCGAAACCGCCGATCGAACCTTCCTCGACCGAAATCAGAACTTCATGATTGGCGGCGAGTTGGCGAAGCAGGTCGCGATCGATCGGCTTGGCGAACCGGGCGTCGGCGACTGTAGTCGAGACGCCGTAATTCTCCAGTTCTTCGGCGGCCTTCAAAGCGTCGGCCAGTCTCGTGCCGAGCGAGAGGATCGCAACTTTCGAGCCTTCCCGAAGAACGCGGCCCTTGCCGATTTCCAGCACATCGCCACGATCCGGCAACTCGACGCCGAGACCCTCGCCACGCGGATAACGGAAAGCGATCGGTCCTTCGTCGTAGGCTGCTGCGGTGGCGACCATGTGCATCAGTTCGGCCTCGTCGCCGGCGGCCATCATCACCATGCCCGGCAGACAGCCAAGATAGGCGATATCGAAGGCGCCCGCGTGGGTGGGGCCGTCGGCTCCGACCAGTCCGGCGCGATCAATAGCGAAACGAACCGGCAGATGCTGGATCGCGACGTCATGCACGACCTGGTCGTAACCGCGTTGCAGGAACGTCGAGTAAAGCGCGCAAAATGGCTTGTAGCCCTCGCAGGCGAGACCGGCGGCGAAGGTCACAGCGTGTTGCTCGGCGATGGCGACGTCGAAAGTGCGGTGGGGAAAAGCCTTGCCGAAAATGTCCAGCCCTGTGCCGGACGGCATCGCGGCGGTGATGGCGACGATCTTGTCGTCGTGCTCGGCTTCGGCGACCAGCGATCTGGCGAAAACGCTGGTGTAGGAAGGAGCATTCGCCTTCGGCTTGATCTGCGCGAAGGTTTTCATATCGAATTTATTAACCGCGTGACATTTGTCTGCGGCCTCTTCCGCCGGGGCGAACCCCTTGCCTTTTTGGGTGACGACATGGACCAGCACCGGACCGTCGTCCTTGTCGCGAACATTCATCAGCACCGGCAGCAAATGATCGAGGTTGTGACCATCGATGGGGCCGACATAATAGAAGCCTAGTTCCTCAAACATCGTCCCGCCGGTGATGAAGCTGCGGGAAAATTCTTCGGCCTTGCGCGCCTTATCGTAGATGAAGCGGGGCAAATGGCTGGCGAGTTGTTTCGCGGCGTCGCGGATGGATCGATAGGCCCCGCCGGAGACGAGGCGCGCGAGATAGGCTGACATGGCGCCGGTCGGCGGCGCAATCGACATGTCATTGTCGTTGAGGATGACGATCAGGCGAGAGTCCAGCGCGCCTGCGTTGTTGAGCGCCTCATAGGCCATGCCGGCGGACATGGAGCTGTCGCCGATCACAGCCACGACGTGATTGTCGCCTTCGCCAAGATCGCGAGCGACAGCCATGCCGAGACCGGCGGAAATCGAGGTGGAGGAGTGACCCGCGCCAAAGGCGTCGTATTCGCTCTCGGCGCGCTTGGTGAAGCCGGAAAGGCCGCCGCCCATGCGCAGGGTTCGGATACGATCGCGGCGGCCTGTCAGGATTTTGTGGGGATAGGTCTGATGGCCGACGTCCCAGATGATTTTATCCGCCGGCGTATCGAAAACATAATGCAAGGCGACCGACAGCTCGATGACGCCCAGACCCGCGCCCAGATGGCCGCCGGTGACTGAAACGGCGTCGATGGTTTCGTGCCGCAGCTCATCGGCGACCTGTTTCAGATCGGCGGGCTTCAGCTTGCGCAGATCCTTCGGGGTCAGGATCGAGTCGAGAAGGGGAGTTTTCGATGTCGTCAATATTCTTACTCTCTATTCTCGGGCCGGAACGGAGATCTTGTGCATAGGCATAGCCGCATTGCGGCCTGTCCGCAAACGTGGGTTTGGCCGGATGCTCGACTCATGCCGGGACTGTTGCCGGCGCGCAACGTTTTTGGGAGTCCTTGCTGGAACAAATCAAAAACGCCAAACGCTATCGACCAAATCCTCGAAGGGGTCGCCGTTTCGGCCAGGCCCGGAAGGCTTGTCGACGTTGGGCTGAGTGGACGAGCGCTCCAACTCGCGACGAGGGTCTCGGGCTGCAGCGGCGGGCGCGCGACCTAAAACCGGCTCTCTCCCAGCTTCCCGCGCCGTCTCGCGATCCTTGCCGCGACGGCCGCCCGGCGTCACGCCGACGATCTCCACCTCCGCGCCGCTGGTCTCCCCGCCGTCCTCTGAAATCCATTCGTAGAGCTTTTTGGCGTTGGCGACCGATAACCGCACGCAGCCATGCGAGGCGGGCCGCCCCAGACCACGCTCATAGGTGCCGTGGATGGCGAGGCCGCGGGACGAAAAGAACATCGAGAAGGGCATCGGAGCCTGTTCATATTCATCGGATTTATGATCGGGCTCCATGCGGTAAACAACATAATGACCCGTCGGCGTCTCAAAGCCGGGACGGCCGCTGGAAATTTTCCAGACGACCGTGTCGCCGTTCTTGCGGGTCGCCGTGAGCTGCTGGGCGGACAGGTCGATCGAGATCTGAACTCTGGCGCATGCGGCCTGGGCGGCAAATATCGCGGCCAGCAGGATCGCCGGCGGCGCGAACTGTCTCAGAATCGTGAACATGCCAGAACCTCACCATGGCGCGCGGCCGGGGTAAAGAGTTGGGATCCGGAAGACCAAAGCCAACTGGACGCCCAACTCTCGCCTTTTCTTGTCCGGTTGTTATAGTATGTTTCCGGGCGGTTTCTTTAGTCATTGGAGAGACTTTTCCGGTATCTCTTTTCTCCCGCTCCCCGATCCGACCAACGCCCGTGACCTTTCGCCCCCCGATCCTTCTCGCAAGCCTCGCTCTCCTCTTCGCCAGCGGGCTCGCCAGCTGCGGACGCCGAGGTCCACTGGAGCTGCCGCCCGAAACCCAGGCCTATGGCGAAGCATTGAAAAAACAACGGCAGGAGGCGGCGCAGGAAAGCGGCAAGCAGGAACCTGCGCCGCCCTTCATGCCCAATAGCGATCAACCGTCGCGCAAGTCCGATATTCCCGGCACCAGCGGGAACCGGCCGGCGCAGACCTATCCCTTCCCGCTTGATCCGATTCTGTAGGCCCGATGCATCATTTCGCCTATCGAGACGGCGCGCTCTTCGCCGAAGAGGTCGATGTCGCAACCCTCGCCGGGGTCGTCGGCACGCCGTTCTACTGTTATTCGGCCTCGACAATCCGCCGTCACATCAGGGTCTTTTCGCAGGCCTTTGCCGGTCTCGACGCGCTTGTCTGCTACGCGGTGAAAGCCAATTCCAACCAGGCCGTTCTCCACCTGCTGGCTCAGGAGGGGGCCGGCATGGACGTGGTCTCGGGCGGCGAGCTGGCCCGCGCGCTGGCCGCCGGCGCGCCGGCCAGCCGGATTACTTTTTCAGGCGTTGGCAAAACCGAAGCAGAGATTGTCGCGGCGCTCGACGCCGGCATTTTCTGCTTCAACGTCGAGTCCGAACCTGAACTTGCCGCGCTCTCGCGTCTGGCGAGCGAACGCGGCAAGACGGCGCCCGTGTCGCTGCGCGTCAATCCGGATGTCGACGCCCGCACGCACGCTAAAATCTCTACCGGCCTGTCGGAAAACAAATTCGGCGTGCCGCTCTCGACTGCGCGCGCGGTCTATGCCCGGGCGGCGCGATTGCCGGGCATACGCATTGCCGGCGCCGACATGCATATCGGCTCGCAGCTCACGGAGCTTGAGCCTTTCGATGAGGCGTTCTCCCTGCTCGCCGGTCTGGTGCGCGATTTACGCGCCGATGGCCACGACATATCTCATATTGATCTCGGCGGCGGCCTCGGCATTCCCTATCACGAGGGCGAAGACCCGAAATCCTATCATCCCGAGCAATATGCGGCGATCGTGCGTCGGCGTTTCGCCGGGCTCAACTGCAAGCTGGTGTTCGAACCGGGCCGATTGATCGTCGGCAATGCAGGCGTGCTGATTACGCGGGTGATTTATGTGAAACGCGGCGAGGCGAAAACATTCGTCATCGTCGACGCCGGCATGAACGATCTCATCCGGCCAACGCTATACGACGCCTGGCACGACATTATCCCCGTACGCGTTGCCGCGGGACGCGCCGCCATTGTCGCCGATGTCGTGGGGCCCGTCTGCGAAACCGGCGACTATCTGGCGCAAGACCGTATGTTGCCGGAAACCCTGCCCAACGAATTGCTCTGCGTGCTCACCGCCGGCGCCTATGGCGCGGTGCAGGCCGGAACCTACAACACGCGCCCGCTGATCCCGGAAGTGCTGGTGGAAGACGACCGTTACGCGCTGATCCGTCCGCGTCAGAGCGTTGCAGACATCATCGCCATGGATCGCGTGCCGGAATGGCTGGGTTAGTCGCCGGCGCGTTATCGGCGACAAGAAATTCATGTAAACCGACACGTTTCATTAACTATGCGCAACGGTATCGGCGGCGAGAACGTTCGAAATTCCAGGTTTTACTGGACATCCCCGCCTAGACCGCTAGGCTCAAGCTCCCGGAAGTAGCCTGGATTGTGTGTTGGAGCCATGCGCGGCGGTCAATGCGCGGCGGTCCAGGCGCTTAACCGGCCATGTCCGCTTCACGGCTTTCGTCCGAGGAATCCTGGAAATGAAACAATTTGCACTTATCGCCGGCGCGGCGCTTGTCGCTGCGAGCGTTCTGCCGGCGTTTGCTCACAACACCGGCCATCGCCACCATCATCGCCACCACCATCACAAGCCGCTGGAGGCCAAATACTATCCGATCGCAGACGAATTGGCCCTGTCGCGCTCTGTCGTCGAGACTTGCTACAAGACGGACGGCGCCAACCTCAACAAGAGCTATTGGGAAGAGCAAATCGCTCTCATCCCCAAGCGGGAGCGGTATTCCTTCAACAGACGGGTGGAGAAGGGCACGCAGGAAATCGAGAGCGGCGTCGCCCCGGACAAGGCTGCCCTGTGGTGTGACGACCGTCTGGATGATTTCGCCAAAAAATACAAAACCACGCTGAACCCGCCGCTGGATAACGGTCCAGCCAATCATCCGATATGCTGGAGCGATCCGAGCGGCATGTATGGCTGCGGGGGCATCGGCTACGATAATCCGCTGGCCGGCGTCAATGAGATCATCAAGGATCCGGCTGAAGCCCTCGACGAAGCGCAATAGATCGGCGTCTCGCTCAAACGGCGCCGCCGGACTCTTGCCGGCGGCGTTTCCAGTGGGCTTTCCACCTGAGCGGAAACCGGTTCGGCGAAAGAAAATGCGTTAAAACATAACGCCAGAGCCCAGGTCTGATTCAATCAGACCGGGAAATGCTCCAGGTCGGTCATTTACTGAGGATCAATGCTCCAGCGCGCCATGCGTCGCGCGGTAGTCCCGATACCACGCAACCAGCGCCTCGACGCCTTCTTCGATTGAGGTGCGCGGACGATAGCCCGTCAGTCGCTCAAGCAAATCCGTATTGGCGAAGGTGCGCGGCACGTCGCCCTTCTGCATCGGCAAATAATTGCGGATCGCTTTCTTGCCGAGCGCGTTTTCGATAGCGGCGATGAAATCCAGCAGCGCCGCCGGCTCGCCGCGACCGATATTGACGACGCGATGCGGCGCCACCGGCGAGACGGATGAATCCCCGGCGTCGATCGCCGGCGGACAGTCGATCAGGCGAATGATCGATTCGACAAGATCGTCGACATAGGTGAAATCGCGCGACATCTCCCCGAAGTTGTAGATATCGATCGGCCGCCCGCTCTCAATGGCGTCGACGAATTTCAGCGGCGCCATGTCGGGACGCCCCCACGGGCCGTAAACTGTAAAGAAACGAAACAGCGTCGTCGGGATCGACCACAGATGCGCATAACTATGCGTCATCGCCTCGCCCGCTTTTTTGGTGGCGGCGTAGAGCGTTAAGGGTTGGTCGGCGCGGTCGCTTTCATAAAACGGCACGCTGGGGCTCGCGCCATACACCGAGCTGGTCGAGGCGACCAGAAAGTGACGCGGTTTTAACAAGCGCGCCATTTCCATCATGTTGAACGCGCCGACCAGATTGGCGTCGATATAGGCGCGCGGATTTTCGAGGCTGTAGCGCACCCCGGCCTGCGCCGCGAGATGAACGATGACGTCCGGCGCGGCGTCTTCGGCGGCGCGCGTCAGGGCCGGCATATCCTCCAGCATCGCGATGGTGTCGCGATAGCCGTTGCTGCGCATGAGCATGGCGCGCCGCGCTTCCTTCAACCGCACGTCATAATAGCGCGTCATGCCGTCGAAGCCGGCCACGAAATGACCACGGTCGAGCAGACGCCGCGCCAGATGAAAACCGATGAAGCCGGCCGTGCCGGTTATGAAAACGCGCATTTATCCAACGTGAGGCGAGCGGAGGTGCCTCTGCATGGGCAAAAGCGCAGAGACTGTCAACGCCCGTTAATCAGCCGCCTGCTCGCCCCACGCCTCCGGCGGATAATCGACCGCGACCAGATAGAGCCCCTGCGGCGGCGCAACCTGGCCGCAGCGGGCGCGGTCTTTCGCCGCCAGCGCGGCGGCGAGATCGTCGGCGCGCCATTTGCCGGCGCCGACATGCTCCAGCGATCCAACCATGGAGCGCACCTGATTGTGCAGAAAGGAGCGCGCTGAAACCTCGATCTCGATGCGTTCCCCGACACGCCGCACCTCAAACCGATCCAGCGTGCGCACCGGCGAACGGGCCTGACACTCCGACGCGCGAAAGGTCGTGAAATCGTGACGGCCAAGCAGTTGCTGCGCGGCGACGCGCATCGCATCGGCGTCGAGCGGCCATTTGACATGCCAGGCGCGGCCCAGCGTCAACGCGAGCGGCGCGCGTCGATTATCGATGATATAGCGATAATGCCGCTGGATGGCGGAAAAACGCGCCTCGAAATCGTCGCCGACGGCCCGCGCCGCGAGCACTGCGACCGGCGTGGGCTTGAGATGGGCGTTCAGCGCGTCGCGCAATTTATCGGGCCGCCAGTCGCGCGCCATGTCGATGTGCGCCACCTGACCAAGCGCATGGACGCCGGCGTCGGTGCGGCCGGCGCCATGCACGACGGCAGGAAGGCCATTGATCGCCCCAGCGGCTTCCTCGAGCCGCTGCTGCACGGAAAGCCCATTCGCCTGACGTTGCCAGCCGACAAAAGGCCCGCCGTCATATTCGATGGTCAGCGCATAACGCGGCATCAGGCGAGTGTCGCGCCGCGCGTCAGCGGCCGGCCGCGCGCAAACTCCTCGAAGGCCATCTCGCCTTTACCAGCGCGCTGCACGCGCAACAGGCGCAAGGAGCCCGTCCCGCAGGCGATCAATCCCGTGTCATCGAGCGCCCTCCCCGGCCCGCCCGAACCATTCTCGACGCGCGTGCGCAAGACCTTCACGCGCTCCACGCCGCGACCAAGATCGGCTTCAAAAAAGGCGCCGGGAAAAGGCGACAGCCCGCGTATTTGATTGTGCAGATCGGCCGCCGGACGGCGCCAGTCGATGCGGCTCTCGGCCTTGTCGATCTTTTGCGCGTAACAGGCGCCGGCTTCAGATTGCGGCGCAAAGACAAGTTCTCCGCGCGCAAGAAGTTCAAGCGCCTGCGCCATTAACGGCGCGCCCTGCGCCGCCATCGCGTCGTGCAATTCGCCGGCGGTCATGTCTGGACGGATCGGGGTGCGCGCAGTCAGCGCGACGGGGCCGGTGTCGAGACCGGCGTCCATTCTCATCACCATCACGCCGGTCTCGGTATCGCCCGCCATGATCGCGCGCTGGATCGGCGCTGCGCCGCGCCAGCGCGGCAGCAGCGAGCCATGCAAATTCAGACAGCCATATTTTGGCTTATCGAGGATCGACTGCGGCAACAACAGACCATAGGCGGCGACGACGGCGACGTCAGCGTTGAGCTCCGCGAAAGCCTGTTGCTCTTGGGCGTCGCGCAGCGTTTTGGGCGCGCGCACTGGTAGCCCAAGGCTCTCGGCGTAAAGTTGGACGCCGGATTTTTTCTCCGAGAGGCCGCGCCCGGCGGGACGCGGGGGCTGGGTATATACGGCGACGACCTCATGGCCGCGCGCGACAATTTCCTTCAGCAACGCCGTCGCGAAGTCCGGCGTGCCCATGAATATAAGCCGCAAGCTTCAGGCTCCGGCTTCTTCCGACGCCCGTTCGACGCGATTTTGCGCGGCGATCTCGTCGTAGCGCGCCACCTTGGTCAGCCGCTTGACGACGCGCTCGCGCTTGAGTCGCGACAGGTGGTCGATGAAGAGCCCGCCTTCGAGATGCTCCAGTTCATGCTGCACGACGGTGGCGAGCAATCCGTCAGCGTCGAATTCCTGGACGGCGCCGGCGCGATCAATATGCCGCACGCGCACGCGCGCAGAACGTTTCACATCGTCGTAATAATCCGGCACCGAGAGACAGCCCTCGTTATAGACGCTCAACTCTTCGGAGGCCCAAACGACTTCGGGATTGATCAGGAACAGAGGGGCGCGCGCGTCTTCGGTCTTGCCGATATCGACGACGACGATGCGTTTGGGCACAGAGACCTGAATGGCCGCAAGCCCGATGCCGGGCGCGTCGTACATGGTCTCCAGCATGTCGTCGAGCAGGGTCAGAATTTCGGCGTCGACGCGGTCGACTAGCGTCGAGACCTTGCGCAACCTCGGATCAGGAACGGTGATAATCGGCAGGATAGCCATGGCGTCGCTTCTGGATTTTAAAGGATTTTAGACGATTTCTCCGCCCGCAGGCGGCTTCTTCCCGGACCAAGAGATAAGACCGGGCGCCGCCGAGGTCAAATGCGCCCGCCCGCGCTTTCGGGACTTTGCCGGGGGCGGGAAATGCGTCTAGCATCCGGGACAGGCGGCGACCGTCGCATCGGCGCCGGACGGAAAAGGAGAAACGCATGGGATGGCTGGCGCTTTTGCTTGTGGCCGGCGGCGGCCTGTGGCTGGTCTCAACCTACAACGCGCTGGTGAGCCTGCGTCAGCGGGGCCGGCAGGCTTTCGCCGACATCGACGTTCAGCTCAAGCAGCGCCACGATCTTATTCCCAATCTGGTCGAGACGGTGAAAGGCTACGCCGCCCACGAGAAATCGACGCTGGACGAGGTGGTGCGGGCGCGCAACGCCGCCGTGTCGGCGCAGGGGCCGGACGCGCAGGGCGCCGCCGAGGGCGCGCTGGGCGC
>JBBARD010000013.1:20227-36873 GCA_040399965.1 Methylocystis sp. | reverse complement strand
TTCTAGGGCCGATGCTCCAATCTTTCGGCCTTTATTCGCACATCCGGGCGAACCGTCTGCGCACGGTCTTTCTGCTCGCGGGCTTCGTCGTCCTGCTGCTGGCGCTGATGTTCTCCGTCGCGCTGATGGCCGAGGCCGCGCAGGCGCCTTATGGCGCCGATTTCGTCTGGATCGCCGAGCAGGCGACGCAGGATCTACAGCGCGGCTGGCCCATCGGCGTGGCGGCGGCGGGCGTCTGGTTTATCATCGCCTGGCTGTTTCATCAGCGAATGATCGCTTTCGCCACCGGCGCCCGCCCGGTGACGCGCGCTGAGGCTCCCCGTTTATATAATCTGCTCGAAAATCTCTGCATCTCCCGCGGCGCGCCGATCCCGGCGTTGCAGATCATCGACAGCGACGCGCTCAACGCCTATGCCGCCGGCTTGCGGGAAGGCGATTACAAAATCGCCGTGACGCGCGGATTGATCGCCGAACTCACCAACGCTGAAATCGAAGCGGTGCTGGCGCATGAACTGACCCACATTCGCAACCGCGACACGCAACTGATGGTCGTAGCGGTGATCTTCGCCGGCGTTTTTGCCTTTTTCGCCGATCTGACGATCCGGCGTTGGGATTTTCCCTTCGGCTTCTCGCCCTACCGCGAGCCGCGCCGGGAAGATCGGCGGCGGGATGAAGGCGCCGGTTTGGCTATGATCGTCGCGCTCGCGGTCATTGCGCTAAGCTGGGGCGCATCGATCCTGATCCGTTTCGCCATCTCCCGCGCCCGCGAATTTCTCGCCGACGCCGGGAGCGTCGAACTCACCAAAAATCCGGATGCGATGATCTCCGCCCTGCGCAAGATTGAGGCGCATGGCGCGATCCCCACGATGCCGTCGCGGATGCACGCGTTTTTTATCGAGAGCCCGGCGTTGCGGACGGAAAGCGGCTGGCTCGCCTCGCATCCAACTGTCGACGAACGGGTGGCGGCGTTGATCGCCTATGCCGGCGGCCACGATGTTGGAACAGGGACCAGCGATCACCCGCTGGGCCGGGCGTGGGGAGAACGCACGAGCTGAGGTCTACAAGCCCTGCGCCTTAAGCCAGTCGACGATCATCCGGTCATGCCAGGGAACGACGCTGCCGGCATCGTGAAAACCCAGATGGCCGCCTTTGTCAGTGAGGAGCAGCGTGATCGCCGGCGTTTCGCGCCAGCCGACGTCGCGATAGCATGAGGCCGGTATCCATGGATCGTCCTTCGCATGGACGATCAATGTCGGCGCGCGGATCGCCGTCAGGAAACGTCCCGAGGCGTTTTGCGCATAATAATCATTGGCGTCGCGAAACCCGAAGCGCGGCGCGACGAAGCCGTCGTCGAAATCGTAAATGCTACGCGCGGTTTCGATAATCGCTCTTTCCCTCGCCGAGAGTTCGGCGTTGGGGGCCAGCGCCTCAGTCTTCAGGCCGTTGAGGATGTGGCGATGATAGAGATAGTTGCGCGGCTTCATCATTTGCCGGCAGGTCGCGGCAAGATCGAGCGGCGGCGAGACAGCGACGCCAGCCAGCGCCAGCGCGTCGTGACGGCGCTCCCCCAGGAACTTCAAAACAAGATTGCCGCCCAGCGAATGACCGACAAGGACCAGTCCGTTTGTTTTGAGGGCGTCGGGAATCGATTGGAGAGCGTCGACGAGATCCTGGGTTTTTCCGGCGTGATAAAAACCCCGCGCCGTCGGTCGCGAAGGCGTTGCGCCGCAGAGATTCAACCGCAAAACCGGCCATCCCTGCGCGACGAAATGGCGCGCCGCCGCAACAACGGTTTCGCTGTGTTGCGAACCGGTCAGTCCGTGAACGAGAACGATGAGGGGCTTTGACGCGCCGCCGACCGGCCGATCGAGCCGCGCCGCCAGACGATCGCCGTCGCGCAAGGGCAAAAGCAGCGTCTCTCCGCCAGGGAGTTCCTGCGCTGGCCCGAGCAGGTAATTGCGCAGGGTTTGCAAATCGGCGCCAAGCCATGGCGGCCGTTGCCTGAACGCCGGTCCACGAACTTGATTGTGGATCATGTTGTTCGGACCGCCCCGAGCTTTTCTTTCAGAAAGTCGATGGCCTTCAGCCTGGATTCCATCGCCTCCGGGATGAAGGACATCAACTGCCAGCCATGCGGCGTATCCGGCCAGACTTCAATGCGCGCCTCGACCCCGGCGGCGCGCGCGCGATCGACGAGGCGCGTCGAGTCGTCCAGCAAGGCTTCGTCCGCGCCAGCGTGAACGAGGATCGGCGGCAGACCGGCAAGATCGCCATAAAGCGGCGAGGCGAGCGGATCGCGGGCGCTCGCTGTTCCCAACATTGCCCGGCCGCCGATCAGAATCGTCTTGCGCATGAAGAGGGCGTCGCGCGCTTCGTTCGTTCGAGTCGAAGCGCCTGTCGCCGCGAGATCGGTCCATGGCGAAAATAACGCAGCCGCCAGGGGCAAGGGCAATCCCTCTGCGCGCAGTCGTAGCATGAGAGACAGGGCGAGCCCGCCGCCGGCCGAATCGCCCGCGAGCAAAATTGGCCCACGGGCGGCGTTCAACAAGGCGCGATATGCGGCGAAAGCGTCGTCCAGCGCCGCCGGAAACACATGTTCCGGCGATAGTCGGTACGACGGCATGAACACATCGAACCCGGCGGCGGCGAAGGGAGCGGCGGCGAAGCGAAACTGCCGCGGCGCGCCGACGAGATAGCCGCCGCCATGAAGGAAAAACAACGTCGCCATCGCCACGCCCGATGCGGGCGTCCAGTCGGCGGGGAGGCGCGGCGCGAAAGGCGCAGGCCGACCCTTGTTGAGCAGACGCGTCGCCGGCTGAATCAGTTTAGCCGCGCGGATCAGCGTCGGCAGGCGAGGTTTTACGAAATGACGCAGAAATCGCGACGTCCGCCGCGCGGCGTCGCTCATTTCTGCGCCGGCGGCTGCAACGGCCGGGGCGCCGTCGCCGGATTGTCGAACGCCGATGAATCGAGCGCAGCGGGCTTGGCGGCGACGGATGCGGCCGCGGCGGACGACGGCGCTTGCGTAGCCGGTTTCTTTTCGACGGAGATATTGTTGAGGTAATCCAGCGAGGGATCTTTCAATCCGGCGTCATTGGCGCGGTCGCGCCATTCACGCGCTTCCTGCGGATTGACATCGACCCCGAGTCCGTCGGCGTAGATATGGGCCAGACGATTTTGCGCGACCGGATTGTCCTGCGCCGCCGCCTTGCGCAGCAACGCAATAGCTCTCGCGCGATCCCGCTCCATGCCGACGCCATTGAACAGCATGATCGCATATTCGACCTGGCCGGCCGGCAGATCGCGTTCGGCGGCGCGACGGTAATAGTCGCCGGCCTGACGCATGTCTTTGTCGACTCCCTTGCCGTTTTTATAAAGAACCGCAAGGGCGTAACTGGCGTCGGCGTCGCCGGCGTCCGAAGCGCGTTTGAAATAGGCCGCAGCTTTTGTGAAATCGGAGGGCTTGCCCTCGTTTTCGAGCGCCATCTCGCCGAGAAGATGCAGCGCGGCGCCGTAATTTTTTGACGCCGCCTTTTCGAGATAGGCGCGCGCGCGGGCGCGGTCCGTCGCGCCGCCCGTTCCCTGCAACAACGCCGCGCCATAGAGATAGGCTGCGGAATCGGAGCCCGCGTCGGCGGCGCGACGAAACCAGTCCATCGCCAGCCTGGCGTCGCGCGCGACGCCGGACCCTTCGAGATAAAGTTGACCGATCAGCCCCATGGCGGCAGAGTCGGCGGGATTATTGGCCAGACGCTTTTTCGCCTCGCTCATCGCGGTTTTGTAATCCTGACGCTGATAGGCGCCATAGGCGAGATCAGGCGAAGGAGCGATAGCGCTGGTCGGCGAAGCGGCGGCGGGCGCCGGTTGCGCCGCTGGCGCGGCGAAAGCGCCTGTTGATGCAATCGGCCCGACGACCAACCCGGCGGCCAGGGCGGCGGCTTGAAACATACGGCTCATGTTTGCGCTCCCTCAAGCGCCCGCAGCGCCTCGACGACGGCGACGTCCGGTCCGCGCGGATCGTCCCAGATGGCGTGGTCGATCATGATAAAATCCGCGCCGGCGCGGGCCAGCGGGACGATGTCGGCAAGCGTATCCGCGCGCGCCACCGAGGGCGTGTTGAACAATTCCGACCACCAGCCGACGCGATCGAGCAGCAAGGCCGGTTCATGCGGCGCGAGCAGCACATAATCGACGCCCGCTTCGCCGGCGCGCATGGCCTCGTCGCGCGTCGCAAGATCCCCGGCGCCGACAATATAACGCGGCGACAATTTTTTTACCGCAGCAAACAGATCGTCGTCGGCGCCGTGCACATGCGCGCCATCTGCGCCGGCGCGCAAGGCGACGGAGACGTCGCCGTCAACCATAACCGCGACGCCGCGGGCCTGCGCGATGGGCGCCAGCGACCGCACAATGGCTTCGCGGCTGCGCGGATCGTCAACAGAGAAACGGATCAGCAGGCTGGCGACATCGCCCGCCGACAGGGCGCTGGCGAGTAGCGGCGCGAAGCCGCGGGACTCACTAAGCGCCGGCGTGGCGAGATAAAGGCGCGCCGAAACTTCGCTCATGACCGCATCACCGCGTCGCCTTCAAACAATCCAGCCAGGATTGCGCCGCCTTGCGCACATTCTCCGGCGCCGCGCCGCCATAGCTGACGCGGCTCGCGACCGAGTTCTCGACCCCAAGCACCCCGAAGACTTCTTCCGTGATGCGCGGTTCGACGCTGTGGAGATCGGCGAGCGTCAGCGCCTCCAGCCCATCGCCGCGCGACTCCGCCAGCGCCACGACGCGACCGGTGACATGATGCGCGTCGCGAAAGGGCATGTTGAGACGTCGCACCAGCCAGTCGGCAAGATCGGTCGCCGTCGCAAAGCCAGCGCCAGCGGCGCTTTTCATCCGGTCGCGATTGACCTTCATATCTCGCGTCATGCCGGAGATAGCGGCGACGCAAAGCGCCAGATTATCGAGCGAGTCGAATGCGCCTTCTTTATCTTCCTGCATATCTTTCGAATAGGCGAGGGGCAAACCCTTCATCACGATCAGCAGCGCCGTCAGCGCGCCAATGATGCGGCCGCTCTTGCCGCGCACCAGTTCCGCCGCATCGGGATTTCGTTTCTGCGGCATGATCGACGAGCCGGTGGTGAATTTATCGCTCAATGAAATGAAGGCGAATTGTGGCGTCGTCCATAATACGATTTCCTCGGCGAAGCGCGACAAATGCGTTGCGCAGATTGCCGCCGCCGACAGGGTTTCGAGCACGAAATCGCGATCGGAGACGCTGTCGAGCGAATTGGCGGTCGGCCGGTCGAAATCCAGCGCGCGCGCCGTCATGTGACGATCGATCGGAAACGAGGTGCCGGCGAGCGCCGCCGCGCCGAGCGGACATTCGTTGCCGCGCTTGCGCGCATCCTGCAAACGCCCGCGATCCCTGCCGATCATCTCGACATAGGCAAGCAAATGATGACCAAAGGTCACCGGCTGGGCCGATTGCAAATGCGTGAAGCCCGGCATGACGCTTCCCGACTCCGCCAGCGCGCGTTCCGCCAACGCCTGTTGCAAATCGGCGAGCTGGGCGTCGAGCGCGTCGATGGCGTCGCGGATGTAGAGACGGAAATCCGTCGCCACCTGATCGTTGCGCGACCGCGCTGTGTGCAGACGGCCGGCGGCGGGGCCGATCAGCGCGGCGAGACGCGTCTCGACGTTCATGTGAATGTCTTCGTGATCGCGCGAAAAGACAAAAGCGCCGCTGTCGATTTCGGCCTTGATTTGCGCGAGCCCCTGGGCAATTTTCGCGGCATCGTCCATTGAGACGATACCCTGCGCCGCCAGCATGTCGACATGCGCCAGCGAACCGCGAATGTCCTGGGGGCCAAGACGCTTGTCGAAATCGATCGATACGTTAATTGCTTCAAGAACAGCGTCGGTTGCGCTTTGAAAACGCCCGCCCCATATTTTACTGGTCATTTATTCCCCGGAGCCTGCGCCCGATGATTAAGCCGTTCTCCGCTTTGCGGCGCCTCGCGACGCTCGCGCTCGCAACAGCAATGGGCGCGGTTTTATACTTGGGCGGCCCGAGCGGCAAGAAAGAGGCCGCCTGGGCCGCCGACGGCCCGTCCTGCGCGGCGGCCGGGAAAATCGCTGCGGCGGTTGATCCGCTGGCGAAAGGCGATCTCGCCGCCCTGTCCATCGCCAAAAAGCCCTCGGAAGTCGGCGACTTCGCCTTCATTGACCCCGCCGGACAGCCGGTAAAACTCTCCGGCTTTCGCGGCAAGATCGTGCTGTTGAACCTGTGGGCGACATGGTGCGTGCCCTGTCGCGGCGAAATGCCGGAACTCGACAAGCTTCAGGCCGAGTTCGGCTCAGACAAATTCGAGGTCGTGGCCGTCAATATCGACACGGCGCGCCCCGAGCGACCCAAAGCCGTATTTCAGGAACTGGGCCTCAAGTCGCTCAAGCTATACGCCGACCCGAGCGCGAATATTTTTTATGAGATGAAGCAGACGGGCAAGGCGCTGGGTCTTCCCCTAACGCTCCTGATCGACGCAGAGGGCTGCCAGATTGGCCTGATCAACGGACCCGCCGCCTGGCATTCGGACGCCGCACGCGCGCTGATCGCCGGGACTCTCGCCGCCGCTTCGGCTCCATAGCCTGCCATTCATAAGGACTCTCGCCATGCATGTCTCAATCGCCGACGCTGAAAAAGCCATCGCCGCCGCTCGCAAAAAAGCGATGAAGCTCAAGACCCAGATGTGCATTGCGGTCGTCGACTCCGGCGGGGTGCTGAAAGCCTTTCATCGCATGGACGATGCCTGGGTCGGCAGCATAGATATCGCCATCAAGAAAGCCAGGACCGCCGTTTTCTTTGGCATGCCGACCGGCGAGATCGGCAAGCTCTCGCAACCGGGCGGACCGCTCTACGGAATCGAAAACTCCAACGACGGCCTCATCACCTTCCCCGGAGGGCTACCGATCGTCGATGCGGAAGGCGTCTTGATTGGCGCCATCGGGGTCAGCGGCTCTTCAGTAGAAAACGACCACGCGGTTGCCCAGGCCGGAGTTGCGCCGATCGGCGTTTGCGATCTGCCGCAACATCCCTGGCGCACCTGAACCTCCTGATCGCGCCGGAAGCCACAATCAGGCCGTCCGGCGCGTCAAGGATGGCGTCGCTTGCGTCGCTGGGATCCATGACGTTCGCCTGCGGATTCCGGCGCAGCTGGACTGGCGGCCGGCGCGGGGTCAGCGGGAGTCTGAACGGCGGTCGTTCCGGCAGAGGGCGGGGGCGAGGAGGGGGCCGGAGCCGACTCCGGCCCGGTGGAGACAGGCGGCGTTGCGCCCTTCTCGGCGTTCGCCTCGTGCTTTTTGTCGGCGGACGCAAACCATAACAATCCCAAAATTGTCAGAATGAGCCCCGCCAGAATTGGTCCGGTCGACACGCTGCTTTCGTAGGCGCCAGCGGTGGTCGCTATCCCCGGTGTCGCGCCGGGGCTGCCCTCTGATGGCCTGGACCCCTCCGCCGCGACGGGGCTTGCGACCGATAAAATCTCGTCAACCCCGACTGGCGCGCCACCCGCCAGTTCGCCGCGATAGTGGCTCCACACCCAGGCCTGCGGCGTTTCGTCGGAATGGTTCGACATTTTCAGGCCTCCTCCGGCGCGATCGTTGAATGAGTCCTCGCCCGGCGATCAATGTATCTTTTAATGATGACTCCGGCGCAACCGCCCAACAAGCGGGATTTTTATTTGGCCCGGCCGCCCTAGATCAGTGCTGAAGCGAAAACCCACAAAGAGAGCGCACATGACCCTGAAAGCAGGCGACCGCATCCCCGACGCGACATTTACCCGCATGGGCCAAAACGGCCCCGAGCCCGTCAATGCGAAAGATTACTTCGCCGGACGGAAAATCGCGCTGTTCTCGGTTCCTGGCGCCTATACGCCAACCTGTCACGCCAAGCATCTGCCGGGATTCATCGCCAAGGCCGACGATATTCGCGCCAGGGGCGTTGACGCAATCGCGGTAACGGCTGTGAACGATGTGTTCACGCTGGATCACTGGCTGAAGGACAGTGGAGCCAACGACAAAATCGACGGGCTGGCCGATGGATCGGGAGTGTTCGCGAAAGCCGCCGGCCTCGATCTCGATTTGACGGAGTTTGGCCTGGGCGTGCGCGGCAAGCGTTTCTCCGCCATTATCAACGATGGCGTGGTCGACTGGATCAATATCGAGGAAAACTCCAGCGTCGCGACTGTCTCAAGCGCGGAATCGACGCTCGAGAAACTCTGATCCTCCGCGAAATGTTTGCGGCCGACGCCGGTACGCGTCGGCCGCCTTTTATCTCAAAGTCCGTAAATCGCTGCGAAATCGGCGTCTTTTGACGCCACTTGTTTCGCCAGATCGACAACGACCTTGCATTGTTTCCAGGTCGCGTCGTCCTGCATGCGGCCATCGATCATGACCGCGCCTGTGCCGTCAGGCATCGCCTCCAGCACGCGTTTGGCGAAAGCGACTTCCTTCGGATCGGGCGAGAACACACGCTTGGCGATGTCGATCTGGGTAGGATGCAGCGACCATGCGCCGGCGCAGCCGAGCAAAAAGGCGTTGCGGAACTGGGCTTCGCAGGCGGCCGGGTCGGAGAAATCGCCAAACGGCCCATAGAAGGCCTTGATGCCGGCGGAAGCGCAGGCGTCGACCATTTTGGCGATGGTGTAGTGCCAGAGATCCTGCTGGAAGGCGGCGCGCGGCGCCGCGCCCTCCGCGTCGGCGATGACCTTGTATTCCGGATGACCGCCGCCGACACGGGTGGTCTTCATCGCGCGCGAGGCGGCGAGATCGGCCGGTCCGAGCGAAATGCCGTGCATGCGCGGACTCGCCGCCGCAATTGCATCGACATTCTTGACGCCCTCGGCGGTTTCAAGAATCGCATGGATCATGATCGGCCGGGCGACGCCGTTCTTCGCCTCAAGCTGGGCCAGCAGCTGATCGAGATAGGCGATGTCCCACGGTCCCTCGACCTTGGGAAGCATCACTACATCCAGTTTATTGCCGACTGCGCCGACCACCTCGATCATGTCGTCGAGCGCCCACGGCGAATTCAGCGAATTCATTCGGGTCCACAGACCGGTCGCGCCAAAATCGACCGCTTTGGCCATCTCGATGAAGCCAGCGCGCGCCGCCTCCTTGGCGTCGGCCGGGATCGCATCCTCAAGATTGCCCAGCACGACATCGACCTGTTTTGCGATATCCGGAACCTTGGCGCGAAATTTTTCGAGATGCGGCGGCACGAAGTGAATCATGCGCTCGACCTTGACCGGCGGCTCGCGGTAGGGCGCGGGCGCGCCAATGGCCAGCGGACGATAGAACTGGTTGGGAAGTTTCATGAAAACGCTCCGTCTGGAGTGATGGATCGATGTGACAGGCCCGAGACGCGCGACCGACCCAAAGGCGCGGCGCGCCTCGCCTGCGGTAAGCCGAACGAAACGCCGGAAAAGACGAGGGTCGAGCTAAACCAGACCGGGGGGCTTTGCAATGGCGGGGCCGCCGCCGGGGCGACAGCGAAACAGGGTTAACCGAAGGCGCCGTCGCGACCGCGAGCATCTGTCCCGTATCGGGACCGGCGGCACAGGCGGCGAACAAAAGGCGCGCGAATCGTGACGGCGCGATTTGGGCTTTTCGTTTATGAAGAAATCCTTGACGCCGGCGAGGCCGCTCAAAAAATCGATGGAAGCATGACCAACGCGCCCTCAACCTTGACCTGCCTGCTGCGCGGGGCGCGACGGCGCTGTCCCGCCTGCGGCGCGGGCGAGATTTTTGTCGCCTATCTGAAACGCGCCGAACGCTGTCCCGCCTGCGGCGAGAGCTTCGAGGGACTCGACGCCGACGACGGACCGGCGTGGCTCACTATCGGTCTCGTCGCCCATATTGTGATCCCGCTGCTGATCTTTCTCGAAATGCACGCCGCGCTGCTCTGGTGGCAGGAGGGGCTGATTGTAATGGCGATAACGATCATTGGCGCGTTGGCGTTGTTGCCGGTTTCGAAAGGGATTTTTATCGCAGCGCTATGGCTGATGAAGAAAGGCCGGATTTGATTGCCCCGACAAGCAATGCGGATGGTTTTACAAACTGTCGGCGCGGCGAAGTTGTTGACGGCTCTTGGGGGAAATCAAT
Source organism: Methylocystis sp. (assembly GCA_040399965.1). GTDB lineage: Bacteria > Pseudomonadota > Alphaproteobacteria > Rhizobiales > Beijerinckiaceae > Methylocystis. The sequence goes on along the minus strand of JBBARD010000013.1, from coordinate 26,715 downwards.
CCGTTCAATTTCCTCAGCCCGCCAGCTTCCCCAATAGCGCCGCGAGTCCTTCCGGAAAAATCAGCTCTTTCGACTCGGCGATTTCCTCGCGGCTCCACCAGCGCCAACCGGTAAGATGGGTCTGTTCTTCCGGCGTCGGCGCTTGCGGCGCGGGATCAAACATCGGCGTGCGGATCAGATAATAGCGCTCGATCGCCTGATGCCAGTCGTCGCCCAGCTCCATCGGAAATTCGCGCGTCGCTACAACCCGGCCCGGATGGTCGACCAGGTCGAAACCAATTTCCTCGAAGAGTTCGCGTTTCAGCGCCTCGGGATAGCTCTCGCCCTCATGCAGCGCGCCGCCCGGCGCGCCCCAGAAATGATCGTGGCCAAGATCGATGAAATGCGGCGAGAGGCCGCCGGCGTAACGCACCAGTAGAACGCGTCCCTGCGGCTCGACGATCAGCGCCCGCGCCGCCGGACGGCGCGGCAGATGACGACCATCCCAGGGGGCGGCGACCTCCGTCCGTCCCTCGGGCTGCGCCCAATCGACCAGGGACCAGCGACCGTCTTCAAAGGCGACCCAGTTCGGCGTAGCGTTGAGCACCGGATGCTCGCGCTTGACCGATAAATCCGCGCCCGTCGCCAGGCGCCAGGCGATATCGAGCACCCCGGCATGAGCGACGAGCAGCACGCGGCGACCGAGATTTTCCTGCGCGATCCGCGTCAGCGCGGCGGCGATGCGGTCGCGAAAAGCGTTCAGCGTCTCGCCCTCAGGCGCCGCAAATTCCGGATTGCGACTGAGGTAGTGCGGATAGAGATCCGCATAGATCACCTGCACTTCGGCGTGGGTGTGGCCCTGCCAGACGCCGTCGCTTTTCTCGCGCAACGCGGTCTGCCGGATGACCGGCAGACCGCGCGGCCCGGCGATCGCCTCGGCAGTGACGCTGGCCCGCGACAGATCGCTCGAATACACGCAATCGAAGGCGGCGTTCGCCAGCTCCCTCGCGAGCGCATGCGCCTGCGCGCGACCGCGGGCGTTGAGCGCGATGTCGAACTGGCCCTGAAAACGGCGTTCGATGTTCCAGTTGGTCTCGCCATGACGGGCGAGGCACAAGAGCGTTCGGGGCATGAAGTCGTCAAGCGTCTGCGGCGCGCGCCGTCGGGGGTCATCTGGCGCGAGGGACTGCGCGATTATCGCCCGCCTGCGCCGTTACGCCGGGTCCTTTTGACTCATTCTCCGGCAAAAGTCAGGCGCGGATTGCCGCAGCCGGATCGTCGCGGCTTAATGGCGCGCGGAGAGCGAGAATTCGCCGGCGCGAATGCGTCCCGGCAACGCCTCAGCCAGGCGCGCCGCCCGTTCCTCGCCCCAGGTTGCGACGAACTCCAGCAGCGCCGCGTCCAGCGCCGCCTGCGCGAAGGAGTCGCTCGCGATGCCGGCGAGTATCGCCTCGGCGAAAGCTTCGGTGACGTAATCAAGCGCGGCGCGATGTTGATCGCGGCTGGCGTCTTCGGGAGCAGTTGACGAATTCATGACAGACACTCTAGCCAAGCTCGCTTCGGGACGCGAGCAAGCTCTCGCCGAAGGGTTAATCCGCCGGGCTCATAAAGGTTAAGCCCCGCCATAGCGATAGGCGAGGTCTCCGGCAATCCTGCTTGCCTCGTCGAGGTAACGCGCGATTGCGGCGCGCGCATTGGGCGTGCAGGAGCGGTAGGTCAGCTCATAGCCACGAAATCCGTGATTGAAGGCGGCGATATATTTGTCGCGGCGCGGTCCCGACGGGGCCTCGGCGTCGAGCAGCGCCGTCATCTTGTTGCGCCAGTCTTCGCCATCGCCTTCGGCGCACAGATCCCGCAAAAAGGCGAGCGCGCCAAGGATTTCCGATAACCGCAAAGTCTCTGGCTCGTAAGGGGGCGCTGGCGCATCTGCGGCGGGGGGCGGCGCGACGGCGCCGGCGGGCGTTTTGGAAACCCGATCCGCCGATTTGGGCGCTGCTGGCTTCTTCCTTTTCGCCTCCGGGCGGTTCGGCGCCGATCTGGGCGCGGCGAGGACGGGGGCCTCCGGCGATGGACGCGGCGCGGGCGCCCGCCCCCCGCCAGTCAGCAGATCAAACAGGCTCTGCGCCGGCGCCGGCGCGGCGACAAGGACGGACGCGGCCAGGATCGCCCCAAATCGTCCGTGAGACGACGACATCAAGGGTAGAGACGGTTCTTGCGCCACGCCGCGTCAGCCGAATCGCGCGTGAAACGAACGCGGTCGTGAAGTCGAAACGGCCGATCCGACCAAAATTCCATCGCCAGCGGCGTGACCCTGAATCCGCGCCAGTAAGGCGGGCGGGGAATGTCCCCAAGCGCATATTTCGTTGCGTATTGAGCGACGGATTTTTCAAGCGCGAACCGGCTTTCGAGCGGCCGCGACTGCTGGCTCGCCCAGGCGCCAATGCGCGAGTCGCGCGGCCGGCTGGCGTAGTAGGCGTCGGCTTCGGCGTCGCTGACAGGCGTCACCGGCCCCCGCACACGCACTTGTCTGCGCAGAGATTTCCAGTGAAACAGCAGGGCGGCCTGCATATTGGCGGCGAGTTGGCGGCCCTTGGCGCTTTCCGCGTTAGTGTAGAAAACAAAGCCTTCCGACGACCAGTCCTTGAGCAGAACCATGCGCGCGTCGGGCAAGCCGTCGGTGTCCGCCGTGGCCAGAGCCATGGCGTTGGGATCGTTGATTTCCGATTTGCCGGCCTCCGCAAACCACGCCTCGAACAGTGCGAAAGGCTCCTCCGCCTCTACAAAGTCACCTGACGTTAACGGGTTCACGCGAAAATCCTCTCATGGGTCGCTGGTGGGGCCCAAGCGTATTTGTAAGGTGTATTTAACATTGCTGTGTAAAAGACATAGCCCCCGGGGGGCTTTTCCTCAATCCAGCCTCGGGGCGCGCGTCGCATCAGCGGCCTCGCTCGTCGCCGCTCTCTCTGGCTGCTCGATGGCCGTACCCATGACGGGACCCGCTATGTGGAGCGGCGTTGACCATGACGTCACCGGCACGATCGCCAGATCCCCGGGGCGGCTTGCGGCCTTGACCCCTCAAAATCTGAAGCTCTCGAAAAGTCTGGACGCCGAAGACGCCCGACGCGCCATGGCGGCCCTGGGCACGGCGCTTGACCCTCAGGGCAGCGGTCAGAACGTCAACTGGGACAATCCGGCTTCGGGAGCGCGAGGGACTTTCCATCCGACCGGATCGCCCTACCCGCTCGACGGCCGGATCTGCCGCGCCTTTGTCGCCAACATCGAGGCGAGCGGCGATGCGGAGCGAATCGAAGGGGCCGCCTGCCGCGACAAAACCGCGGAGTGGTCGCTGATCCGGGTGAAAGCGGATTCAAAAACAGCAGGTTCGCTCAGGGGAGAAAACCGCGATACGGCAAAAAAGTTTAAAAAAACAGTATGATTTGACGTCGGCGAGATCTGCGGCGTCGATGCGACTTGCGCAGACGGGGTTTTTTCTCCATCTGAAAACATGTTTTTCGCCCCTGCGCCTTCGGGGGGAGACTTACTCGGGCCAGAAAAAACCCATGCGCGATCCCTATGAGGTTCTGGGCGTCTCAAAGTCGGCGAACGAGACCGACATCAAGAAGGCCTACCGTCAGCTCGCCAAGAAATTCCATCCTGACACGAACAAAGACCCCAAATCCAAGGAGCGGTTTGCGGAAATCAACTCCGCCTACGAAATCCTCGGGGACGAGACCAAGAAGTCGCGCTTCGACCGGGGCGAAATCGGCGCCGATGGCAAGCCGCGCGGCTTCGAAGGCTTTGGCGCTGGCGGACCAGGCGGCTTTTCGCGCAGCGGTCGAACCGGCGAGACGCATTTCGACTTCAACTTCGGCGGCGGCAACGCCAGCGGGACGCGCGGCTTCGAGGATTTTTTCGATCTGTTTAGCGGCGGCCGCCGCCGTGGCTCCGGAATGCGGCCAACCCGCGGAGACGATGTCGCCGCCTCTGCGACCGTATCGCTGGAGACGCTCGGGCGGGGCGGCTCGGCGCGGATGATCCTGCCGGGCGGTCGCGCCATCGACGTCAAAATCCCCGCCGGCATTGAGGACGGCCAGCAGATCCGTCTGCGCGGACAGGGGCAGCCGGGCGTTGGCGGCGGCGAATCCGGCGATGTGCTGGTGACGGTGAAGGCGGCCCCTCATCCCTGGTTCAAGCTGGACGGCCGCCACCTGCGGCTCGACCTGCCCGTGACGATTTACGAAGCGGCGCTGGGCGCCAAAATTCAGGCTCCGACGCTTGAGGGCAAGGTGGAGTTGGCGATCCCCGCCGGCGCCAATAGCGGGCAAACCCTGCGTTTGCGGGGCAAGGGCCTGCCGGCCGCAGACGGCAAACCGGCCGGCGATCTGTTCGTGACGCTGAAATTAATGCTGCCGGACGCCCTCGACGCCGATTTCCAGACGCAAATGCGCGAAATGCGCGAGCAGCGCCCCTACGATCCGCGCGCCAAGATCGGTCAAGCTTGACCTGCGCGCCAATCCGGGCGACCTAGAACGCATGCTTCCCTGATGGGTGACCCCCATCGCGGACAGCAATGCTCGAATGGACCGCCCGCCGGGCTCGCGCGCCGCGCTTCGGCTGCGCGCCTGTGGAGGGGCTGTTAGCACCGGAGCCGAACGTCCATGACCGATGTTTTGTCGCGCGAGGCTATCGAAACGCGCCTTCCCGATCCCGTCTCCGCCGAACCGGCGGGGCGACACCGCACCCAGGGCGTGCGGATCGGCCAGGGCCCGGGGGCCGTCATGGTTGGCGGCGGCGCGCCGATCGTCGTGCAATCCATGACCAACACAGACACCGCCGACATCGATTCGACCGTCGAGCAGGTCGCGGCGCTGGCGCAGGCCGGTTCGGAGCTGGTGCGCATCACCGTGGATCGCGACGAAGCCGCCGCCGCCGTTCCGCATATTCGCGACAAGCTCGCCCGGATGGGCGTCGCCGTCCCGCTTGTCGGCGATTTTCATTACATCGGCCACAAGCTGCTCGCCGATCACCCAGCCTGCGCCGAGGCGCTGGCCAAATATCGCATCAATCCCGGCAATGTCGGATTCAAGGACAAGAGGGACAAACAATTCTCCGCCATCGTCGAGCTCGCAGCAGAACACGACAAGGCGGTGCGCATAGGCGCCAATTGGGGTTCGCTCGATCAGGAGCTGCTCACCCATCTGATGGATCTCAACGCCAGCTCCGACCGGCCGATTGACGCGCGCGCAGTCATGCGCGAGGCGCTGGTGCGCTCGGCGCTGACATCGGCGCAACGCGCCGTGGACCTCGGCTTGCCAAAAAACCGGATCGTGATTTCTGCGAAGGTCTCCGCCGTGCAGGATCTCATCGCCTGTTATCGTATGCTGGCGCAACGCAGCGATTACGCGCTGCATCTAGGCCTTACCGAAGCCGGCATGGGATCGAAGGGCATCGTCGCCTCGGCTGCGGCGCTGGGCGTCCTGTTGCAGGACGGGATCGGCGACACCATTCGCGTGTCGCTGACGCCGGAGCCCGGCGGCGACCGAACGCAGGAAGTGCGCGTCGCGCAGGAAATCCTGCAGACCATGGGCTTTCGCACCTTCGTGCCGCTGGTGGCGGCCTGTCCGGGCTGCGGCCGCACCACCTCGACAGTGTTTCAGGAGCTGGCGCGCGACATTCAGGGGCATATCCGGGAACGGATGCCGATCTGGCGGGCGCAATATCCCGGCGTCGAGGCGCTCAATGTCGCGGTGATGGGCTGCATCGTCAACGGGCCCGGCGAGTCCAAACACGCTGACATTGGCATTTCATTGCCCGGCACCGGCGAGACGCCGGCGGCGCCTGTGTTCATCGACGGCAAGAAAGCGATGACCCTGCGCGGCGAGGGCATCGCCGAGGAATTCACCCGCATCGTTGACGACTACGTCGTGCAGCGTTTTGGCGGCGGCAAGACCGACGCGGCGGCGGAATAGGGCGCGCGCATCACCCTGCGGCTTGTAACGCCGCTGCGACGACGCGCAGATCGCGCCACGCCGCCGGCTTGAGCGACCAGCTTTTCAACATCGAATCGAGACTGGAAAACACCATGGCGCGCGCCGTATGCGCGCCGCATGCGGCGTTGAGCCAGTCGCCGCGCAACTTCGAGACGGTTTCGTTTGTCCCCAGCAGCGCGCGGGCCGGTGTCTCGCCAAACAGGAGAACAATCTCCGGCCGCGCCAGTTCCAGATGACGTTGCGCGAAGGGCGCAAAGATCGCCGCCTCATGATGCGCCGCGATCTTGTCGCCCGGCGGACGCCACGGCGCAACATAGGCCAGACGCGTGGTTTGGCGCGATTGTCCGATCGCCGCCAGCATGTTGTCGAGCAACTGCGCGCGTTCGCCGCTGAAGGCCACCCCGCTCGATTCCTCGCTCGCGCCCGGCGCGGCGTCGAAGACCATCAGCTTCGGGCGCGACGGGCCGATGGCGAAAAGGAAATGCTCGGCCATGTCGCGAAACGGCGCATGGGCGAACT
>JBBARD010000013.1:0-20127 GCA_040399965.1 Methylocystis sp. | reverse complement strand
GCGTCGTCGAGTGCGAGATCGACTCCGCTCTCGACATACCAGTCGAGCAGCGCGATCAGCGCCTCGCGAGTCATCTCCCTGGCCTTCATGTCGCAGAGACCAGCGCGGACGCCGATAGTTTGGGAGCCGCCATCAGCAACAGCGGAAAGCGCGTGCGCCGCCGCCGCCGAAGCGGGCGTTTTCACGGGCGCGGAAAAATTCGGAGGGCGACAGGATTGCGCTCTCGTCATGACGGGCGCGCATGTGCGCGACATAGGCGTCATAGTCGCCCTGCCCGACCATCAACCGCGCGCCGGCGCGCAACTTGGCAGCGAGTTTCCTGACGTCAAGCCCCGGCAGGCTGCAGCAGTTCATCTTCGCTCTCCCGCGTAGTGACGTCTTTGGCCGATCGCGCATCGCGGATGGCGGCCAGCGCGAAGCCGATCATGGCGAGCACCAGGGCGATGTAAATCGCGCATAGCCCCGCATCGACATAATCGTTGAAGATCACCCTCTGCATATCTTCCAGGGTTTTGGCTGGCGCCAATGTCTTGCCGTTTGTGACGGCGTCGGAAAATTTCTGCGCATGGGCGAGAAAACCGATGCGCGGATCGCTGTGAAAGATTTTCTCCAGCCCGGCCGTGATCGTGCAGGTGTAGAGCCAGAGCGTCGGCAGAATGGCGATGAACGCAAAGCGGTCGCGTTTCATCCGGAACAGCACCACGACGCACAGAGTCAAGGCAATCGCCGCCAGCATCTGATTGGCGATGCCGAACAGCGGCCACAATGTGTTGATTCCGCCAAGCGGATCAATCACGCCCTGATAGAGAAAATAGCCCCAGCCTGAAACCGCAATGGCGGTGGCGATCAGATTGGGAGTCCATGATTTCGTGTCCCGAAATGCGGGAATGAACGTTCCAACCAGATCCTGAATCATGAAGCGGGCAACGCGCGTGCCGGCGTCGATCGTGGTGAGGATGAACAACGCCTCGAAAAGAATCGCGAAATGATACCAGAACGACATCGCGGTCGCGCCGCCGACAACCGAGGACAGGATCGTCGCCATGCCGACCGCGAGGGTCGGCGCGCCCCCGGTGCGCGAGAGAATGGTCTTTTCGCCGACATTCGCCGCCACGCCAGCGAGCGTATCCGGCGTGATCGCAAAACCCCAGCCGGAAATCGTCGAGGCGGCTGCTTCCGGCGTTACGCCGATCATCGCCGGCGGGCTATTCATGGCAAAATAGACGCCGGGCTCCAGCACGCTGGCCGCGATCAGCGCCATGATCGCGACAAAAGACTCCATCAACATAGCCCCGTAGCCGATGAAGCGCGTCTGGGTTTCGTCAGCGATCATTTTCGGCGTTGTGCCAGATGAGACCAGCGCATGGAAACCCGATACGGCGCCGCAGGCGATGGTGATAAACAGGAATGGAAACACGCTGCCGGCGAAAACCGGACCCGAACCATCGATGAAACGACTGATCGCCGGCATCCGCAGTTGCGGCCAGACAACGCAAATGCCCAGCGCCAGCGACAGGATCGTGCCGATCTTGAGGAAGGTGGACAAATAATCGCGCGGCGCGAGCAGGAGCCAGACGGGCAGCACCGCAGCGACAAAGCCATAAGCGATGAGCATCATGGCGAGGGTCTCGCCACGGTAGGTAAACAGCGCCGCCAGCGCCGGCGTTTGAGCCACGGTGCGGCCAAAGGCGATGCTGGCGATGAGCAGCAGGAAGCCGATCGCCGACATTTCGCCGATACGACCGGGCCGCAGATAACGGCCGTAGACGCCCATGAACACCGCAATCGGCAAAGTCGCGAACACCGTAAAGGCGCCCCAGGGGCTATCGGCCAGGGCCTTGACGACGACCAGCGCCAGCACGGCGAGCAGAATGATCATAATCGAAAGAATGCCGAGCATAGCGATAACGCCGGGAACTGGGCCCATCTCGGTCTTGATCAGATCGCCCAGCGAACGACCATCGCGGCGCGTCGAAATGAACAACACGACGAAATCCTGCACGGCGCCGGCGAAGATGACGCCGGTTAACAACCATAGGGCACCGGGCAGATAACCCATTTGCGCCGCGAGCACCGGGCCGACCAGCGGACCCGCGCCGGCGATGGCCGCGAAATGATGACCAAAAAGGACCCATTTGTCGGTCGGCACATAATCGAGCCCGTCATTATGACGATGCGCCGGGGTTCGACGGCTTGCATCAAGCCGCAGAACGCGTTCGGCGATAAAGCGCGAATAGAAACGGTAGCCGATGGCGTAGACGCCGACAGCGGCCGCGACCAGCCACATGGCGTTGATCGGTTCGCCGCGCGCGGTCGCCAGAGTGTAGAGAGAGAACAGCGCCAGCACGCCGACGCCAACCCATAACGCAAGCGTCAACGGCGAAGCGGCGCGGGAAACGGAGGTCATCGACATCTCGTCATTACTCCAGTTCGACATGACCCATATGCGCGCCGCGCAGAACCAGCGCGGCGGTTATTCCGCCGCCGCCAGCGCCGCCGGCTCGTAATTGAGGATCGGCGACAGCCAGCGCTCGACCTCGGCGACGCTCATGCCTTTGCGTCGCGCATAATCCTCGACCTGATCGCGCTCCACCTTGGCGACGCCAAAATAATGCGCCTCCGGATGAGCAAAATACAGGCCGCTGATCGAGGCCGCAGGCGTCATCGCGAAACTCTCGGTGAGACTGACGCCGGTGCGCTTGGTGACATCGAGCAGATCGAACAAGGTCGCTTTTTCTGTATGATCCGGCTGCGCCGGATAACCGGGCGCCGGACGCACGCCAGCATAGTTCTCCGCCAGCAACTCCTGCGGCAGATAGGCTTCATTTGTCGCATATCCCCAAAATTCACGCCGCACCCGTTCGTGCATGCGCTCGGCGAAAGCTTCGGCGATACGATCGGCCAGCGCCTTCACCATTATCGAACCGTAATCATCATTGGCGCGCGCATAGCGGGCGGAAATCTTTTCTTCCTCGGCGCCAGCGGTGACAACGAAGGCGCCGATATAATCGGCCTTGCCGATTTTTTTCGGCGCGACGAAATCCGCCAGGGCGGTGTTGGATTTGCCGTCGCGCTTCGAAAGCTGCTGACGCAGCGTGTGGAAAGTGGCGATTGCATCAGAGCGCGACTCGCCGCTATAGAGCGCGATATCGTCGCCCTCGGCGTTCGCCGGCCAGAAACCGATTACCGCCTTGGGCGTGAACCAGCGCTCCTCGACGATGCGTTTCAGCATCGACTGCGCATCGTCGTAAAGTCTGCGCGCCGCTTCCCCGCGCTCCGTATCGTCAAGCAGCGCCGGAAAGCGGCCCTTGAATTCCCAGGTCTGGAAAAAAGGCGTCCAGTCGATATAGGGCACAAGCTCCGCCACATCGTAACTCGCAAAGGCGCGGGCGCCGAAAAACGTCGGTTTGGTCGGCGTATAATTGTCCCAATCGATTTTGAAGGCGTTGGCGCGCGCCTGCGCCAGCGACACGCGTTGTTTGTCGGCCTGGGCCTTTGCATGGGCTTGGGCCACCCGCTCGTATTCGGCGCGGGTATCGGCGATGTAACTGGCGCGCGTCTTTTGTGACAACAGCGCCTGCGCAACGCCAACGGCGCGGCTGGCGTCGGTGACGTAGACCGCCTGCCCGCGCGTATAGTTCGGACTGATCTTGACGGCGGTATGAACGCGACTCGTCGTCGCGCCGCCAATCAACAACGGCAAGTCGAGTCCTTCGCGCTCCAGCTCGGCGGCGACATAACACATCTCGTCGAGCGACGGAGTGATCAGCCCGGAAAGACCGATCATATCAACCTGCTCTTTTTTGGCGACATCGAGAATCTTCGCCGCCGGGGTCATCACGCCGAGATCGATCACCTCGAAATTGTTGCAGCCGAGAACGACGCCGACGATATTCTTGCCAATATCGTGAACATCGCCCTTGACCGTCGCCAGCAGGATCTTGCCCGCCGAGGAGCGCGCATCCTTCTCCAGCTCCATATACGGCATCAGATAGGCCACGGCCTGTTTCATCACGCGCGCCGATTTCACAACCTGCGGCAGAAACATCTTGCCGGCGCCAAACAGATCGCCAACGACATTCATGCCGTCCATCAGCGGCCCCTCGATCACCTCCAGCGGGCGGCTCGCCTTCTGTCGGGCTTCCTCCACATCGACCTCGATGTAGTCCGTCAGGCCATTGACCAACGCATATTCGAGCCGCTTTTCGACGCTCGCCTCGCGCCAGGCGACATCTTTCTCCTGCGCGCGCGCGCCCGCGCCCTTGAATTTTTCCGCCAGTTCGACGAGGCGCTCGGTCGCGTCGCGTCGCCGGTTAAGCACGACATCCTCACAGGCCTCGCGCAATTCCGGATCGATCTCGGCGTAAACCGCGAGCTGCCCAGCGTTGACGATCCCCATGTCCATGCCGGCGGCGATGGCGTGGTAGAGGAACACCGAATGCATCGCCTCTCGCACCGACTCGTTGCCGCGGAACGAAAAGGAGAGATTGGAAACGCCGCCCGAAACATGGGCATGGGGCAGATCGCGTTTGATAGCGCGCGCCGCGTCGATGAAATCGACGCCGTAATTTTCGTGCTCCTCAATGCCTGTCGCCACGGCGAAAATATTGGGATCGAAGATGATGTCTTGCGGCGGAAAGCCGACGGTCTCGGTGAGGATTTTGTAGGCGCGAGTCGAAATCTCGATCTTGCGGGCGAGCGTATCGGCCTGGCCCTTCTCATCGAAGGCCATAACGACGACAGCGGCGCCGTATCGGCGGACCTTCTGCGCTTCCTCGATGAATTTTTCCTCGCCCTCCTTGAGCGAGATCGAATTCACAACCCCCTTGCCCTGAAGACATTTCAGCCCGGCTTCGATGACCTCGAACTTCGAGGAGTCGACCATCAACGGCACGCGCGCGATATCGGGCTCGGCGGCGAGCAAATTCAGATAATCGACCATCGCCTGCTGAGAGTCGAGCAGGCCCTCGTCCATATTCACGTCGATGATCTGGGCGCCATTCGCCACCTGATCGCGCGCGACATCCAGCGCGGCGGTGTAGTCGCCATTGGTGATCAGCTTGCGGAATTTCGCCGAGCCGGTCACATTGGTGCGTTCGCCGACGTTGACGAAAGGAATGTCTTTGGTCAGCGTAAAGGGCTCAAGCCCCGAAAGCCGCAGCAGCGGCGGTATCGCCGGCACAACGCGCGGCGCCTTATCCTTTATCGTTTGCGCAATGGCCCGAATATGATCCGGCGTGGTGCCACAGCAACCGCCCAGAACATTGACGAGGCCGGCGGCGGCGAATTCGCCGACGAGTTCGGCCATATATTCCGGGCTCTCGTCGTAAAGGCCGAATTCGTTCGGCAGGCCGGCGTTGGGAAAGGCGCAGACGCGCGTATCGGCGACGCGGCCGATCTCGACAATGTGCTGACGCATCTCGCGCGCGCCGAGCGCGCAGTTGAAGCCGATGGAAAACGGCTTGGCGTGCGCCAGCGAATTCCAGAAAGCGATCGCCGTCTGGCCCGAGAGCGTACGGCCCGAGAGATCGGTGATCGTGCCCGAAATCATAATCGGGAAGCGCGTGCCGACGTCGTCGAAGGCGTCCTCCAGCGCATAGATCGCCGCCTTGGCGTTGAGCGTATCGAAGATCGTCTCGACGAGCAGGATATCGGCGCCGCCGGCGATCAGCCCCAGCGCCGCCTCCTTGTAGGCCGCGCGTAATTCATCGAATGTGACGGCGCGAAAACCCGGATTGGAGACGTCCGGCGAAATCGACGCCGTGCGGTTGGTTGGGCCGATCGAGCCCGCGACAAAACGGCGAACGCCGGTGCGGGCCGCCACCTCGTCCGCCGCCGCGCGCGCGAGTTTGGCGCCGGCGAAATTAAGCTCGTAAGCGATAGGCTCCAGACCATAATCGGCCTGCGCGATCGTCGTCGAGGAAAAGGTGTTGGTCTCGATGATATCGGCGCCGGCTTCGAGATAGGCGACATGGATCGCCTTGATCGCCTCGGGTTGCGTCAGGATCAGGAGATCGTTGTTGCCGCGAAGATCTTTCGGATGATCTGCGAACCGGTCGCCGCGAAAATCCTCTTCCTCGAACTTGTGGCGCTGGATCATGGTGCCCATCGCGCCGTCGAGGATCAGGATTCGGCTCGCCGCCGCCGTCTCGAGCGCTTTCAGGATATCGGGGCCGTGATTTTTTTCGAAGGTCATGCGTCTGCTTTCTCGCGAACGGGACGAACGCCGAGCAAATGACAAATGGCGAAGACCATGTCGGCCCGGTTGTTGGTGTAGAAATGAAATTCCTCGACGCCGGCGCGGGCGAGGCCCATCACTTGCTCGACGACTGTCGTCGCGGCGACGAGCGCATGGGTTTCCGGATCGTTTTCGAGACCCTCGAAACGCTCGGCGACCCAGCGCGGCACGGAGGCTCCGGCCCTGGCGGCGAAGCCCGCGACCTGACGGAAATTGCGGATCGGCATGATGCCGGGAACGATCGGAATCGTAACGCCGCTGGCGCGCGCCCGGTCGCGGAATTTCAGGTAGATGTCATTGTCGAAGAAAAACTGGGTGATGGCGCGCGTCGCGCCGGCGTCGACCTTGGCTTTCAGCGCGTCGATATCCTGATCGATCGAGCGGCTTTCCGGATGGCCTTCGGGATAGGTCGAGACCGAAATTTCGAAATCGGCGATGGATTTGATGCCGCGCACGAGATGCGTCGAGGATGGATAGCCGAGCGGATTGGGCATGAAACGGGTTCCGACGCCGCCGGGCGGATCGCCGCGCAATGCGACGATATGGCGAACGCCGACATCCCAGTAATCCTGCACGATGGCGTCGATCTCTTCGCGCGAGGCCGCGACGCAGGTGAGATGCGCCGCCGGTTTCATATCCGTCTCGCCCGCAATGCGCGCGACGATGTGATGGGTGCGCTCGCGGGTCGAGCCGCCGGCGCCGTAGGTGACGGAGACGAAATGCGGCTGCAGCGCTTCGAGGCGCTTCACCGTATCCCAGAGCTGCGTCTCCATATCCGGGGTCTTCGGCGGAAAGAATTCGTAGGAAATCCGGAAGCGGCTTCCCGAGGCGGTTGGATGCAGGGCGTTGAACATCAGGCGGTCTCGTAGGAGGCGGCGGGAAGCGGATCGGCGATCACGCGCGGATCGCGCGCCAGCCAGAGCGATACGGTAAGCTTGGCGTTATCGCCGCTCGGCGGCGCGAGTTCGCGATGCAACGACGGTTCAAGGCCGGCCTGCGCAAGCAATCCGGAAATCTCCTCATTGGAGAAGCCCAGCCGACGGTGCGCATGTTTGTCGCGCAACGCTTCCTCGGCGTGCGGCGCAAAATCGACGACGAGCAGGCGGCCGCCGGGCGCGAGAATGCGGGCCGCCTCGCGAATAGCGCGCGCCGGATCGTCGAGATAATGCAACACCTGGTGCATGATCGCCAGATCAGCGGAATTGCGCTCGATCGGAAGCGCATACATGTCGCCCTGGCGGAGTTGCACATTGGCGAGGCCTGTCTCCTCCAGCCGCCCGCGTGCGACGGCGAGCATGGCGGAAGAGAGATCGACGCCGATGGCGCGTTGCGCGAGCGGCGCGAAAATTTCGAGCATCCGCCCGGCGCCAGCGCCAAGATCGACCAGGCAACGCACGGGCCGTGCGCCGACGGCCGCGCGCATCGCCGCCTCGACCTGCGCCTCCGGCGCGTGACGCGAGCGGATGTCGTCCCATTCGGCGGCGTGGGCGGCGAAATAACGGGCGGCGGTGTCGGCGCGGGCGTGTCGCACTTCGGCGAGGCGCAGCCGGTCCTCGGCCAGCACCGGGTCATGGGGATCGAGCCAGCTGACAATATCGCCCGCCAGCGCCCCCGCGCCTGGCGAGGCGGCGAGCCGGAAAAAGGCCCAGGCGCCCTCGCGCCGGCGCTCGATCAGCCCGGCCTCAACCAATAGCTTGAGATGTCGGGAGATTCGCGGCTGTGACTGGCCGAGAATGGTCACCACCTCGCTGACGGTCAATTCGGACTGGGCGAGCAGGGCGAGGAGCCGCAGACGCGTTTCCTCGCCGGCGGCGTTGAGCCCCGCCAGCACCGGGTCCAGTCCGAGGATTTTTTGCGCAGCCATCCAGCCTCTCATGAAAGATATAAAGATATCTATATGCGTTTATCGGCGGGCGCAAGGGGGGATGGGGAACAAGGCCGATCCGGCTGGGGACCATTGCGCGCCCGAGGCCCTCATTCAAGATTATGTTTATATAATTCAGTGTATTATAAAATTGATTGCCAATTTTCTGTCCGCCTACGGGCTTCCCGCGCAATCAGCCTCTACTTGGCGATTAACCCATCCGGCGTCACATTTATCTCTCCCGCAAGATTCTGTGGCGTAGAACATCGCGGCCCCCACCCCCTAAAAAACCAAAACGGCCGCCCATCGGCGGCCGTTCGTCTCGATAAAGTGCGCACCCCTTACGCCGGCGCATTCTCCTCATTGCCGACCACCTGCAGGAAGGTCTCGGCCGCCTCGCGGCGCTCGAAGACATGCGGCTGCAGGCCGCGCTTGGCCATCGCCTCTTTCATCTTCATGCGGGCGAAGGCCGAGGTCGCGTAGCGGGTCGTCGTCAGATAGTAATGCTGGCTGAGATATTCGATCATCTCGGCGTAATCGTCGTAAAGCGACTCGTTGATCCGCGCGCCATCGTGATTGACCACCGAAT
The DNA here is from genome assembly GCA_040399965.1 of Methylocystis sp. Taxonomy (GTDB): domain Bacteria; phylum Pseudomonadota; class Alphaproteobacteria; order Rhizobiales; family Beijerinckiaceae; genus Methylocystis. The sequence continues at coordinate 11,436 of JBBARD010000013.1, read as the reverse complement.
TAACGCGCTTGCCGACCTTCTGACAGGCGGCGACCAGCGCGTTGCGCATTTCGTCGATGTCCTTCTTGGTGCGCGCGATCCAGCCCTCGAGATTGAGGAAGAGAATGTTGCGCGCCGGATCGTAGGTGATGCGCTGATCGAGATTGAGATTGAGCAGATCGTTGATCAGCCCCATCGGCTCGTCGATGAAGATGCGCCGATCCATCGGCTCCGGCTCGTTGATGACCGGCTTGAAGTCCATGTATGGCAAGATGTGTTTGTCGATGTCGATGCCCGGCGCGATTTCGACCAGCTCCAGCCCCTTCTCGACCAGTTTGAACACGCAACGTTCGGTGACGTAATAGACCGGCTGCTTGCGCTTTTGGGCATATTTGCCCGAGAAGGTGATCTGCTCCACGGAGTTGAGGAACTTCTTGTTCCGACCCTCCTGCAAAATGTGCACCTTGCCGTCGGCGACCTCAACCTTCAGACCGCCATTGGTGAATGTGCCGGCGAAAACCACCAGCCGCGCATTCTGGCTGATATTAATGAAGCCGCCGCAGCCATTGAGCCGTCCGCCGAATTTCGAGGTGTTGACGTTGCCCTGCAAATCGCATTCGGCCATGCCGAGACAGGTCATGTCGAGGCCGCCGCCGTCATAGAAATCGAACTGCTGGTTCTGCTGGATGATGCTGTCGGCGTTGGTCGCGGCGCCAAAACTCGATCCCGACGCGAGCACGCCGCCAATGGCGCCGGCCTCCGTGGTGAGGGTGATGTAAGGAGTCAATTTTTCTTCATTGGCGACCGCCGCAATGCCCTCCGGCGCGCCGACGCCGAGATTGACGACGCCGTTCGGCGGCAATTCGAAGGAGGCGCGCCGCGCGATCACCTTGCGCTCATCAAGCGGCATCTTGGCGAACTTCTCGACCGGCACGCGCACTTCGCCGGCGAGCGCCGGATTATAGATCACGCCATAGTTCATCCGGTGCATTTCAGGAGAATCGGCAACGACCACCGCCGAAACCAGAATGCCCGGCACATGCACATCCTTGGGCTTGATCGATCCCTGTTCGACGATGCGCTCCACCTGGGCGATGACAAGCCCGCCATTGTTGTGCGCCGCCATGGCCTGGGCGAGATTGTCGAGCACCAGCGCCTCTTTCTCCATGCTGATATTGCCGGAGGGATCGGCGGAGGTGCCGCGGATGAAAGCGACGTCGATCTTGGTGGCGATGTAGAAGAGCCACTCCTCGCCATTGATGTTGTGATATTTGACGATGTCCTCGGTGGTCACGTCGTTGACGCGGCCGCCGCCGAAACGCTGGTCGACATAGGTGTAAAGGCCGACCTTGGAGAAGAGGCCCGGCTGACCGGCGGCGCAGGCGCGATACAGCTGGGAAATCACGCCCTGCGGCAGATTATAGCCAAGGATTTTATTCTCTTGAGCCGCCTGGGCGACTTTCGGCATCCGGCCGAAATTGGCGGCGATAACCCGGCGCAACAGGCCCTCATGATAGAAACGGCCGGTGCCCAGACCTTTGCTGTCGCCGGCTCCCGCAGTCATGATCAACGTCAGATCGCGCGGATGCTGCGTCTCCACGAAGCGCTTCTCCAGCGCCGCATGCAGCGCCTCCGGAATGCAGCTTTGCACGAATCCTGTGGTGGTCACGACGTCGTTGTCGCGAATGAGCGCAATCGCCTCGTCGGCGCTGATCACTTTATTGGCCATGTCCCCGGCTTCCCTTAACGGCCCCACTCTTTTCGAAGGGCCGCGCGGTAGCGTCCCGATGGTGAGTGCCCAGCTTGAAAAAAACGCGTTCAACCCTAGTGACCGGGCTGGCCCAGCGCAATATGGGCCGACCCGGCGCAAGAGCGGCGAACCGCCGCAACCCCGCCCCGGACGCGGCCCGGAGATCGTCGGGCGCGTTCGGCGGCTTGCGCCGCCTTGGTTATTTCACGCCGATGATCTTGTGAGTCTGCACCGACAGGCGCCAGCGCGGATGAGCCAGACAGTAATCGATCGCCGCCCGGGTATTGGCTTGACGGTCCGGGCCGTCCATGGGCTGTAGCAAAAAGTGACGGAAATCGAGCCGCTCGAATCGCTCCGGCGACGCGCCCGTCTGCGGATAGACCAGCTTGAGTTCGTGCCCCCTGGTCTGGGCGAGCGGCGCGCCCGCCTTGGGCGAGACGCAGATCCAGTCGACGCCGGCGGCCACCGGCAGCGAGCCGTTGGTCTCGATGGCGATTTCGAAGCCGGCCGCGTGAAGAGCCTCGATCAGCGGATCGTCGACCTGGAGCATCGGTTCGCCGCCGGTCAGCACGACCAGTCTTTCCGCCTCTCCAGCCCCCCACAGGGCCGTCAGATGGGCGACAAGCGCCGAAGCGCCGGGGAAGCGTCCGCCGCCCTCGCCATCGACGCCGACGAAATCGGTGTCGCAGAACACGCAGACCGCCTCGGCGCGATCGGTCTCCCGACCGCTCCAGAGATTGCAGCCGGCGAAACGGCAGAATACTGCGGGCCGGCCGGCGTTGACCCCCTCGCCCTGCAAGGTCTTGAATGCTTCCTTAACCTGATAGGCCATGCCTGCAGATCCCGACGCGCCCAGCGAATCTAGCCGTTTTTCGGCAGCGGGGCGTCCTTGCCCTCGCCATCGCGCGGCGCCGGACGGGGATCAAGACTGCGGATATAAGAGACGATATCGTCGATTTCGCTGCGGGAAAGATGCATGTCGGGCATCGGCGGATGCGGATTGGCGAGGAAATTGGCGATTTCCTTGCGATCCGGCCGCCGACGGGCAATGTCGCCGAAGGAGGGGGCGTCGGCGAAGGCGCTGGCCTGATCGCCAGAGACGACGTGACACTCCGCGCACCAGCGTTGCGCGATGGTCGCCCCGTGACGGGCGTCGCCCGCCCTAGCCGGCGTCACGACCACGGACAGCGTCAGCAGGGCCAAAACCAGGGACCCGCCGTAAGCGCGCGCGGCGCAAGAAATGTAACTCATGCGATTTCCCTGTCCCGTTTCTGCGAATTGTCCAGCGGCCCCCCGCGCCGGGAGTTATACAATCAAAGCCGCCGCGTCGCGAGAGCGATCGGACACGTAATTGTGCCCTGATTGCAACAATCGGAATTAAAGATACGGCGGCGCCGCATTGCGAATTTTCAGCCGCTTTTCGGCCGCAAACCCTCAGCTATCTCGTCGTATCGCATCTGATCGATTTGCCATGGATTTGTCATGGACCGATCGCCAGAGGGCGTCAGGGAGGCGACGGTCGGCCAGAGAGCCGCCGCGCGGCGGGAAAGATTGCGAGTTATGCGGAATTCGTATCGTGTCGAGAAAGAGCGGATGGCCCAGCGAAATGTCGGGTCGAACGCCCGGCGTGGACCGCTCTCGACGGTTCTGTTAACCGCCGGCGTCGCCATGCTGGGTCTTGCCCTTGTCGACCCCGCCCCGGCGCTCGACGTCGCCGCCGGCCAGACCGCCGAACCAACCGCCCCCCTGCCCATGTTCAAGGATCCGCGCGCCGCATTGCGGGCGGGGCTGGAGAGCTACCATGCCGGCGACCCCGGCGCCTCGGTCGAGGCGTTGCGTTATGCGGCGGAGGGCGGGGAAACTCTGGCGCAATGGAAACTGGGCAGCATGTACGCCCAAGGCGACGGCGTCGCGCGCGACGAAACCAAGGCTTACGATTACTTCTCAAGACTGGTTGAGCATTTTAGCGCAACCGAGCCCAATCCTAACGAGCGTCCCCTCGCGGCAAGCGCTTTCGTGGCGGTCGGGGCGTATCTGCGCAACGGATTGTCCGACGCAAAGATCGCTCCTGACGTCGAGCGCGCCTTCGATCTTTTTCGCTATGCCGCCACCTATTTCGGCGACGCCGACGCTCAATACAATCTGGGCCGCATGTACCTGGAGGGCGCCGGCGTACGGCGGGACGCGCGTCAGAGCATGAACTGGCTTGAACTTGCGGCCCGCAAGGGACACCCGCAGGCGCAGGCGGTTCTGGGGCGGGTGATGTTCAATGGCGAAGCCGGGGCGACGCAGCAACGTTCGCGCGGACTGATGTATTTGACTCTCGCCCGCGACTCAGTCGCCGCCACGGCGTCGGAACAATGGATCGTTGATCTGCATTCGCAAGCACTCCAAACCGCCAGCGAGGACGAACGCAAGACCGCCATTGGCCTGCTCGAAGCCTATTTGCGCGAGCGCAATAACTGAACCCGATCCGACAAAAAAACCCCGCCATCGCTGGCGGGGGGCAGGCCGTGCGCAAGCGGGGACGCGCTTTGGCCACAGGGAGGTTGTAACATTACTGGCGTTGCGACGCTGAACGGTCGCTGAATGGGCTTCGTCCGGTCCGCCGCGACAGGAGAGGCGCGCCGGCTATAAAGTCAGATCGGCGAATATCGGGACATGATCGGAAGGCTTTTCGCCGTCGCGTATGCTTGCGGCGATCTCGACGCGCGCCAGACAATCCGCCGCGCGAGACGACAAAAGCAGATGATCGATGCGCAATCCGCGATTTTTGGGCCACGCGCCGGCCTGATAATCCCAAAAAGTGTAAAGGCCTGACGCGTCGGTGACGGCGCGCAGCGCATCGACATAGCCAAGATTGATCAGACGCTGGAAGGCGGCGCGCGACTCCGGCCGGAATAAAGCGTCCTGCGTCCAGGCGGCGGGGTCGTAAACGTCGCGGTCGTCAGGTATAATATTGTAATCTCCAACCAGAGCGGTTGGCTCCTCGAGCTCCAGCAAGCTGGCGGCGTGCGCCGTCAGCGCCTCCATGAAGGCGAGCTTGTAGGGATATTTCGGCGAGTCGACCGGATTGCCGTTGGGCGCATAGATGGAGGCGATGCGCAATGCGGCGCCGGATTCTGTAGCGACAACCGCCTCAAGATAGCGCGATTGGGAGTCCTCGGCCATGCCAGGCAGACCAATCGCCGCCGCCTCAAGCGGACGGCGCGACAGGATTGCGACTCCGTTGAAGGTCTTCTGGCCATGAACGAGGGCGTTGTAGCCTGCGTCCTCGATCTCGGCGCGCGGAAAAGCGGCAGTCTCGCATTTCAGCTCCTGAAGACATAGCGCGTCCGGCTCCGCCTCGCGCAAGAACGCGAGCAGCGGCGCCAGGCGTTGCCGAACCGAATTGACGTTCCATGAAGCGATTCGCACCAGCTATCCCCTTACTGCGCCCGGCGACTTTCAGAAGACGACGGATAACGCTTGCATGGTTTGAGCGCCTGCGGCAAGCGCAAGGTCCTGACGCTACGGCCCCGGAATGTTCGTTTTGTCGCTGTTCTCACCGCGACGCGCCGCCCCTTGCGGGCCCCTTTACTAATTGTCGACATTCATTAATATTCGATCACCCTGTCGCAAGCTTCGGGCATGGTTGATGCGTTAGACTCGCCGGGCTGCGCGACGCAGCAAGTGATTTTTCAGGACCATTAGATGCTTCTTCCCGACTCTGCGCTGCGCGCCATGAAGGTATTGTTCGCAACGCCCTGCTACATTTCGGCGGTGTCGATGAATTATGTGACCAGCATGTTCGAACTGGTCAGCCATATAAAAAATTTCGGACTCGACAGTATGTTGCATATGCATTCCGAGAGTCTGATCACTCGCGGTCGCAACATGATTGCGATGAAGTTTCTGGCCGACGAGTCGTTGACGCATCTTTTCTTTATCGACTCCGACATTGTGTTCAAACCCCAGTCGGTCTGCCGCCTGCTGCTCGCCGATCGCGACGTCGCCGCCGCCGTCTATCCGATCAAGCGGCTCAACTGGCCGCAGGGCGGGATGCGCGCCGGGGCGACGCTGGAGGATCTGCATCTCGATTACAATGATTACGCCTTCAACCCGATCATGGATTCGGCCGACCGCGTCGGCAAATATGTCGATGAGGACGGACTGATCGAAGTCGCCGAGGCGCCGACGGGTTTCATGTGCATCAAGCGCGGGGTGTTTCTCAAATTGATGGAAAGCTATCCGCAGTTGCGCTACACGCCCGACGGACCGCCGGGTCATCCGCTAGCGCATCTTCATTGGCGTTTCTTCGATTGCATGATCGATCCCGACACGGATCGCTATCTGTCCGAAGATTACGCCTTTTGTCGTCTTTGGCGCGACATTGGCGGCAAGGTCTGGGTCGATGTCGATTGCCGGCTCGGCCACCTCGGCCAGCATCTCTACGAAGGCAATCTCTTCGACACTTTGCGGCGTCAGGGCCGGTGGTGAGGCTCTGCAAGAGATCGAATAGCCGCGCGTTGTTCACGCGCGGCAGCAGTCGGTCGAAACTCAATCCTCAGGCGGCGCGACCGATTTGCGTCGCTTTCGGCACCTCAATCAGCTTGCCGGTCTTGACATCGTAGATGTAGCCATAGATCGGCACATTCTTCGGCACGAGAGGATGCGAACGGATGCGGGCGACATCCTGCGCGACGCTTTCCTCATTATTTTTGATTGTGTGCCATTTGATGAAATGACCGGCCGCGCACCCGCCGCCGTGCTGGGGATTCGACCATTTCAGCGTCGACATGTCGAGCGCGGCTGTGGCGAGGCTGTCTTCCAGCAAGTCGCCCATCACCTCGTCGCAAAACAGCTCCATGCCGCAATTGGTGTGATGGATCACGAACCATTCTTTGGTGCCCAGCAACTTGTGCGAAATCACCAGCGAACGGATCGCGTCATCCGAAGCGCGGGCGCCGGCGTTGCGGATCACATGCGCGTCGCCTTCCGAGAGGCCGGCGTATTTCGCCGGATCGAGACGCGCGTCCATGCAGGTGAGGATTGCAAAACCGCGCGCGGGCGGCAGCGCCAGTTCGCCCTTGTTTCCAAACCCTGCGACATAGGCCGTATTCGCGGCGATGACTTCGTCAACGATCTTGCTCATGCATGCTCCCTTGAAAATTTGTTCGTTTGCTGCCGTGCCCGGTTCGCGCGATGGCGCGGGCTGGCGCAAACTGTCGTTTTTAACGGATCATATCAAGCGCCAAATTTTTTTGATCGTTACACTATAACATTGATCGTTTGGCGAGTTTCTGTCGTTGTGATGCTCAACGCCGCGCGCGAAAGAAATCGCGCAGCAGTTCGGCCGCCTCGCTTTCGCGAATGCCGCCGTAAACTTCCGGCGCGTGATGACAGGTGGGTTGCGCGTAAAAACGCGGCCCATGCTCCACCGCGCCGCCCTTGGGATCAGCGGCGGCGAAATAGAGCCGCCGGATGCGCGCGAAAGAGATTGCGGCGGCGCACATGGCGCAGGGCTCGAGCGTCACGTAGAGATCGCAATTGATCAGCCGCTCCGAGCCCAGCGTCACGGCGGCGGCGCGAAGGGCCAGCATCTCGGCGTGGGCGGTGGGATCGCGGTCGCGCAGGGTGCGATTGCCGGCGACAGCGAGCAGCGCGCCCTCGCGCACGACAGCCGCGCCGACCGGAACTTCGCCGGCCAGCGCCGCCGCCCGCCCGGCCTCGAAAGCGGCGGCGAAGGGATCGCGGATGGGGGCAGGCTGCATTCTTTGCGCTTCTCTTTCTGGCGGACGCTTCAAAGCCGACCTCGCGCCTGCTATCAGAAAGCATGTCCGACAAGAAACACAATCGAAGCGCCCCCCCGCCGGGCGGCGACCGCCCCTTGCGCCGTCCCGCTGCGAAATCCGGCCCGCCGGGGAAATCCCCGGGAAAATTCCCCGGCAAACCAACGGCGAAGACCTTCGACAAATCGAACGCGACGCCCCGCAGCAAAGCCTTCGCCAAAGACGACGGCGGTCATTCCTTTGACGCGCCGGGCGGGAAAAGGCCACAGGGCAAAAAACCCCTCGCCGGCCATTATGCCGGGGCCGCGCGCGGGAAGCCGGCCTTCGAGCGTCCCGCCCGCGCCTTCGCCGAAACGGCGCAGGAGAAAGCCTTCGCTGGCGACCGGATCGCCAAGGTGATGGCGCGCGCCGGCGTCTGCTCGCGGCGCGACGCCGAAGTGTGGATCGCCGAGGGGCGCGTCGCGGTCAATGGCCGGACGCTGTCGAGCCCTGCCGTCAATGTCTCTGAAAACGACCGCATCGAGATCGACGGCAAGCCGATGCAGGCGCGCGAGCGCACGAGGATGTTTCTGTTTCACAAGCCGGTCGGACTTGTGACCAGCGCCCGCGATCCGGAAGGCCGCGAGACGGTTTTCGCCTATCTCGACGCGCAACGCCCCGAACTGCCGCGCGTCGTGAGCGTCGGTCGACTCGACATCAACACCGAAGGGCTGCTGCTGCTCACCAATGACGGCGGTCTCGCCCGGACGCTGGAGTTGCCCGCCACCGGCTGGACGCGGCGCTATCGCGTGCGCGCCCATGGAACGATTAACCAGGCGCAGCTCGACGCCTTGAAACAGGGCGTCGTCGTCGAGGGCGTCGTTTACGCGCCTATCGACGCGCAACTGGAGCGCGTGCAGGGCGCCAACGCCTGGATCGCGATGAGCCTCACCGAGGGGAAAAATCGCGAGATCAAGCGCGTGCTCGCCCATCTCGGACTTGAAGTGACGCGGCTGATCCGTGTCTCCTACGGCCCGTTCCAACTGGGCGATCTGCCGGAAGGCGCCGTCGAGGAAGTGCGCCTCAAAGTGCTGCGCGAACAGCTGGGAAAAAATCTTGCCGAACTCGCCGGAGTCGATTTTTCCGCCCCGGCGCGCGAACTCACCGCCGCCGAACGCGAAGAGATGCGTCAACGCGCCGAAAAGCGCCCGCGCAAACACGTCTCGGTGTTGCGCAAACAACGCGCCGAACAGGCGGAGACCGGCCCGCGCGCGCGCATCGAACGCGGCGCCACCGCCGACCGCAAGGGCCGCGCCATCGTCGTCGAACGCGTGACGCCGACGCGCTCACGCGCCGCCGAAGACGCGCCGACGACGCGCAACGCCCGTCGCTTCGAAGCAATGAGAAGCGGCGACCGTCCGCCGCGCCGGGAGCGATCCGGCGAGGCTGAAGGAATAGAGGCCCGGCCGCATCGTCGACCGCGCGCGGATGCCCCGACAGATATGCGCCGGGATGAAAGAAGGCCGCGCGCAAAAGACGCCGCTCCGGCAAGGGGACGGGAGCAAGGGCGAACAGCCTATGATCAGCGCCGCAGCCCGCAGGGCGACAACTGGCGGGAAGCAGCGGTACGAGAGCGGCGTTGGCAAGGAAGCGACAGGCAAGGAAACGGCGGGCAAGGAAACGGCGGGCAAGAGAACAATCCGCGACGATATGAACGGCGCACAGGGGCCGGACGCGCGCCTGATCAACAAAAAGAGCGCGATGGCGGATGGCGAGAGGAGCGCCGCGACAGCGCGGCGCCGCGGGGCGCGCGGCGAAACGCGGAGAACTTTCAGCCGCGCGAGCCGCGTCGCGACGATGCCGGCTCACGCTGGCAAAAAAATCCTGGCGCGCATGGCCCCGGCAGAGACGCGGGCAATCGTGGCGATTATGGCGGCCAGAAGCGCGAACGTGCGGCGGCGGGACCCAACCGCTCCGGCGGCAAATTTGGCGGCAAATTTGCCGGAAGGCCCGGCGACAAGCCTGGCGCAGGACCCCGCACAGGACGCGGCAAGGGACCCGGCAAGGGACCCGGCAAGGGACCCGGTCTGGGACCTCGCGGCGGCCCCGGCAAGGGACCGCGCGGGGACGGACCGCCGCGTCGGCCGCGCGGGGCCTGATCGTCATGCAAAACGGATAGGCTCATGCGGATTGTCGGCGGCGCGCTACGCGGACGAGCGCTTTCCGGACCCTCCTCGCCGGGCATTCGACCAACATCGGACCGGCTGCGCGAGTCGATCTTCGACATCCTGCAACACGCCTTCGAGGATCCGGTTTCCGGGGCGGCGGTCATTGACCTTTTTGCCGGGACCGGCGGGCTGGGCCTTGAGGCCCTCTCGCGCGGCGCGTCGCGGGCGCTGTTCGTCGACGATGGCGCGCCGGCGCGCGCCTTGCTGCGCGCCAACATCGACACGCTGGGATTGGGCGGCGTGACCCGAATCTTCCGTCGCGATGCGACCAAACCTGGACGGGCGCCTGCTGGCGAGCGCTTTTCGCTGGCCTTTCTCGATCCACCCTATAGCAGGAATCTCGCCCCGCCGGCTCTGCGCGCGCTGCATGACGGGGGCTGGCTGAGCACGGACGCGCTGGTTGTCGTTGAGGAGGCCGCCGCCGCCCCGCTCGATCTGCCGGACGCCTTCGCCACGGAAGACGCCCGTCATTATGGCGACACGCAGGTTTTGTTCGCGCGCTATCGAGGTTGACGGCAGACCCCTCGCGCCACGCGGCCCGTCGCCCTCTCCCGTGAGGGAAGGGGAGCCTTAGATCTCCGAAGAGGAAGACGGATCGGATCGGATCGGATCGGGGAAATATTGATGACAAAGTCACAGACATTCACCGTCATCTGCGCTTCACTCCTCGCCTCGAACGCAGGAGAGCGAGATGCAGACGAATGTTGGAGGGATAGATAAAATTGCGCGGATTGTCGTAGGTCTGGCTCTGCTGGCGACGATGGTCGTCGGGCCAAAAACCCTGTGGGGATTGATTGGCGTCGTTCCGCTGGCGACCGCCTTGCTGAATTTTTGTCCAGCCTACACATTGCTTGGCGTCAACACCTGCGACAGAAAAGCCTGACCGAACATGCCGCAGGACTGGCGCGAACTGATCAAAAGGATTTCCGGCCATATGCGCGCGCTGCGCAGCGGCGCGCCGGAAACAATGAAAGCTTTTTCGTCGATGGCTGTTTCGGCCAGCGCTGGCGGCTCGCTCGACGCCAAAACCAAGGAACTGATGGCGCTGGCGATTGGCGTGGCGACGCGATGCGACGATTGCATCGCCTTTCACGTCAAGGGCGCCCTCCAGCAGGGGGCGACGCGCGAAGAAATCATGGAGACGCTGGCGATGAGCATCTACATGGGCGCCGGTCCATCGGTGATGTACGCCAGCCATGCGATCGACGCCTGCGAGAGCCTGGCGGAAACCGCTTCCCCGCCAACAAACTGATCCGGACCAGCGCGCCATGGAGCTTCTCGACGCCATCAACCTGCGCCATTCGACGCGCGCCTATCTGACCGAGACGCCATCGAGGGAGATTATCGAAGGTCTGATGGCGGCGGCGGCGCGCGCGCCCTGCGCATTCAATCGTCAGCCCTGGCGATTTACAGTCATCGTCAATCGCGATTTGCTCGACAAGATCTCCGCCGGGGCCAAACATTACATGACCCGCGCGCGGCCGCTCGATCTGCCCGAGACCCTGCATCAGAAACTGTCCGACCCGGCGTTTCATGTGTTTTACCGTGCGCCGGCGCTCATCGTGATTTCGACTGCCGCACCGGGGCCCTGGCTTGAGGCGGATGGCGCGCTGGCGGCGGCAAATCTCATGCTGGCGGCGCAGGCGCTGGGACTTGGCTCCTGCTGGATCGGCCTGTCGCAACCCTTTCTGGCCACGCAGGAGGGCCGCGCGCTGGCGCAGCTTCCACA
>JBBARD010000012.1:24747-49807 GCA_040399965.1 Methylocystis sp. | reverse complement strand
TCGGTTTGACGGATGAACAAACCCCCGGCGGCTATCGCCTCGTCGAGGCGACAGATCAGTCCTATTTTGGTTTTTCTGTAGGGCCTCATGTTTGGAAAAAATATCTTCATCCTCCCCAGATTGAATTATGGCGTGCGCGGCGGGAGGATGGCGATCTTACAATCGAAGCGTCCAGACCTGATAATGAGACTTATGCTTTCATTGGCGTGCGGGCCTGCGAACTTGCCGCTATCTCGAAGCAGGATCGCGTCCTGACAGGCGGCGAATATGTCGACCCGCATTACAAAACACGGCGTGAGAATACACTTCTTGTCGCTGTGAATTGCGGAAAGGCTGGTGGCTGCTGTTTTTGTGCGTCCATGGGGACCGGGCCAGAGGTAAGGGAACCCTTCGATCTCGCTCTTACGGAGCTTTCGCTGGGCGAAGAGCATCTTTTCATCGTCGAAACTGGCTCTCCGGTTGGGCGGGAACTTTTACTGCAGATCGTCAGTCGACCAGCCACAGCGCAAGAAATTGAAATGGCGCAGTCTATTGTTGAGCGCACAGCCCAAACCATGGGAAGAGCGATGCCGCCCGATGTAGACGTGCCAAAGTTACTGGCGGATAATCTACTTCATCCGCGCTGGCAGGCGGTTGCGGAGCGATGTTTGTCCTGCGCCAATTGCACAATGGTCTGTCCGACATGTTTCTGCACAACAGTCGACGACATTTCTGATCTTGCAGGAGAGAGCTTCGCGCGTGAAAGACGTTGGGATTCCTGTTTTACGATGGATTTTTCCTATCTCCACGGCGGCGGCGTCCGAAACAGCGTCGCCTCACGATATCGACAGTGGATGACGCATAAGCTTTCTACATGGATTGAGCAATTTGGCTCATCAGGATGCGTCGGTTGCGGGCGTTGCATCACCTGGTGCCCGGTCGGGATTGACATCACCCAAGAAGTGCAGGCGATCGCCGTCGCCCAAACAGGCTGAGAGTCGAGTTTTGGAAAAGCTTGAATATAATCTTTGCGCGCATCCTTTCTTCGCGGGGCTGGATACATCCCTCACCGATCTTACAGTCAGTTGCGCGCAGGAGTCGCATTTTGGGGCTGGAGAATTCATCTTTCATGAGGGTGAGGCCGCAGACCATTTCTATCTTGTTCGCGAGGGTCATGTCGCGCTTCAGATCGCTGCGCCGGGTCGTGGTCCTGCGACATTCCTTACAGTAGGACCTGGAGAGGTGTTTGGCGTAAATTGGCTCGCGTCGCCCTATCGATGGTCCTACGATGCGCGGGCGATCGAGCCTACTCTTGCGGTGGCGTTAAACGCTGCCTGCCTTCGCGAGAAATGTGAGAACGATCCTGCGCTGGGTTACGCATTGACCAAGCGAGTTTTGCCTGTGTTGATCGAACGCTTGCATGCTTGTCGGGTGCAACTGCTTGATCTCTATGGCGTCAGGTCCTGAGGCGATCATGTCGACGCAGCCCTCTACGATCGCCTCACCCTCTGGGACGCCTGCGGATGTGCCGAAACTTTGTTATGTGCGCAATCGACGTCACGATGCTCCGGACGCATGGACTCTTGAGATCGAATTTGATGACAGAAACCCATTTCATTACACGCCCGGTCAATTCAACATGCTCACAGCATTTGGCGTTGGAGAGGCGGCAATCAGCATCAGCGGCCCGCCGGGACGAGGGCGGCTTATCCATACGATCCGCGACGTCGGCCCGGTTTCTCATGCCCTTACGCGCCTGGCGCCGGATGATCCCATTGGTGTGCGCGGCCCCTTTGGCGTGGGCTGGCCAATGGCGATCGCAGAAGGGCAGGATGTTGTCATCGTCGCGGGCGGTTTGGGGCTCGCACCGTTGAGGCCGGCGATTTATGACATTCTCTCAAGACGAGAAAAATTCGGCGATGTAAGGCTGCTTTATGGCGCTCGGCGACCAGAGGATATTCTCTATCTCTCGGAGATTGAAGAGTGGCGCAAGAAAAGCGACATTAACATAAATATCACGGTCGATCATGCCGGCATGGACTGGCCGGGTCATGTTGGCGTCGTCACCAGGCTGCTTTCATGTGTGCGTATGGAGGCTTCGCGCACTATAGCGATGCTTTGTGGTCCGGAGGTGATGATGCGTTTTGTCGCCGCGTCGCTGATCGAAAAAGGCCTTGGCGTCGGCAGGATATTTTTGTCCATGGAACGCAATATGAAATGCGCTATTGGCCACTGCGGTCATTGCCAGTTGGGTCCAACCTTCATTTGTCGCGATGGCCCGGTTTTCACCTTTGAACGCATGGGGCCGCTAATGTCTGTCAAGGAGTTGTGACATGACAGGCCGACAAATACGACCGCGGCTAGCCGTATGGAAATTCGCCTCCTGTGATGGCTGCCAGTTAAGTCTGCTGGATTGCGAGGATGAAATCCTTGGTCTCGCCGAGGCCGTGGAAATCGCCTATTTTCCCGAGGCGACACGCGCGGAGATCAGCGGTCACTACGACATCTCGCTCGTCGAGGGGTCGATCACCACGGCGCATGACGCCGTCCGCATTCACGAAGTGCGTCGGCGCTCAACAAAACTGATTGTAATTGGCGCCTGCGCCACCTCCGGCGGCATACAGGCTCTGCGGAATTTTGCAGATGTAACGGAATACGCACGAATCGTCTATGCGCGTCCCGATTATATCGAGACGCTCTCGACATCGACGCCGATCGCTGATCATGTTCGCGTTGACTTTGAGTTGCGAGGCTGCCCGATTAACAAACGCCAACTCGTCGAGACGCTTGGCGCCTTTATCGCCGGCAGACGCCCGGCGACGCCGGCGCATAGTGTTTGCGTCGAATGCAAGCTTAAAGGCGTCACCTGTGTCATGGTCGCTCGTGGCGCGCCTTGTCTTGGGCCCGTCACCCATGCGGGCTGCGGCGCTCTTTGCCCGTCCTACAATCGTGGTTGCTATGGGTGTTTCGGTCCCAAGGAAACGCCGAATGCGCCGGCCCTGAGTGCAAGGTTGTCCGAACTGGGGATGGATCAGCGCGCGCTGGCGCGTCTCTATTCGACATTCAATGCGAACGCAGACGCGTTCCGTCAGGAAAGCGAAAGACATGACCAGCAAGACGGTCAAGGTTGATGTCCTCGCCCGCGTCGAGGGTGAGGGCGGACTCAAGGTCACGATCCGCGATGGCCTCGTGAGAAGCGCAGAATTGAATATTTTCGAGCCGCCGCGCTTTTTCGAGGCCTTTCTACGCGGCCGTAATTTCAACGAAACCCCTGATATTGTCGCTCGCATATGCGGCATTTGTCCTGTTGCCTATCAGATGAGCGCTGTTCATGCGCTGGAGAATATTTTTGGCGTCTCCCTGTCGCCGCAGCTTCGCGCCTTGCGGCGTCTCCTCTATTGTGGCGAGTGGATCGAATCCCATGTGCTGCATATCTATATGCTCCATGCGCCGGATTTTCTTGGTTATGCCGGCGGCGTCGAAATGGCGCGCGATCATGGCGATCTTGTGCGTCAAGGTTTGCAACTCAAGAAAGTGGGCAATGAGATTTTGACATTGCTCGGCGGCCGTGAAATTCACCCGATCAATGTTCGTGTCGGCGGCTTTTATCGCACGCCGCTTAAAAAAGAGCTCCTGACATTGAAGGAGAGTCTCAAATGGGCGCGTGACGCCGCCCTTGCAACAGTCCGCTGGACAGGAACGCTGGAATTCCCGGATCGCGAGCGCGATTATACCTTCGTCGCGCTGAGACATGAGGAAGAATATCCCTTCAATGAAGGGCGCATCGTCTCAAATCGCGGCCTCGATATTTCAGCCGGCGATTACGACAAATATTTTGAGGAAATACACGTGCCGCAATCAACGGCCCTGCATTCCCGCTTTCGTGATAGCGGCGCCGCCTATCTTGTAGGACCATTAGCGCGCTATAGCCTCAATTTCGATCGTTTGTCCGCTCTGGCGCAGGAAGCCGCTCTCGCAGCGGGGCTGGATCGAATCTGCCGTAACCCCTACTGCAGCATCATCGTGCGCGCTGTCGAAACGCTTTACGCTGTCGACGAGGCCTTGCGCGTGATTGAAACCTATGAGGAGCCGAAGAGTTCTTTTGTGCCGGTCGAACCCCGTGAGGGCGAGGGTTACGCAGCAACCGAGGCGCCGCGCGGATTGCTGTACCATCGCTACCGTTTGGAGTCAGATGGCGCGATCGCCGAAGCGCAGATCGTGCCGCCGACCTCACAGAATCAAGCGAGTATCGAAGAGGATCTGGTCGAGTTTATCGGCGGCTTTCTGGATTTGTCTGACGAGGCCTTGCGATATCGCTGCGAGCAAACAGTGCGTAACTACGATCCCTGCATTTCCTGCGCCACACATTTTCTCCGCCTCGATATCGATCGTGGCTAGAATGCCCCCGGACAAATCTATCGTCGTGATTGGCGTAGGAAATATCATGCGGGGCGACGATGCGATTGGTGTATTGGCGCTTCGGGCTCTGGAGAAGATAAGTCCCCCAGAAATTCGCCTGGTCGAGATTGAAGGCGAAGCGACTCAATTGCTGGAGGCTTTAACGGGAGCCGAAGGGGCTATCCTTATCGACGCTTGCAGATCCGGATCGCTTGCCGGGACAATTCATCGTTTCGATGTTGCTGTATCGCCAATTCCTACAAATTTGGCGACATTCAGCTCGCATGGTTTTGGATTGGCGGCTGGACTGGAACTGGCGCGAAGCCTCGAGCAACTGCCTCGCCTGTGCGTCGTTTTCGCCATTGATGTTGAAGAATTTACTCCAGGCGCGGCGCTTACCCCTGGGGTTAGCTCCCGTCTCAACGAACTTTTGGCCGCCGTTGTAAAGGAAACCGAGCGATTTCTGTCGGAAACAGCTTCATAAACAAACTGCGACCTGAAAATACGCCTAATATTTAGGCGGCTCGATTTTATTCAAAACGCCCTTGGTCAGAAATTTACCTCTCCCACCGTGCGGATTTTTTTTGCCTGCCAGACGACGCCCTTCACCCGCATCGCCGGAGCCAGCGGGTTGCCAAGCAGGAACAAGCTGGTGTTTGCCGGGTCCAATCAGATCGGCGCGCCCCATCGCCTTCAGGGCTTCGCGCAATACCGGCCAGTTTTCCGGATCGTGATACCGCAAAAAAGCCTTGTGTAGTCGTCTCTGACGTAATCCCTTGATCGTTTCCACCTCTTCGGAGGCCCCGCGCCGCACCGGCCTCAGCGGGTTGAACCCGGTATGATACATCGCCGTTGACAAGGCCATCGGGGAGGGAAGAAATGTTTGCACCTGATCGGCGCGATATTTGTTACGCTTCAGCCAGAGGGCCAGGTTCATCATGTCTTCATCCGTCGTACCGGGATGAGCGGCAATGAAATAAGGAATAAGGAAATAGTCTTTTTTGGCGGCGCGCGCCGCCGCGTCGAATAATTGCTTGAAGCGGTCGTATGAGCCGATCCCCGGCTTCATCATTTTGGAGAGCGGGCCGCTCTCCGTATGTTCGGGCGCTATTTTTAAATAACCGCCGACATGATGTTCGACGAGTTCGCGAATATATGTTGGGCTTTTCACGGCAAGGTCGTAGCGCACGCCGGAGGCGACCATGACTTTTTTCACGCCCGGCAGCGCGCGCGCCTTGCGGTAAAGCTGGATCAACGGATCGTGGCTGGTGTCAAGATTCTTGCATATATCCGGGTAAACGCAGGAGGGGCGTCGACACATCGCCTCGGTTTGTGGGTCTTTGCAGCGCATCCGATACATATTGGCGGTCGGGCCGCCGATATCGGAAATAATTCCGGTGAAGCCCTCGCCCTTGTCGCGGATCGTTTCAATTTCTTTCAGGATAGAACCTTCGGAACGCGACTGGATGATGCGTCCCTCATGCTCGGTGATCGAGCAAAAAGAGCAGCCGCCGAAACAGCCGCGCATGATCGTCACCGAATGACGGATCATTTCCCAGGCCGGAATTTTTGCGCCTTCATAAGAAGGGTGCGGCGCGCGTGCGAAAGGCAACTCGTAAACAGCGTCCATTTCCGGCGTAGTTAACGGAATGGGCGGCGCGGTCAGCCACAGTTCCCGATCACCGTGCCGCTGGATCATCGGCCGGGCGTTGCCGGGATTGCTTTCACGATGCAGCACGCGCGACGCGCGCGCGTAGGACTCAGGGTCCTCTTTCACCTGATCATAGGCGGGCAGGCGGATAACGATTCTGTCGCTGTATTCTTCGTCTGATGATCGCCGCCGGCCCTCGTCGGGCGTATCGAGATCGTCGGCTTGAGCTTCGGTCCAGTCTTGCGGCGTCGCCTCGAGTACGAAAGCAAGGCCGCGAATATCAGAGAAATCCTGATGAAGACCCTTGCTGGCGATCCGGTGAGCGACTTCGACAAGCGCCCGTTCGGCGTTGCCAAAGATCAATAGATCGGCCTTGGCGTCGAGCAAGATCGAACGCCGAACCTTATCGGACCAATAGTCGTAGTGAGCGATGCGACGCAGCGATGCTTCAATGCCGCCCAGCAGTATTGGCGCCTCGGGGTAGGCCTCACGGCAACGCTGGGCGTATACGATGACGGCGCGGTCGGGCCGTTTGCCTCCTTCGCCACCCGGCGTGTAGCTATCATTGTGACGCAACCGCCGGTCCGACGTATAGCGATTGACCATCGAGTCCATGTTGCCGCTGGTCACTCCAAAAAACAGATTTGGTTTGCCCAGCGCGCGGAAGTCGCTGGCGTCGCGCCAATCAGGCTGGGAGATTATGCCGACGCGAAAACCCTGGGCCTCCAGTAGTCGTCCTATGATCGCCATGCCGAAACTCGGATGATCGATATAGGCGTCGCCGGTGACGAGGATCACATCGCAGGAGTCCCAGCCGAGTTGGTCCATTTCCTGCCGGGACATCGGCAGAAATGGCGCAACGCCGAAGCGCTGCGCCCAATATTTCCTGTATGAAAAAAGCGGTTTGGCGCTTTGGGCCGTCAGTAAACGCGATGTCATGGCTTGTACTAGTCGCGAATGACCCGCGGGGTCAATGGCTCCGCATCAGCGCGTGAAATTTGTCAAGGATTCCTTTAGCGCCTGCAAATCAGCCGGCAGTTCGCTCCCGAACTCAAGCTCCGCTCCCGTTTGCGGATGCGCGAAGCCGAGCGTCGCAGCGTGCAGCGCCTGACGGCCGAGCTTTTCGACCGCCTGCCGGGCTGCTTCCGGCAGTTTTGCGATCTTGGTTTTAAAGCCTGAGCCATAGATGGCGTCGCCGATCAATGGATGGCCGATATGCGCCAGATGCACACGGATTTGATGCGTGCGACCGGTCTCCAGCCGACAGGCGATCAAAGAAGCGACCCCGTAATCTGCAAGCTTTTCCCAATGGGTTATCGCCTCGCGCCCGCGTCCTTCAGCAACAACCGCCATCTTTTCGCGCTGGATCGAATGCCGCCCCAATGAAGTCTCGATCGTTCCGCGCGCACGGTCAGGCGAGCCCCAGACAAAAGCCAGATATTCCCGGGTCAGCGGCAAGGTACGGCCATGATCCGCGAAGAGCCGCGATAGCCCATGATGCGCCGAGTCCGTCTTGGCGATCACCAGCAGCCCGCTGGTGTCTTTATCTATCCGGTGAACGATTCCCGGTTTTTTCACGCCGCCGACGCCTGAAAGACTTTCGCCGCAATGGGCGATGAGCGCATTGACCAGCGTCCCGCTCTCGTGGCCGCTGGCCGGGTGAACGACCAGGCCGGCCGGTTTGTCGATCACGATGAGATAGTCATCCTCGTAAACGACGTTGAGGGCGATATCCTCGGCGATAGGGACTGCGGGCGCTGGAGGCGGGACCGAGAGCGAAATAATGTCCCCGGCAGACAGCTTTCGCGCCGGTTCTTCGATAATCGCGCCGTTTACACACACCTTGTTCGCCTCGATCAGCATCTTCAGGCGGCTTCTCGAGAGATGCGCCGCGAGGATTTCCTGTCGTTCCGCGAGAAACCGATCGAGCCGGACGCCTGCGCTCTCCGCCTGGACCTCAAAGGAGTAGTCTGTGGCGGCGGCGTCCGATTGTGGCTGGTCATTGGCGGACATTTACGACTTCTTTCGTCACGGCTGTCGTTTATGGTAGGAATTCAGACAGTTCAATCTCCCTCGTCAGACGAAGTCCGGAATTAGGCAAAACTCCATCGTCGCGCGAGGCCGTCAAGACAATCACCAAGGTGATGAAACCCTATTATCACAACGACGCGCGCCCCGTTTGCGCTGTTATCGGCGCGGGGCCCGCAGGGCTGATTGCCGCGGAAACACTGGCGCGGGCAGGCGGGCTTGTGACCGTTTACGATCACATGGCCAGTCCCGCCCGCAAATTTCTTATGGCTGGTCGTGGCGGCCTGAACATCACGCACAGCGAGTCATTGGAGCGCTTTATCTCGCGTTACGGGGTCAGGGCGCCCCAGATGGAGCCGTTCATTCGCGCCTGGCCGCCGCAGGCTCTTCGCGATTTTTGCGCCGAATTGGGCGAAGAGACGTTCGTCGGCTCCAGTGGTCGGGTTTTTCCCAAAAGCTTCAAAGCTTCGCCTCTCCTCCGCGCCTGGCTTTCGCGCCTTGCCAGCCTCGGTGTCGTTATCGCGCCGCGACATTCGTTTCTGGGCTTTGCAGGTGAGGAAGGACTGCGCATCAAGGGATCGGACGGCGCAGAGGCGCTCCACAGGTTCGACGCCGTCATCCTGGCTCTTGGCGGGGCTTCCTGGCCACGACTCGGTTCAGATGGGAGCTGGGTCAAGTCGTTGTCCGCCGCCGGAGTGGCGATTCATCCCCTTCGACCTGCGAATGCCGGTCTATGTGTAGGCTGGAGCGCGCTTTATCGGGCGGATTTTGAGGGACAGCCGCTGAAAAACGTATTGCTTCGCCACGGTTCGACTGATGCTGGCGCAACTGGCCCTGAACTGGCGACCGCGCGCGGCGATATTGTTGTCACCAGGACCGGACTTGAGGGCGGCCCGGCATACTCGCTCTCTTCCCGACTTCGTGAGGCCGTCGATTGTGGACAATCGACCGTAATTTATGTCGATCTCAGGCCAGACACCTCTCAGGAGCAATTGGCGCGCAAACTATCCAGACGTCCGCCGAAACAATCTCACGCCACTTTCCTGAGACGGGCGGGTCTGACCCCGACGGAAATAGGGTTGCTGCGCGAGGCGTCTCCGATGGGCTTGCCGCGCGACTCCGGGGTCATGGCCAATCTGATCAAAAACGCGCCACTCGTTATTGTTGGGGTTTCGGGACTCGAGCGCGCGA
The DNA here is from genome assembly GCA_040399965.1 of Methylocystis sp. Classification (GTDB taxonomy): domain Bacteria; phylum Pseudomonadota; class Alphaproteobacteria; order Rhizobiales; family Beijerinckiaceae; genus Methylocystis. Next base: position 40,560 of record JBBARD010000012.1, on the reverse strand, counting down.
TTTCGACGGCGGGCGGAGTGAGTTTCGAGGCGTGTGATAGAGATCTTATGTTGCGGCTTTTGCCCGGCGTTTTCGTTTGCGGAGAAATGCTCGATTATGACGCGCCCACCGGCGGCTATCTGCTTCAGGCGGCTTTCGCCACTGGCCGGGCCGCCGGTCTTGGGGGCGCGCGTTATCTGGGTTTGCCTGCGCGGGATGCGTCAGCGGTCTGGCCGGATCATGCAGGTTTTGAGCCTCGCCACTTGCCAAATTCCCTAGAACTCGCCGCGTCGAACAAGTAGAGCGGATAGACCTCCGCTTCGCCTGCCTCCATGCCGGGCGAGCCCGCAGGCATGCCGGGAGCTGCGACGCCCAAAACGCCGGGGCGCTCCGTCAGCAACCGGTGGAGGGCGTCCGCCGGCACATGGCCCTCAACAAGGTAACCATCAATGCGGGCGGTGTGGCAGGATTGCATGGCTGTCGGCACGCCGAATTTCGTCTTGATCGCCGCCATATCGGCTTCGATAACCTCCTCGACTTCAAAACCGGCCTCGCGCATCCGCGCCGCCCACTTACTGCAGCAGCCGCAGGTGGCGCTCTTGTGCATCGTCATTTTCCCGACGGCGCGGGCGGGGCCTGTCCGGCTCATCAGTAGCGTAGCAGCGCCAAGAAACATCAAGCACTTGCGGCGGTCGATCGCATGGGCGCCCATCGTATGGCTCCTTTTTGATTTTGCTGAACTTGGATATAGTCAATTCGTCACCTGCGCGCACGTCTGTCGCGCCTGAAAACTTTTATGGGCGCCTGACATGTCGTCACCCTACTGGATGAATCGATCCCTGCGCGATTTCAATGCGCGCGAGCTGTCGCACGCCATAGCCGTGTTGCCGGTGGCCGCAGTCGAGCAACATGGGCCTCATTTGCCGCTCGGCGTCGACGCGATGATCATGGAGGGTTGCCTGGCACGCGTCATACCGCTGTTACCGAAAGATATTGAGACGATTTTTTTGCCGATCCAGACTATCGGGGTTTCACTGGAGCACAGCGATTTCGCCGGGACGCTGGCGCTGCGACCCGAGACCGCCGGGCGCCTGCTCGGTGACATCGCGGAAGGCGTTTTTCGAACGGGCGCGCGCAAGATCCTGCTGATCAATTCTCATGGCGGCAATTCGGCGCTGCTGTCTCAGGTCGCGCTGGATTTACGCATCCGTTTCAAGGCGCTGGCGGTCACCTGTTCATGGTCGCGCTTCGGCTATCCCGAGGGTCTGTTCGATCCCCAGGAGATCCATCATGGCGTTCACGGCGGCGATATCGAAACCTCGCTTATGCTCGCCTTCCGGCCTGATCTCGTCGATATGTCTCAGGCGGGCGATTTTGCTCCAGCTTCGCTGGAGTTCGAAAAAGAGTTTCGCTGGCTGCGGGCGGACCGTCCGGCCGGGTTTGGCTGGATGGCGCAGGACTTGTCGTCAACCGGGGCTATGGGAAACGCTTCCCGCGCCGACGCTTTGAAAGGCGCGAGACTGGCGGATTACTGGGCGATGTCGTTCATTGAGCTGCTGCGTGACGTCGCGAGCTTTGATCTCGCGCACCTTGGTCCCATGTGATGGCGAACTGGCGGAGGGACCGGGCTTTCTGATAGGGTGAGCGCTGACAGGGCAAGTGACGGTCTCACACTGCAGGCTGCGATGAAAGATCCTTACCAAACACTTGGCGTTTCGTCCTCCGCCTCACAGGCGGATATCAAGAAGGCTTACCTGAAACTCGCCAAGAAACTGCATCCCGACCTCAATCCTGGCGATAAAAACGCCGAAGAGCGCTTCAAGCAAGTGTCCGCCGCCAACGATCTGCTTGGCGATCCGGAAAAGCGCCGTCGATTTGACGCTGGCGAGATCGATGAAACTGGCGCCGAGCGACCTCAGCACAAATATTATCGACATTATGCCGCGGAGACGGCGGACAATCCATACGAGGCGCGCGCCGGGTATGCGGATTTTTCTGGCGCTGACGATATATTTGCTGAAATTTTAAAAAGACGGGCGCAGGAGGCGAAAAACGCCCGTGGCCACGACCTGAGTTATCAATTGCCGATCGATTTTCTTGACGCCGTTGTTGGCGCAGTAAAGCACGTGAGTCTTCCCCACGGCGGCGCTCTGGAAGTGAAAATCCCCCCGGGTATCGAGGAGGGGCAAATCTTGCGCCTGCGTGGCAAGGGCGCGCCATCCCCTGGCGAAGGGGCCTCAGGCGACGCGCTGGTCGAGATCACGATTCAACCCCATAAATTTTTTAGGCGAGAAGGAGATAACATCCACCTTGATCTGCCGATCACAATAACCGAGGCCGCCCTCGGGGCCGACGTGCGGGCGCCAACGCCCTCTGGTTCTGTCATGCTCAAAGTGCCGAAAGGCTCGAACACTGGAACGCTGTTACGTTTGAAGGGCAAGGGCGTGCAGCGTCCAAATGCGCCCGGAGACGCATTTGTGCGACTTAAGGTTATGATCCCGGAAACGCCGGACGCCGAGCTTGACGCGTTCTTGACGAAGTGGAAACCTGCATCAACCTACGATCCCCGCAGGGACATGAGTCCATGATCATTCAGGAACACGAATTTCTGGAACAGGCGCGCATCGATCGGCAGACGTTACAGATCTGGATCCAAGAAGAATGGCTGCTCCCCAAACAGAGCGCGGAAGGCTGGCTGTTTTCCGACCTCGACTTGGCGCGGGCCAATCTCATTATCGATTTGCGCGAGAATATGGGCGTCAATGACGCCGGACTCGATGTTATCCTTCATCTGCTGGACCAGATGCATGGTTTACGGCGAGTTATGTCTGAACTCATCGGCTCCATGAGCCAGGATTCCCGATCAAAATAAATAAAGATTATCTTCGCCTTTATGGCACGACGCCTCCCTATTTTGGTTATTGTGAGTAAATCCTAACCTTTTCGTACATCAGCAAAAAATGGCCGCTGCGACGTTGCAGGCGAGAGAATTCCCTCCACTTGATTGTGACAGTTCTTTGCGTTTGGAATGCCCCGGACTGAACGGTCGTATTTTTAGGGGGAGTGGAATAATGCTTTTCTCGCATCCACTGGCGCGTGGGGCCAAAGTCTGGACCGCGAACCTGGAAGATGGGCAGATGAAGCGCATTCTCGTTATTATTACCAACGCCGAGCTTGATACAAACAGCGGCAAATATAAAGCCGATAATATTGAACGCCTGAACGTCGCTGCGAGAGATTTTCTCCGTGAAACAGGGAGTGCGGATGGCTTTTTGTTGGCGAATCGCATGCGCGACTGGCAGAAGCCGCAATTTTAGTTCATTTCCTGTGATTTTCAGATTTGCTGCGCCGCAAAATATTTTTTGACAGTTCTTCTCGCCTTAAAACGGTCCATTGTATAGAATTATGCTATAACTCACGTCGCCTGAGGAAGGCGCGATGGGTTTTGAAGCCGCAATTTAAGGAAATATCATGAAAAAACTGACCATAGTTCTGGTTGGCGGGTTGATGTCAGCTTTGACGCCAACGATTGCTCTCGCCAGTCACCTGAATTCGAAACGACCCGTCGTGCACAGTAATCCGCATCAGCATTACAAGGGTAAGGATCACAAGTTCAGATACGGCGATCATGATAATTATAATCCGCATCATCGTAAATGTGGATATATGCCCAGCGGTAGCTGTTGAGGAGTTCCGGTCCCCAAGCTACCGGCCGGATCGTGGGCGGCGAACCCGACGAAAACCCCGTTCCCTTCTGTCATTTCTGGCGACATTGAAGCCGATTGATTTGTAGATTTGTTTCAATCAATCGTCGTCCATCCCGAGAAAATCGCCATCGTACCATTGCTTTGATGCGTCTCTGGTCTGATAAATATCCGGCTTGCCGGGTTTGGGCGCTACTTTCCTTTCCGGAGGCGAAGGCTTCTCAGTCTCCTCTGATGGCCATGAGAAAGGCGGATATTTTAATGGATCCTGGGCTTGCGCCATATTGATCCCTCCTATTGAAAATGTCGCCAGTACGGCCGGTAAGGCAAATTTTCTAACGAGTTTATTCATTTTGTTTCTCTCTGGTTGAGTTGGCGTAGCTGTTTCCCGTCAAACCACGAAAATCTGTTTTCGATTTGGCTTCGCTATAATATTTTTCTCGTGAACCGGAAAAGTCCAGCACATCGACATTGGAGCTAGAAGTAGATTTTCGTCCGGAATTCGAAGAGAGTAGGGTGAGAGCCGGAGCTATAGCTCGTTAGATTGTTCCAGTTTAGCGGCGCCGAGATATTCATGACCCTTGTCGCATTCGCCTGGAAGGCGACGCCATTGTCCGGATACCAGTTAACGCCAAGCGTCGCGTTTGTTTGCGCGCCGCCATAGACTCCGGAGTTTACGATCGCTGTGAGAGCTCCGGCATTCCTGCCGGCGCCAATGAATGGATTGTTGGCGCAGTTGCCATTCGGGCAGAATGAGGCGAGCGTTAACATATTATATAGACCGCCGCCCGAGTAGGGGCCATTATTCAGGTTGAGCGCGCTGAGCCGACCTACAAGACCCCAGGCGCCCCAGCCGCCGTCACTGAACTTGTCCTTGATTCTTAATTGGGCGAAGTTCGCGCCATTCTTGTCGGTTCGGTCATAGGACTGAGCTTTCTCCTCGCCTGTGATCCACCATTCGCCGGTTATATAATATCCGCTGAAAAAAAGGTTATTATTCGCCGGTGCGAGATAAAGACCATTTCCAGCTCCGCCTCCACCCAGGGCCGTTTGTTGCGCGAGGGCCGCCTGGGCGACCTGAAAACTATTTCGATTATACCAGGCTCCGGTGTATTCGGCCTGAATAAACCAGTTGTAATAGGAGGCGGCGAAATCGAAACCAATTTTCTCGATATTTTTTACGCAATTCCCGCCTGCCGTGCTGGTGTTAAAGCCTGAAGGCAGCCCTTGTAACTGGGAGACTGGTCCACAGGAGAGGTCGGTTGTGCCGAGCAATGCCTGATTGAGAACATTTGCTTCCGAGCGGATACGATTTCCCACGATCATGTTGCGATCGTCGTTCCAGCCGGTCGAGGAATTGACCTGATGGTAATTGCCGGAAACGCCGCCATGCAAAAGAAGATGCTCATCGTGAACGGGCGAATAGGTGAGGCGTCCGGTAAGATCAAAATAGGGCGCTCCTCCGTAGGACTGCCACCAGTTCGATCCGTTCGGATTTGTGATGTTAGGATATTTCAGCACGCCAACCTGGGCGTATTGTCCAGCCGATGATGGCGGCTGGTTGATCATGTCCTCCGGGCTGATCGTGTAAATACCGAAGTTTGCGCCCCAGTCCCCTTTTCCGATCAGACCGATCGAGACGCCAAGGTGACGGGCTGGTTGAAGGGCGTCAGACACCATCGGTCGTTCGATCGTGTCGCGAAATTTTGTGGAGGCCTGGGACTCGAGGCCGAAAGGCTCAAACATATTGCCGATACGAAAAAATACCGGTTGTTCAAGATATTCCGACGACAGGCGTTTGTCTTGCACGCCAAAAAACACATCCCGCATGCCGGCAAATATGAAATTACGATCTGTATAATAGCGATAGTTGGGGTTCAGGCCGATTGCGTCGCCTGCAGCGTTATAGATAAACTGTTGCCCGGCGGTGATTACATTTGCGTTGAATTGACCTGTTGTTGTTGTGGCGAAATCATACTGGATTTTATAGAACCACGAATGCACCTTGCCTTCCGTCTCAAGACGCACCTGACGGAAATTCGCATTGCCATTGAATCCGTTCAGGGGCTGGGAGATGCCACCGCCATCGGCAATGACACGTCCGCCAAATTTAAATGCGTATTCGTGATCCGCCGACTCAATAAACAAACCTTTCCGCAGATCGACGAAGACGGGAGGCGGCGCATCCATCCCGCCTGAGGCCTCGGCGGCGTTATTGACATTTCTCGCCTGCCTCTCTTTTTCCCGTTCTTCTTTTTTCTGTTGTGCGAATTTTGTCTCCAGCCGCCTGAGTTGCGCCTTTAGGGCGGCAATCTCTGAAGCTGTATCCGCCCGCGCCGGCGCGATGAAATTCTGCGAGCTTGAGCACAGCGTGACAAATAAAAGTAGGGCGCGGGCGATCTGACGATTCATCAATCCAACTCCGGCGGAGGTCCCGATCGCGATGCGTCGGCGGCGCTTCTGACCCCGGGCAAAACCCTTTTTAAACTGGGATCGCAGATTAGATGACAAGTTCATGACAAAAAAGACATATGGAGAAATCTGATTTAAAATGTCCTTTAACTGTTGCAGAAACGTCTCAATTACGAAGATCGCTTTGTCTTGATGTTGCTGAAATGCGTCATGCCGGGCGTCGATTACGGCGCAAATTCGACGAAATCGAGTGAAATGCCGCAGGAATGTTGCAGTGAGAACTTAAATCGAGACCGCCAAGGCTTTTACGCCGGAAGTCTTGGCTGCTTGAGGAATGATGACGGGGTGGGCGCTTTTCATCCGTGTCAGAAAATGGTCATCAAATTACCAAAATCATTTATAATTCAATGAAGATGAATATTATCTCCAACTCCCCTAAGAGAGGAGACGGAAGCGTGCAGACAAAAAACTGGCGGATAACGTTCGTCCATGCCTCAACTTTTCTGTTGCTGTTGAGCGCTTCCCGCGCTCTGGCGGCGGATGATAATTCAACTCTTGGCACTGTTTCGGACATGCTCGGCATTACGTCGAATAAATCTATGGAAAAGATTGATTACAGCGAGCGTCCAAAACTGGTGATGCCGCCCAAGAGAGACGCCTTGCCCGCCCCGCGTGAGAGACATCAGCCGGAGGGCTGGCCGGTTGACGCCGACAGCGGAACCCGACGAACGGACCGTTTTGCGCGTCATCCGGGCGCGCAGCCAGAAAAACCCAAACCGACTCTACTCGAACATCTTCATGGTCCGCGCCACAAACCGGAACAAACTGCGGGTGCGCAAGAACAAAACGATAGCGGTATTTTAGGATCCGTGATGAATTTGCGCGCCAACCGCGCGAGATTGAACGAGGATGAAGGGTCGGTTCCTTCCCGCAATCTTTTGTCGGAGCCCCCTGATGGGTTGCGGACGCCTTCTCAGGACTTGAGTAAGGTCAAGGATCCGGACAGGAAAGACAGTTTCTGGAGCTTCCTTGGCCATCCTGTTGAGGTTATAGGCGGCGAAAAATCGCCGCCCGCAGACAAAAGCCAGCCTGGGGACCTGATCAAGACCTCTGCGGATAAAAACGGGCGACCTCCACAGTCCGCCGGAGAGGAAAAAGCCGGCTTTTTCTCCAGGGTGAGTAATATGATTTCAGGCCATTAACACAGGTTTCTGGCCACCCGGGACCAATACCCGCCGCTCAGACCTCTCGCCCGCTGACCTACGGATAAAGCATCTGCGATCATTAATGTGTCTCCGCGATCAATTAAGTGGATAAGCTAAGTGACGCCGACGTTCTGTGCGCGCCCCGGCTTTCTGATTTCCGGTCGCTGACTCGCCGCTTCCTCGCATCGCGCAAGCGCCCCGGAAAGGCATTCATCCGCGCCTCACCCGGGCCCAATTGTTAAGACGCAGGCTCCAGGGTCCGTGCGCCCCCTGCGCATTAAGATGCGCAAAAATCTGCAAAGTGCAATATGGCGGGGGTTCAGCGCGAAGGCGGCGGGGCTTTTAAGAAGATCGTCTTCCCGGGCTCGGTTGCGCCAAACTTGAGCCTTGTGTCGCGCCGCTTGCGCCCCGGGACCGGTAGAGTTACATAGGCAATGTGCGCTGAAATCAGTGCGCGAGTTCTCTTCGCGCATCCGCCCGTGTTCTTGTATGAAGATCATCTGAGGCGACGCGTAGCGGCTTAAACATGTAAAGCATTGTAATTGCTTTCCGTTTTCGCAAAAATATTCGCGTCGCCAGAATGCGCCACCGGAGGTTTTCAGTCGATATCATGGTTATAACCATGCAAAGTCAGTCATCTCTTGCTAGCGTCGCCCGGAGTTTCCCGGCGACAGTAGCGGCTTTTGTCCTGCTGGCTGTTCGACTTTTTGCCCGTCATGATCGCCGGGCGAACCCTTCCGTCCCTTACGCCGACTCTCTACAGCGTCAGTTTAGCCGCATCTGCCAGGCGGTCTTGCGAAATTTGTTCGCTGATCCGGGCGTCGGTTCGCGTTCTCCGGGCTTAAGGCCCACTCCCTTTACTCTGACAACAAGCGCTTGCTTTGCCGTGGCTCCAGGGCTTGCGGTCGCCATGTCCCGTTCGGGATGGTCGATCGCGCCGCCATCGGGCAGCGCAGCGCCGAAACGAGTTATCCATGGCCAACAAGATGTTGATCGACGCATCCCATCCGGAAGAAACCCGGGTGGTGGTGCTCCGCGGAAACCGCGTTCAGGAATTCGACTTCGAAGCTGCTGACAAGAAACCTCTTCGGGGCAACATATATCTGGCGAAAGTGACGCGGGTCGAACCCTCGCTCCAGGCCGCTTTCGTTGATTATGGCGGGAATCGTCATGGTTTTCTCGCATTCGCGGAAATCCATCCAGACTACTATCAAATACCTGTCGCCGATCGGCAAGCCCTCCTTGAGGAGGAGAGCCGCGTCCATAGCCAGGACGAGGAGGATGATTCACGCCATCAAGGCCGCGGCCGTCGATCCCGCCGCCGTCAAACCGAAGGCGCAGAAAAACGCGTCGCCGTCGACGAGACGGTGTACGGCGAGCCTTTTGAATATGACGCCTTGATTGAATCCTCCGGGTCGCGAGCGGAACACGCCGGGGCAGGGATGGGAATGACCGATATTGACGTCGAGACGGAAGTATCGGAGGCCGCCGCGGACGTTTTCAGCGACGCCGAACCGACCACTTCGGAGGGGCTGGAGCCGATTCACACGCTGTCGGTCGATCCTTCCGGCTTCGGGTCTGTGGAGGCCGGGATGGCGGCGGAATATGCGCTACGGTCATCCGAACCCGATCACGAGGCCAAGGCGCGCTTGCAGGATGAGCGCGACACGGTTCGGGAATCGCACGAAGCCTCAGAAGATGCCGAAGTCGATCAACCCGGTTCGGAGGAGGATCGGGCGGTGATCGAGTCCCGGTCCCGCCCCTCCGGTGATGAGGAGCATGACGACGAGGATCACGACGAAGAGGACCATGTCGAGCACATTGGCGGCGACGCCATGGATGAGACGCCCTACCGCGTCCCCCGCGCCCGTCGTCACTATAAAATCCAGGAAGTCATCAAGAGACGCCAGGTATTGTTGGTGCAAGTCGTCAAGGAAGAGCGCGGCAACAAGGGCGCGGCGCTCACCACCTATCTCTCGCTGGCCGGTCGTTATTCGGTTCTGATGCCCAATACGGCGCGCGGAGGCGGCATTTCACGAAAGATCACAGACGGCGCCGACCGCAAGCGGCTCAAGGAAATCGTTCACGAACTCGATGTGCCAGAAGGAATGGGCGTTATCTTGCGCACCGCTGGCGCCAGTCGGACCAAGTCCGAGGTTAAGCGCGATTTCGAATATTTGCTCCGCCTGTGGGAAAGCGTCCGCGAACTGACGCTGCGCTCAAGCGCGCCAATGCTGGTCTATGAGGAAGGTTCGCTGATCAAGCGCGCTATCCGCGATCTCTACGGTCGCGAGGTCGAGGAAATCGTGGTTTCCGGCGACGAGGCCTATCGCGAGGCCAAAGACTTCATGCGCATGTTGATGCCGAGCCACGTGAAAAACGTGAAACAGCATCGCGACGCCTGGCCGATTTTCGCCGAGAGCGGAGTAGAGGCGCAACTCGACTCCATGTTCTCTAATCAGGTGACGCTGAAATCCGGCGGCTATCTGGTCATCAACCAGACCGAGGCGCTGGTCGCTATCGACGTCAATTCCGGTCGATCGACGCGCGAGCACAATATTGAGGATACCGCCCTGCGCACCAATCTGGAGGCGGCGGACGAAGTTGCCCGGCAGTTGCGTCTGCGCGATCTTGCGGGCCTGATCGTGGTCGATTTCATCGACATGGAGGAGGGCCGCAACAATCGTGCGGTCGAAAGACGCATCAAAGAGGCGCTGAAGAACGATCGCGCCCGCATTCAGGTAGGCCGCATCTCGCATTTCGGTCTTCTTGAAATGTCGCGCCAGCGTATCCGCGCCGGGGTGATTGAAGGATCGACCGTGGCTTGTCCGCATTGCGCTGGCGCCGGTCATGTGCGCTCGACGGCGTCGATCGCCCTGCATGTACTGCGTGTGCTCGAGGAAACTTTGGTAAAGAGCGCCTCACATAATGTGACGCTGCGGACTCGCGCGGTTGTCGCGCTTTATATTCTCAACCAAAAACGTGCGCACCTCCAAGAACTGGAGCGTCGTTTCGGCGTTCATATTACGGTTGCTGCCGACGATACGTTGACCGGCGCCGTCTATCATGCGCTGGAGCGTGGCGAACTTGCCACCGGTCCCCGCTCGCCATTGACGCCGGCCCCGCTTCGGGTCGACTCAATCGCCGTGGCGCCGCTCGATGAGGAAGAATTTGTCGAGACGGAGCCCGTGACGGAGGACGTCGCCGAATCCATTGAGGAATACGCCCCCGCCGCGACGGCTCGACCGCTTCGCGATGAACGACGTCAACGCCCGCGTTTTGGAGCCGAGGAGGGCGAGGACGAAGCCGGGCGCGGACGTCGTCGGAGACGTCGGCGCGGACGCGGCGGTGGCGAGCAAATGCCGCTTGAGGCTGAGCAGCCCTCCGATGAGGGATTGGCGGCAATGGTCGCCATTGAGGGTCTGCCAGCGCCCCGCGAACCGCGTCCGGAAAGCGGCGGCCGTCGCGAACGTGGTCCCGGACGTTGGCGACGTTCGCCACCCATGCCTGAGGAGTTTCTCAACCCCGCTGCGGATTTCCCGAGCGATTCCAGCGTCGAGGCGGCGGTTGATCGCCTGCCGCGGCGACAGGCGCATGTGCCGGCTCTCGAGACGGAAGCCTTATCTCCCGATGCGCACTCTCACTCTCCTGAGGAGGTTGCTCCCGCTGAGGCTCCTGCGGCAGAGATGATGGTCGAAACCGTAGAGCCCTCAATCCCGCGCGAACCGACAGAAGTGGTCATCACCGAGGCCGATCCGGATCGCCCCAAGAAAGGCGGCTGGTGGCAGCGTGTTCGCACGCCGTTCGGCGGGTAGCGCAGCCGGCGCGATTGTCATTGCACAGAGCGGTTAACTTCAAAGCGCAAGCATAACCGCTTTGGCAAGGCAAGGGTCCAAAGCCTCTACGTGACTTCAACGGGCGGGCGGCTGACGCGTCTCCATCTATACCCAATCGGGCTGTCAGGGCGCACGACCTATAATTCAGGTTGCGCCTGTAGCGGCAAATAACCCGATGGAGTGAAGATGCCCGGGCGAAGCTTCAAAATCGGCGTGGTTGCTTCCGCCGGGCAAATCGATCCATTGATCGTCAGCCCGGTTTGCGACGTGGCGAGAAAACTATACGGCCCTGAAGCAGAACTCCGCTTTTATCCTGCATGTTTTGGAAAGCATGGCCATTTTTGCAGCAATCACGCGACACGGGCGGCGGCGTTTTTTTGACTATGCGCAGAACGACGACATCGACTCGATTTGGTTTGGACGGGGAGGTTATGGCTCGGCGCGAATTGCGACGACTGCCCTGACCAGCCTGGAGGCTCATGGACTGCAAAAATCCAATCTCGGCTACAGCGATGTTGGGGTCTTGCCTGCCGGCCTATACAAACTGGGCGGACGAAGAATCGCGCATGGACCAATAGTCCAGGACTTTCGGCGAGACAATGGCGAAGAAGCTGTTGAACGTGCGTTGCGATGGCTCGTGGAACGATCCCCTGAAACGATAGAGGAGGGTGTCTCCAGCGCTTCGCAGTCGATAGCTTTCAACCTCACGGTCCTGTGCCATCTCATTGGAGCCGCATGGGAGCCGGATCTCATCGACCACGTGGTTATGATCGAGGAAGTATCGGAGCCGATATACCGCATCGACCGATGCTTGCGCCAATTGGCGCACAAGAAGACTTTTCAAAAAGCCGCTGGATTGAGACTGGGGCGTTGTAGCAACATCATCCCGAACGAACCCGACTTCGTCCTTTCACCGGAGGAAATCGCACAACACTGATATTCCGTTGCAGGCATTCCTTGTCTCGGGCAGGCCGACATTGGCCACGACGCGCAGAATAAAATAGCGCCATTCGGCCGCTCAAATCTGAATCACTTTGCCTCCAATCGTTAATTTACGTTTCATTTTAATTTTTTGGTCTATGAAATTGTTATCATGCAGATCGTTATCTGCATCAATTTTGGCGTCTTGGCCGCATGAGGCCATCCGCCGTTATCGGCGCTAGAGCGGTTCGCTTTGGCTAAAGCACGATTTGAGTTTAAGAGGGATTGAGATCGCTTTCCGCCGAATCGGAAACCGGTTTGGCGCAAGAAAGCGTGACAAAACAAAAGACCAGGGTCCCGGACTGATTATATTGCAGCGGGAAGCGCTTTGGCTCATTCCTGCTTTTTCGTTTTGTCTCTCAGACATCCGATGTCTCGTCATGCGCCCGCAAGGGACTCTTGTTGAAATGATCGAATCCAGTGTTTGATCAAGACGAGTGACTGCGCGATTGAGCTGATGTCAGACAAGTCGATCGAGAGACCTTTTTAACCCCGGAATTCGATGGTCTGGCGTAGTGGCGAGTCGAAACCATCGTGTGGGGTGGGCCGAGTGGGTCAGTTCTCGGCTGAAAAATTGAAACAACTGGCGCGCCCGGCACGATTCGAACGTGCGACCTCTGCCTTCGGAGGGCAGCACTCTATCCAGCTGAGCTACGGGCGCTTAGGCGCGACTGCGCCTGACCTGTCTACAGGATGCGCCGGTTTCCTGCAACGGCGGCGATGGCGTGTGCGCGCGGCGTGTGTCTGGGGCTTGTATGCTATGCGATGGTCGGAAGAACTCAGGAGGTGCGTATGGCGGTTTTTTTCGCGCGGTGGCTCGATGATATACGCGCGCGTCGCGATCGCCTGATCGCCAGCCCGGCTTTTCAGCGCTGGTCGCGGGCCAATCCGCTCACCCGTCCGATCGCCCGACGGCGCGCCCGCGCCGGCCTCGATCTCACCGCTGGTTTCGTTTATTCGCAAGTGCTGTTCGCCTGTGTCCGGCTTGGCCTGTTCGAGCGCCTGCTTGCCGAGCCGTGCAGCATTGAGACTTTGGCGGAGCGTATCGGACTGTCGCCGGCGGCGACACGTCGTCTGCTTGCCGCCGGCGCCGCGCTTGATCTGTTCGAACAGCGGTCTGGAGAACGATGGGGTCTAAGCCAGTTGGGCGCCGGTTTCGCCGGCAATCGCGCCGCGCTGTCGCTCGTCCAACATCAGCCGTTGCTCTATGCCGACCTGATCGATCCCGTAGCCTTGCTTAAAGGCGAACGCCGGGCGTCGCTGGCCGATTACTGGCCCTATTCCGACAGCGATGGCCCCAGGGCGTTGTCGCCGGACCAGGTCGCGCCCTACAGCGCATTGATGGCCGCGTCGCAGCCAATGGTCGCTGAGGAGGCGCTCGACGCCTACGACCTCTCGCGCCATCGGCACTTGATGGATGTCGGCGGAGGCGAGGGGGTATTTCTGGCGGCGGCGGCGGAGCGCGCGCCCGAACTCCGCCTGAGCCTGTTCGATCTGCCGGCAGTGGCCGAACGCGCCGCGAGGAGGCTGGAGACCGCCGGTTGCCTGTCGCGCGCAGAAATCCACGGCGGTGATTTCCTGCGCGATCCACTCCCGCGCGGCGCCGATGTGGTCACGCTGATCCGTATCGTTCACGATCACGACGACGAGTCGGCGCGGGCTTTGTTGCGCAATGTCCGTCGGGCGCTCGATCCGGGCGCGACCCTGCTGATTATCGAGGCGATGTCGGGCGTCAAAGGCGCCGAGACGCTCGACGCCTATTATGGCTTCTATACGCTTGCCATGGGGCGCGGCGAGCCGCGTCGCGTCGGGGAGATCGAGGCGTTGCTGCGGTCGGCGGGTTTCGGACAGTTTCGTCTGCTCGACAACGCCCTGCCGACGCTCGCCAGCATCCTTGTCGCCCGCGCCGTTTAGCGCTCAGGCCAGTGCGCCGTTGAGCGCTCAGGCGATGTGCGCGCGCCGCCAGGCGATCAGACCGGCGGTGGAGCCGTCAAGTTCCGAAGTCGATGTTTGCGCGTCGGCGACGATGGGCGCCAGTCGATTGGCCAGTTCCTTGCCGAGTTCCACACCCCATTGATCGAAGGGATTGATGTCCCAGATCGCCGCTTGCACGAACACCTTATGTTCGTAAAGCGCGACAAGGCGGCCCAGAGTGCGCGGATCAAGGCTTGTGTAGAGAAAGACGCTGGAGGGACGGTCGCCGGAAAAAACCTTGTGCGGGGCGAGTTTGTCGATCTCTTCTTCGTTCAGGCCTGTGGCGCGCAATTGCGCCCGCGCTTCGGCGAGTGTGCGGCCGCGCATGAAAGCCTCAGACTGCGCCAGACAATTCGAGAATAACAGGGCGTGATGATGCGCGTCGGCCGCAGTCGGTTGCGCGGCGACGAGAAAATCGATCGGGATCACGTCGACGCCCTGGTGCAGAAGCTGGAAAAACGCGTGCTGGCCATTGGTGCCCGGCTCTCCGAAAATTACCGGGCCGGTCGCCTCGTCGACCTGCGCGCCACCGCGCGTCACCGCCTTGCCGTTCGACTCCATGTCGAGTTGCTGTAGATAGGCCGGAAAACGCGAGAGACGCTGATCGTAGGGAATGACGGCATGGGCGCCGCGTCCCTTGACGTTGCGATGCCAAACGCCAAGCATCCCCATCAAAATGGGGATGTTTTTGGCGAAAGGCGCATCGCGGAAATGTTCGTCGATATCCTGTCCGCCCTGCAGAAACGCCGTAAAATGCTCCGGTCCGATAAAAATCGCCAGAGCCAGTCCGATCGACGACCACAGAGAATAGCGTCCGCCCACCCAATCCCAGAAGCCAAACACGCGCGACGGATCGACACCGAATTCGGCGACCTTGTCGAGCCGGGTGGAGACAGCGGCGAAATGTTTCTCGACGGCGCCCTCGCCGAGCGCGGCGACGATTCGCGCCCGAGCGCTGGCGGCGTTCGCCATGGTCTCCTGTGTCGTGAAGGTTTTGGAGGAGACGATGAACAGCGTGCGCGCGAGATCAAGCGGCGCGAGCGTGTCTGCGAGATCTGCGCCGTCGACATTGGAGACAAAATGCGCCTGCGGCCCCTCCCCGCGATAGGGCGACAGGGCTCGGGTCGCCATCGCCGGGCCAAGATCCGAGCCGCCGATGCCGATATTTACAATATTTGTAAAGGATTGGCCGGTGGCGCCTCGAACCTCGCCATCGCGCACGGCGCGGGCGAAGCGATAGACCTTCTCGCGCTCGGTCTCGACCAGCGGCCGCACGTTTTCTTCGCCGACCCGAATGGGCCGACCGGAGAGATCGCGCAAGGCCATGTGCATCGCAGCGCGGCTCTCGGTGATATTGATGGCCGCGCCGCCGAACAGCGCGTCACGACGGGCTTCAAGGCCGCGAGCTTCGGCTAGTCGGCGCAGCAGCGACAGCGTCTCGCCCGTTATCTTATGTTTTGAGAAATCGAACAGGAAGTCGTCGTCAAGCGCGACGCTGAACTCTGCGAAACGGCTGGGATCTTGCGTAAACAGATCGAGCGTCCGTCGCCCGACGAGGGACTGGGCGTGGGCGCGCAGGGCGGCGAAGGCGGCGGCGACGGCGTCGGTCATGTTGCTCCCGGCGGCAGAGGTGTGAGTTTGGACAGGCATTGGCCTCAACCGAATCGGTTTTAGCCTTTCATGCATTTGTATCGCAGGCGTCGCCCGGTCGCAGCGCCGTTA
>JBBARD010000012.1:0-24647 GCA_040399965.1 Methylocystis sp. | reverse complement strand
GTTTTAGCCTTTCATGCATTTGTATCGCAGGCGTCGCCCGGTCGCAGCGCCGTTACCTTGCGGCGGCGCGGCGCAAACGATCGTTGATCGCCTCGCCGATCCCCTCCAAGGGGATAGGCGCGACAGCGATTTTAACCAGGCCGCGCGCGTCGATGTCGCGCAGGGCGGCGAATAGATTAGCCGCCGCTTCGATCATATCGCCGTTGGACGACAAATCGGCGACGATCCGGTCCGCTGACCCATACGCGGCGAGTCGGCCGGCGAAATCCAGTCCATATTCATCTTTTTCAAGCCTTTGCGCCGCGAGCCGAAGACGCGCGGCCGGCGCATAGTGGGCGGTGGTCATGCCCGGCGCGACGATCGCGGCGTCGATAGGCGCCGCCAGTCTGCCCCCCAGCGCCGCCTCGATTTCCTCGCGCGGCAGCGCCCCGGGCCGCAGTAACGCCGGCGCCGGGCCAATGAAGGAAACGATGGTCGATTCGAGGCCGGCGGGCGTCCGGCCGCCATCAAGGATCAGATCGACCTTGCCGTAAAGATCGGCGGCGACATGTTCCGCCGTTACCGGGCTGACATGGCCCGAACGATTGGCCGACGGAGCCGCAATGGGACGCCCGAAGGCGACGAGCAACGCCTGCGCCGCGGGATGCGCTGGCGCGCGCAGGGCGACGCTGGCCAGTCCGGCCCGCGCCAGGTCGCAAACGCCGACCGCTGCGCCGACCGTCGCGCTCACAGGCGCCACAAGGGTAAGGGGGCCCGGCCAGAAATGCGCCGCAAGTCTTTGCGCCGTCGGCGACAGTTTCGCCTCCCGCTGCGCGGCGGCGAGATCCGCAACATGCGCGATGAGCGGGTTAAAGCCCGGGCGACCCTTGGCGGCGTAGATACGCGCCACGGCCAATGGATTGCCGGCGTCGGCGCCGAGGCCGTAAACCGTCTCGGTGGGAAAGGCGACCAGCCCGCCGGCGGCCAGTATCTCGACGGCCCGCACGATCGCCCGGGCGTCGGCCGGCAGGATTTGAGTCACGGCGCGCGGTCGCCGTAGGGCGGCGCGGGGATGGCCATGTGCGCCTCGCGCAGGGCTTTCGACCAGCGCTCGCGCAGATCGCGGAAATAGGGATCGTTCGCCTCGATGCGGGTCGAGACGTCCAGTCGCAACGCGTCGCGCCTGAGAAGAACGATGTCGATCGGCGGGCCAACGGACAGGTTGGAGCGGATGGTGGAGTCCATCGAGATCAAAGCGATTTTCAACGCCTCGTTGATGCTGGTGTCGTAATTGACGGCGCGGTCGAGAATCGGTTTGCCGTATTTGTGTTCGCCGATTTGCAGGTAATTGGTGTCTGTCGTGCATTCAATGCAATTGCCGGCGGTGTAGATCATGAACAAACGCGGCGGCGCGTCGCCGATCTGCCCGCCCAGCAACAAAGACACGTCGAAATTCACGCCCGCCAATTGCACGGCCGGATCGAACGCCTCGATGCGGGCGCGTCGCACCGCGCGGCCGATGAAATGTGCGGCCTGCATGAGATTGGCGCAGTCGTAAATCGTCTCGTCGACGCCGGTCTCGGGGTTCTCGAGCCCGTCTGCGAGATAATGCAGAACGCCCTGGGTCACGGACAGATTACCGGCGCTGGCGACGACCAGCGCGCGTTCGCCGGGGCGCTCGAAGACATGCAGCTTGCGGAAGGTGGAAATATTGTCGAGACCCGCGTTGGTGCGCGTGTCGGCCACCATCACTAGCCCCTCGCGCACCAGTATTCCGCAGCAATATGTCAATGACGCTCTCCCGTTGGGTTCGGCCGGACCCGCGCCCGATTTACAAGTTTCGGGCCACAGGGCACAAGGGCGCGGCCTGTTGACAAAGAACCGCCGGGAAGGAAAACCGCCCATGCGCCTGAATGGCCGCGACACCCGCACGATCTGGCGCGACGACGAGGGTCGTGGCGTGTGGGTCATCGATCAAACGCTACTCCCGCATCGCGTCGCAACCCGCAGGCTGGAAGATTGCGCCGCCGTCGAGGCCGCCATTCGCGACATGATTGTGCGCGGCGCGCCGCTGATTGGCGTGACCGGCGCCTGGGGTCTGGCCCTGGCGGTCGCTGACGATCCCGGCGACGCCGCCATCGAGGCGGCCTGCGCCCGCCTGCTCGCCACCCGCCCGACCGCGGTCAATCTGCGCTGGGCGCTGGAGCGCTTGCGCGCCCGGCTGCTGTCCACGACCAAGGCGGAGCGTCATGCGGTCGCCTGCGCCGAGGCGGCGCGGATCGCCGAAGCGGATGTCGCGACCTGCGCGGCGATCGGAGATCATGGCGCGGCGCTGATCAAAGCGGCGGCGCAAGGTCTCGACCGGCCGCTGAACATTCTCACCCATTGCAACGCCGGCTGGCTGGCGACCGTGGATTGGGGCACCGCGCTGGCGCCGGTTTACAAGGCTGCGCGCGACGGCGCGAAGCTGCATGTCTGGGTCGACGAAACGCGCCCGCGCAATCAGGGCGCCAGCCTGACCGCCTGCGAATTGCAGGGCGAGTCGATTCCGCACACGGTGATCGTCGACAACGCCGGCGGCCATCTCATGCAGCGCGGCCTGGTCGATCTTGTTATCGTCGGCAGCGACCGCACGACGCGGTCCGGCGACGTGTGCAACAAGATCGGCACCTATCTCAAGGCGCTCGCCGCATACGACAACAAGGTGCCTTTTTATGTCGCGCTGCCCGCTTCGACCATCGATTGGCGTATCTCCGACGGCGTCGCCGATATCCCGATCGAAATGCGCGATCCGCGCGAGGTGACGCATATCGCCGGCTGCGCCGCCGATGGGTCGCTGGTCGAAATCCGGCTGACGCCGCAAGGCGTTGCGGCGCGCAACGACGCCTTCGACGTAACGCCGGCGCGACTGATCTCCGGCCTGATCACCGAACGCGGGATTTGCGCGGCGAACTCCGACGCCCTCTCCCGGATGTTTCCCGATTTCGCCGGCTGAAGCAGGGTCTCAGGCGTCCTCTCGCGGTCCGTAATGGTCGAAGCGGGAGACCGTGCGCATGATCTCCTCCTCGTCGAGGATGACGGCGCCGCCGGCGCAAAGCGAGAGATAATACAGCCTGGCGAGATCCTCGAGTTCGACGGCGCGCCACAAAGCCCGCCGCAGATCGGCGCCAATGACGATGGCGCCATGATTGGCGAGCAGGACGCCGGTGCGCCCCTCCAGCCCCTCAAGCGCAAGACGCGACAGCTCCGGCGTTCCGTAGGGTGCGTAGTCGACGCAGCGCACGTTCGGCCCCCCGAAGGCGGCGATCATGTAATGCACTGCGGGGATGTCGCGACGCATCGCGGCGAGCGTCGTGGCGTAGGGCGAGTGGGTGTGGACGATGGCGTTCGCCTCCGGCCGGGCGCGCAGAATATCAATATGGAAACGCCATTCGCTGGAGGGCGGCAAAGGCCCCTCCCAGATTGCTTCAAAATGATCGCCAGAGCCGGCGAGCGGCATTCGCGCGATGCTCTCCGGTGTGAGCGCGTCGGCGGTCAGGCCGCTGGGCGTCACCAGGGCCGTGTCGCCCGAACGCACCGACAGATTGCCGGTCGCGCCATGATTAAGGCCAAGACGCGCCAGCTCACGCGCCGCCGCCACGATCGCCGCCCGTTGGGCGTCCTCCGTCAGAGTCACAGCCTGTCTCAAAGCGTCCTCCCTCAACTCCCGCGGTCGACGCCGCCCGCCAGAGACCTGCTCACACGGTCCCTGTTTAGTCCCGAAGCCATCGGTTGCGAACCCCGTAACCGGGGGGCAGGGCAGGGAAGGAGCGCCGGCAGACGGGATCGCCGCGCGGGGAGGCCTGCGGAAAGATATTGCCGGACCCGTCGCGAAGCGTGTAGGAACGCCAGACCTCGCGAGGCGGCGGGGCCGGTAGCTCAATTGGTTAGAGCCGGCCGCTCATAACGGCTTGGTTGGGGGTTCGAGTCCCTCCCGGCCCACCAGTCGCGAATTTTCCGAATTTCTCTCTCCCCTGATCGCGCCCAAAAACCCGAGGAAATCTGGACCTTTGCGGCGATAGCTGCGGACTGCGCGAATCCGCTCCGGGCCATTTTTCTCTCTCTATGGCCCATTCTCTCAAAAGCTCCGGACTTCGATGTTGACATCCAGAGACGCAAATCACTGTTTTGATGATAGTTTTGTAAACACGAAATTTGGCAGATTTGGTGGTTGCGAGCGGTAGGCGGGTGAGACTGGGGGCTAAATTTGCTAATGCACATCCATCAAGCTGTGATCACGGCGGCTGGTTCCAGCGCCTCGGCCAGCAAAGCGTTGAGTAAACGGCAACGAGTTTTGTCAGCGTTGGTGAGGCTCGCCTCGAGACGGTCGCACAGAGACATCAACTCATCGACCTTGGCGACGATTCGGTCTTGTTCCCTGAGCGGTGGCAGTGCAAATACCCTTTTTTCGTAATCGCTCATTGCGAAGTGTCCATGGGTTGATTGCGTGAGCCCTTGGATCGACTGGTTTATGTTCTTGATCAGAAGATACTCAAATTTGCTTGACAAGATTCTGCCGAAAGAACGAATACGCCACATGTTTTGATTGAGTAGAGCAGGAAGAATGGACCCATCAACAATTGTTGTCTTTCCAATTGTGCCGCCAACCATAACCATTATGATCTCACCGGTCTCCATCAAGAAACCAGACATTTTTGCGTCTATCTTTTCTGTCGGAAAAAACACGCTGTCTGACAGATCAAAAAAACCATCCCGATCAAAATTAGTCACCCGAAATACAAGCGTTCCCTTGTCTGCATAAGTCGAGCTCTTAAAAGCAAAACCTGTTCGTATCGAAAAAATGTTTCCCATTCTAACCCAGCACCAGTTATCTGGCGCAGCGTATGCCTTTTCTGCGTCATTAATTTCTGGAAGAAATTTATTTCGCCTTGTTGATTTAGCCTTTTCTTTTGTAATCCGCTTCAGCAACTCCGACGCAGGCTCATCATTCGGATCCTGATGTACAAGCTTGCCGCGCACGGCGAGGTTGAGGATGGTCTGGCGCAGGCGCTTGATCTGGTCGGGGCGCGTGGTGAGGGCGGGCAGCGCGTCGAGGGCGAAGCGGGCGTCGGCCTGGAAGGTTTCGGGATCGGGCACGTTGAGGCGGGCGAGGCTCGCCGCCGCCAGCCGGTCGCGCACCGCCTCGCGGCCCGCCCGCGCCGTCTCCAGCCGATCGCAGAGCGACATCAATTCATCAACCTTGGCGACGATGCGGTGCTGCTCGGCGAGCGGTGGGAGGGGAAATGGTAGGACAGCGAAATCCGCGTCGTTGATCGCCGGATAGGCTTGCCCGCGCTGGTTCTCCTCAACGCACGCCACCATGAAAGGGCTCCGAAGTACGATCCACATAAAGCGCGGCATCACAAGGCCGTGCCCGTTGAGGATCGCGAAGGCGGTGCTCGCAATCGGCGGCGGATCAAAATCGGTTTCGATGACGGCGACGTTCAGCAGGTAAGGGCGGACGCACGAAAAAATTACATCGCCCTTCCTCGTAATCTTACGAGCCCGGCTTGGCGCTTCGCTGGCTTCCAAAACTTTCGGATCAGCGACAACGCCCGCATCTTTGTCGATGGCCGTCACGTCGATGTAGGTGAAAGTCGATTGCGGGATTTCCTGCCCTCGATCGCTCGCGACTTCGCGGATCGGCGTCCAGCACCAATTCTGCGGTAAGTCGAATGGCGGTTCCTCAACTTCGGGAAGGGCCTTCGGCTTCCTGATCTCCCCCACCTTAACCAGCCGGTCTTTCTCCGCAGCGATCCGCTTCAGCAGCTCCGAGGCCGGTTCGTCGCTCTGGTCATGGGGCACGAGCTTTCCGCGCACAGCCAAATCGAGAATGAATCGGCGTAGACGGGCGATGGCATCTGGCGCCTCTGCGATCCGTTCGTAGTGCTGCAAGAGGCGCTTGGCGTTCATCGGGCCAGCGCCTCCGCGAGGATCGCCTTCAACTGGTCGCGCAAGCCCGCCGTTTCAGCCATGGCGCGGGCGAGGTCTTCGAGCAGCGCCTCCGGGTCACCGTGGTCATCGGCAACGCTGTGCGGGTTCTTGATGTCCAGATTATAGCTGCGGGCCTTCACCTCCTCAATGGTCACCCGCCATGCATGCGGGGTTTCTAAGCGCCCCTTACGCTCTTTACCGCCCCACCAGTCAATGCAAGGTTGGAGGTGTTCAAAGCGTATCGGCTTGGTCATCGAATAGGCTTTTTGGCCCTCCGGCACGCGATGCTCGAAGAACCATGTCTCCTTCGTTGGCGCACCCTTCTCGAAGAAGAGCAAATTCGTGCCGATGGAGGCGTAGGGCTTGAACACCGAGTTTGGCAGGCGGACGATGGTGTGGAGGTTGCACTCCTCCATCAGGTGTTCCTTCAGGCGAGTTTTCACGCCTTCGCCGAACAGCGTGCCGTCTGGCAGCACCACGGCAGCGCGTCCGCCAGGTTTGAGTAGGCGCACGATCAGCGCCAGAAAGAGATCGGCGGTCTCCTTGGTGCGAAAGGTCGGGAAATTGTTTTCGATCCCGTCTTCTTCCCATCCACCAAAGGGCGGGTTAGTCAATACGATGTTGACGCGCTCGTCCTGCCCCCAACTGATCAATGGGCGCGCCAGCGTGTTGTCGTGGCGCACAAAGCTTGGGTCTTCGATACCGTGCAATAGCATGTTGGTGACGCAAAGCATGTGCGGCAATTGCTTTTTCTCAAAGGCGCGCAGACTTGTCTGCATTTTACGCTCATCAGCTGGTTTCTTTACATAGTGCTCGCGCATGCGACGAATAGCGCAGGTCAGAAACCCGCCCGTGCCGCAAGCGGGATCGAATAGGGTCTCACCGGGACGTGGATCGATGCGGTCGGCCATGAAGGCGGTTACGGCGCGAGGTGTGTAATATTCTCCGGCGTTTCCAGCCGATTGCAGATCATTGAGGATTTGTTCGTAAATCTCGCCGAAATGCTGACGGTCTGCAAGCGTATTAAAATCGATAGCGTTGATCTTGTTGATTACCTGCCGCATTAGCTGGCCGGATTTCATGTAGTTATAAGCGTCCTCAAAAACGTCGCGAACAATCCGTCGCCTGTCGCTGATTTGTGGCGACACGGGCAGGGATTTAAGTTTGGGGAAGAGCTCATCATCTATAAACTCCAGCAGGGCATCACCCGTAATACCCTCTGGGTCTTTTGCCCATGATCGCCACTGTAGTTTTCGCGGGATCGGCGATTTATAACCGTCAACTGTGAGTTCTAATTCCTCGTCTTGATCATCAATAATCTTGAGGAAGAACATCCAGCACAATTGACTTATGCGCTGGGCGTCTCCATCTAGGCCGGTGTCCAAGCGCATGATTTTCTGAATAGATTTGACGAGTGTGCGAACGGACAACTTGTGCTCCTCGATTCTACTTTACTAAAGACATGATCCACGCAGTTGCGCAAAAATGCTAAGTTCGATGTCGCTAACATACCAATTTTTATTGGGGCGAAAGGGGTGCTGGATGCTAGTCTTGTTCATTTGGTCTGTCAGTGAAAGGCAGTCGTCAAGGAACGAGCGGTAGCCGTTCTGATCGCTTCTATAATGTAAGCCTTTGGCAATCTGGCTATCCAAGATAACTGCTGATTGGGGAGCCAAAAAACGAAGATGCTTGGATGCGAACGAAACTCTGCCCAGTCCATAAAGCAAATTAATTGCTTTGAGTGCATCGACTGTTTTACTCTCCCGCAACTGCTCATAGGCACTGCGCATGGCGTGCGAGATATCCTCTATCTTATTATGCTTTGCAACCTTTCCCGCGATTCCTGGGTATCTACCCCACCGGCATACATCCTGCACAAAGGCGACACAATCTTCTGACGGGAAACCAGACTCAATTAACTGTTTTGCCTTTTGCTCTACTTCGGGCGTAGTCGGATAAGCAAGACGATGATTCCTGACTAGTTGAGGAAGATGTTCCTCATCTATTTCTAGCCCTCTTATTCTCAACATTTTAGGCTGTCTCCTGATAGAGAGCATCCTGCATTTCATTTACGGCTTTCTCGAAGCCTTCCTTGCCGCCGAACTCTCTAATGAGTTGGACGACACTGCCCATCTCGCTGAAGGGTGCGATGCGAAGAACGTTGGTGTCGTCGAGATTAATTACACCCTCATCGCGATACTTCTCCAGAAGCGCATTAAGCACAGCTCGGGCCTGCGGCCCATATTTTGAAAACGCATCTCGTTTTCTAACATTTTCTGCCCGTTCGCGGCGGGTTAATGGCTTCTTGTCAAACGCGATATGACAAATCAAATCGAATGGATCGAGGTCCTTGCCAAGTTCCTCGGCGATTGGATCAAGCGGCAGCCCCTCCGCCTCAAGCTCCTCAATGATCGCTTGCTTGCGCTCGGCCGATTTCCAGCGCTTGAGAAAATCATCAAGACTGGCGAAGCGCTTCTTCAACGCAGCCTTTGTGAAATCGCGCAGACTTTCCGTGACAAGCTTACCATTCTCATCGAGATATTCGACCCTCTCTGCAATGATGCGCACATCTACGCCGTCGACATAGACCTTTTTCTTTGGCTCTCCCCGAGGCAAAGGTAGTCCGGGTTCGTCGACGATTGTTTCATCGGAGCCGGGTGTGTCAGGGAGTGGATCTTTCTCGTCGCCTGTAGGCGGCACATCGTCAGGTGGCACGATAGGATCGTCAGTGGCTGGTTCATAGATTTGGACTGGGTCCCCATCAAATTCCTTGTCAGCAAAATGACTGGAAGCACCGCGAAAGTCGATTAGCGTGAAATAGAATTTTCGCGTGTCTTCATGCACGCGCGTTCCACGACCAACGATCTGCTTGAATTCGGTCATTGAACCAACTTCACGATCAAGCACGATGAGCCGACAGGTCTGGGCATCGACGCCGGTGGAGAGTAGTCGGGAGGTGGTGACGATTACAGGATAGGGAGATTCCGGATCGATGAAATTTCCGATCTGATCTTGTCCCTCCTTATCATTACCAGTGATACGCATCACATAGCGATGGTTTCCGGCGACAAGATCGGTGTTCTCGTTGATCAACGCTTGCCGCATGCGGGCGGCGTGTTCCTGATCGACACAAAAGACGATGGTTTTCTGATAACGATCGCCACTCTCTTTCAGGAATTCCGTGACTTTACGTGCGATCACCTTCGTGCGGTCGTCAAGCACAAGTGTGCGGTCAAAATCCTTGGTGTTGTAAATGCGATCCTCGATCTCTTCGCCATCACGGTCGAGAGCGCCCTTCTCCGGGCGATATCCTTCGACATCCCGATCGATATGAACCTTGATCACCTTGTAAGGCGCAAGGAAGCCGTCTCGGATACCTTGCTTCAGCGAATAGGAATAAACCGGATCACCAAAATAGGCTATATTGGATACGTAGGTCGTCTCCTTTGGCGTGGCGGTAAGGCCGATATGTGTCGCAGTTGAAAAGTGATCCAAAATCTCCCGCCATGCAGAGTCCTCGGCAGCACTACCACGATGGCACTCGTCGATAACGATCAGATCAAAGAAACCGGGCGAAAACTCGCGAAACAGCTTTTGACGATCTTCGGGCCCTGTGATCGCCTGATAGAGGCCAAGATAGATTTCGTAAGATGTATCAATGCGCCGCTGTTTATCGAGCGCCAACGTCAGATCAACCTTGGAACCGTCCTGACGCTCAATGGTCTTCGAATTTGTTGAGAGTTTTGCCATCGCCGCGCCAAAAGGGCGGAAATCATTGATCATCGTCTGATCAACCAGCACGTTACGGTCGGCAAGAAAAAGAATTCGCTTTTTACGTCCAGCTTTCCAAAGGCGCCATATGATCTGGAAAGCCGTATAGGTCTTGCCCGTGCCGGTCGCCATGACAAGCAGGATTCTGTCTTGTCCCTTCGCGATTGCTTCGATAGCCGCGTTGACAGCATTGACTTGATAATAACGCGGTGCCTTGCCGCTACCGTCGTCATAATAATCCTGAAGAACGATTGCCTCGGCCTTTCTGTCCAGTCCCTTCCATGATCGATAGCGCGTCCAGAGATCCGTCGGCGACGGGAATGCGTCGAGACCTACATCTGTTTCGACACTCGCGCTGCGACCGGTGCGGTCATGAAACACGAAGCCGTCGCCGTTAGATGAAAAAACGAAAGGTATATCCAGGGTCGTCGCGTAGTCGAGTGCCTGTTGCATTCCGTCGCCGACCGAATGGGTGTTGTCTTTCGCCTCGATCAGCGCGATCGGGATATTCGGTTTGTAGTAGAGAACGAAGTCGGCCTTCTTGGCCTTACCGCGCGTCACCAGCTTCCCGCGAACGATGATACGCCCCTTGGTGAAGTAGACCTCCTCGCGCACCTGCAGCATCTCGTCCCAACCGGCGCGCTTAACCGCTGGCAGGATGAATTTCGTGCAGATATCGCGTTCTGTGAGGGTGTGCTTGTCCATCCCGGACAGTTTCATCGCGAATCGATGTTTCTGGCAATGCTCGAACGGACGCAGGTTTCCGATTAACCATCAAAATGATCGCAAATTACCTACCGTCCCGTTCTCAACCGCTCCCTCTGCTCCCCCCACTCCGCCGGCAGCGGCCTCATAATCTCCGCCACTCCCACCCCATCCGGCAACCGATCGTCCAGAATCGTCTCGACGATGTCGGGCGCAAGCAGTGTCAGCCGCAGGGCGCGACCGAGATAGGACGGGTCGATACCCTCGGCCAGCGCCAGTTCGCCGACAGAGGCGTAAGCGCCGGAATCCAACAATTTCCGCCACCGGAAGGCGCGCGCCAGAACCTTGACCATGGCATTCTCGATGCTCGGCGCATCGGTCGGCGCGACCGGCGACCCGTCCGGGGCAAGCACCAGCTTCCGGCCCCCGCGTTTCTTCAGGCTCCATGGTATGTAGACGGTGACCGTGCGGGCGTCGTCGGCGACGATCTTGCGGGTCATGCGGCTTTCTCTCCTGGGCGCGGCTCGGCGGCGATGGCGGAGAGTTCATCAACCAGCCCGTCGAGACCGTCTTTCCGGATTTTGATGCGCACCCCCTCGGCCGAGATATCGACCCGCTCGACCAGCAGCTGGACGATCCTGGCCTGCTCGGCCGGGAAGAGCTCGTTCCACAATGGATCCAGCCGGACGAGGGCATCGCGAGCCTCGCGCTCCGTCAGGTCCGGGACCTCTTCTCGGGCGTCGCGCCATGCGCCAATGATCATCTCCGGAGCGCGCAGGATGCCTCGCAACTGGTCGACGACGGTGGCCTCGACGTCTCCTGCCGGTACACGGGCCCAGAGCTCGCCACAGGCGCCTCCTTTTGTAACCGTCTGGCTGACGTAGTAGCGGTAGAGCCGCCCGCCCTTGCGCGTGTGGGATGGCGACAGGGCGCGACCGTCGGGGCCATAGATCAGTCCCTTCAATAGCGCCGGCGTCTGCGCCCGGGTCCGTGCCGACCGCTGGCGCGGCGGGTCTTTCAGAATGGCGCGCACCTTGCGCCATGTCTCGGCGTCGATGATCGGTTCATGCTCGCCCTTGTAGGCCTCGCCCTTGTGAACGGCCTCGCCGATGTAAATCCTGTTGTTGAGCAGGCGATAGAGATAGCATTTGTCGATCGGCTTGCCCTGCCGGTTACGAATGTCGTTCTGCTTCAGCTCCCGCACCAGCCTGATGGCCGAGCCCAGCGCGATGAATCGGCAAAAGATCATGCGCACGGTCGCTGCTTCCGACTCGTTGATCCAGAGCTTGCGATCCCGGACGTCGTAGCCGAGTGGCACGACGCCTCCCATCCACATGCCGCGTTTGCGGGAGGCCGCGAATTTATCCCGGATGCGCTCGCCGATCACCTCGCGTTCGAACTGGGCGAAGGACAATAGAATGTTGAGCGTCAGCCGTCCCATGCTGGTCGTCGTGTTGAACGATTGGGTGAC
The DNA here is from genome assembly GCA_040399965.1 of Methylocystis sp. GTDB lineage: Bacteria > Pseudomonadota > Alphaproteobacteria > Rhizobiales > Beijerinckiaceae > Methylocystis. The sequence goes on along the minus strand of JBBARD010000012.1, from coordinate 12,748 downwards.
GCTGACGAAGGTCACATTGCCCCGGTCGAAGGTTTCGACCAGTTTAGAAAAATCCATCAGCGATCTCGACAGGCGATCGATTTTATAGACGACGATCACATCGACTCTGCCGGCGTCGACATCGGCCAGCAGGCGCTTCAACGCCGGCCGCTCAAGTGTGCCGCCAGAATACCCGCCGTCATCATATCGGTCGGGCGCCAGAATCCATCCTTCGGCCTTTTGGCTGGCGATGAACGCCTCGCTGGCCTCGCGCTGGGCGTCAAGACTGTTAAAATCCTGATCCAAGCCTTCGTCGGTCGATTTTCGCGTATAGACCACGCAGCGCAATTTTCGGATGACAGGTTTTGTCATGAGGCCTTCCGCTGGTTTTTGAGTCCGAAGAAGACGCGGCCGTTCCACTGTGTGCCGGTTATGGCGCGGGCGATGGCCGACAGGGATTTGTACGGGCGGCCCTGATATTCGAAATCATCTAGCCGTACCGTCACGCAGTGTTCAACGCCGTCATATTCGCGGATGAGTCGCGTGCCGACGATCGGGCGATCGTTCAACTGACCCTTTCGAACCACGCCCTTGCCGCGTTCGAGCTGTTCGCCCAGCGCTTCGATCCGCGCGAGCGTATGGGGTTTCAGGCCGCCATAGGCCAGTTCCTGAATACGGTAAGCGAGCCTGCTTTCGAGATAGGCGCGATTAAACGGCGGCGGCTCGGTCTCGAACAGCTCCCGCCATTGTTTTTTCAAATCCGCTGTTGGCGACGTTTTCAACGCCGTGAGGCGCTTCAGAACCGATTGTGTCATTGCGATCTCCGTGAGTTGCGGTTCGCATGACGGCTCTGGTTGGGCGGTAAGGCGAGAGAACTTTCTCCGAAGTCCGCAGATATATGAGTTGACTGTTTGGCGCGCAGCCGAACGAGCCCCGCTGCGAGGATTTGACAGACTTCGGCAAGGCGCTCGTCGGCGCTAAGATGATCGGGATGAAGCGGGTTCATATCCTGAAGGTAGGAGAAGAACCCGCCGATTTTCCCAAGAGGTCAAAATCTCAGATAGCGACATCGATTAAGTTCCATGGATTAATTGCCGAAAATCTCGACAAAGTGATCGTTGGAAATATCTTCTCTCGCTGCGCGGCCTCTCCGGTGGAGCCATTAGGCTCCGTGACGTCCGCCGCCTCTTGGCGCGCTGCCGGAAATCGTGATGTGGCTGCCCTCCGCCTACACCCATTTGATAAGTCTGGGCGGCGTGTCAGGACGACAGGCCCACGCAACCATGCGACGCAGGACTGCCCAGTGAACCTGCGAGCCATTCATCAAGTAAGGGAAGGGCGTGTCTCGATGACAGCAAACTCGACATTTTCCAGCACTCGGCGCAGCATTCGCCGACCCGCAGCCCCGCTCACTTGGCCGACTGGGGATATGGGCTTGCCGGAAACCGTCAGTCGGGTCAGGATAGGCTCACATTCGATGGCCATCCGGCAAATGCCGGGTAATCCGCTTCTGCCATGTGGCGTCAAAAGGGCAACCTCAAGCAATATCGGCGAGAGCTAGCTTTTCGATCTCAAGCATGTCCGCTTTTAAGGATTAGAACAGATGTCGGCCAATGTGGGTATGTCCGTTGACGGTTTTAAGCAGCAATTAAAGCTTCAGGTTGAAGCAATATGTAAAGATTTAGGTAAATCGTATGATAAAGAGCCAGAAAGAGGTTATGCGTTCGAAATATGGACTGCTGAATTACTTCTTAAAATCTACGCCACATCTGAGAGCGATCCTAGAGCCTGCACTTTTATATCTAATGACCTTAAGGTTGATATCGGATTCGATGACGACGAGGCGAAGTCACTGGTTCTAGCTCAGACAAAGTTTGTGAGTTTGAGTTCCAATCCTGATCTGAAGGAAGATGAAGTAGTAACCTTCTTTGATAGACATGAAATTTTTCTAAAGCAACAAGATTGGGTCAGCAAACACGCCTCTGACGAATTAAGTGATTTAGTTGTCGATTATTCCTATCGAGCGGAGAATGACTGGACGATTGATCTTTATTTTATCTCCACGGGTAAGGCTTCTGATCGCATCAAGGATATCGTCTCAGCAAAAGAGACGGAGGCGAAGAAAATTTATCCAAACGTAAACTTCTATTTATGGGATTTCTACACTCTTAAAGAGGAATACATAAAGTCACAGTCCGTAGAAGCGGCTATATCCGAGGCCGTTGAAATACAGTTCCAACAAGAAAAGTATCTAATTAAAGAGAGCCCTCACAAAACGATTCTGTCCATTGTAAAAGGCAACACGCTAGCGGCTCTTTATCGAAAAGAAAGAGAGCGGCTTTTTGCGTACAACATTCGCAGTTTTTTGGGCAGGCGCGCTAATCAAAATATTATCGGCACTGCCGAGGCCCGCCCTGACGATTTCTACTACTTCAACAATGGAGTTTCAGCAGTCTGCACGCACATACACGACCTTGGTAGGGGTAAGTTTCGGTTTGACAACTTCCAGATCATCAACGGTGCGCAGACCGTCGGGTCGTTGGCGCAGACTAGTGGTTTGGACCCTAAATGTGAAGTTGTATTGCGTGTTACGGAAGGTGCGTCTGTTAAAACTGAAAAGGGCTTCAACGCAGACATCATTCGCTTCAACAATACCCAAAACGTCGTCAAGCTCAGTGATTTCAGAGCGAACGATAGCATTCAACTCTGGCTGGAGAAGCGTTTCGAAGCGACGAAGGCCCGTGGCGCGCTTTCCCAGCCCATTCGATACGTTCGAAAGCGATCCAGCCAGAGGGTGCGAGGGGCAACCGGTTTAAAGTTCGAGGAGCTTGCAAAAATCCGTTACTCCTATTTTTACGAGCCGACACAGGCTATCGCTGATCCGAGGTCTCTGTGGACATCGAAAGAAGATGGTGGGCTTTACGAAAAGGCTTTTGGAATTGACGGCGAACTTAGAGACTCTTGGGCGGAAGTTGAGTTTAATGAAACTCTCTTTGCAACGATCGTCTTCTTCAAAATTGTGTCGCGAATTAAGGAACTGATCAAAACCGATAAGGCTCGGTATTTCTTTCTTCAGCGGCTAAGGTTCTGGGCATTGTCGCTTGCACGAATCTACCTCGATGAGAAGAAATTGGAGTTCGTGGATCTGCTGACATCTCAGAAAGCGTTCGACGATTGGTTTTCTGAATTTTGGAAGACGATATTCAGAGACCTTGTAAACGCTTACATGAGTGCGCAGGAGGCGAAAATCTCGAACTTCGCACTGGCTCGCAATGAAAAGCGTTGGAACGCTACGAAGGATGCTATCGTTCTGATACTAGGCGCTGACTTATAGGGGCGACCTTCTGACGCGATGACAAGGTATCGTGCTGCAATCATGCGAGACTCTCATAGGCTTTTCGCTGCTTGTGCGTTTCCCGTATGTAAGGTTATCGCGCGAGACGGCGCAGCGACAATCCGCGGGACGCGTCCACAAACTTATCCACGGAGATTCTTCACCCGGTTCAGAGGGTTAGAAAACGCGGTTGCGTCACCGCGAAATATCGACTCGACAAGCCTCCGGCGATGTGAGAACAAATACAGAACATCGCAGGAGTTACCAGCATGCCGGAGATCGTCACAAGCTATCGCCACTCGCCGTTTTCGGCGGAGCCGGAACAGCTCAATTCTCAGGAAATCTGGGCGGTTGGGCGCGATGTGCGGGCTCAGCTCGTAACCGATTCGCTCGCCCGAGCACTCGACTTTTCAGGGATAGAGGAGCGGGTGGCGCAGGTGAAAGTCAACGACGTTTCCTTCGGCGTGGCGTGGGACCTTGAGCATGAGGTTTTAAACCCTGCCAGAAAGCCGGTGATGGGCGTCACCGAATATGACGAGAGCGTTCCAGACTGCGTGATGGTCGCCATCAACGGACCGAAACTCTCAGGCCTCGATTACTTGCTGCGCTCGACGATCGCGCATGAACTTGGCCATGTGATTTTCGACGCGCCGCGCTGGATCCGGCTTGGACCGGCGCTGACGACAGCTTGTTTCAGCGCAGAACAAGCACATGCCGCCAAATACGACCCGCGTGAGGTGCGCGCCAATGAGTTCATGGGCGGGCTTCTGGTTCCGCCGGCGCTGGTGCGCGTCGACTTCATGCGCGCGGCGCGACACCATCGGCTGCAGCCCTCGCGTCGTCCGTCTGCGATGATCCGGGGCGCGGCGGCTTACGACAATAACCTTCAGGACGCCGATGCCGTACAGGAGGCGGTGTTCTCACTGGCCGAACTTTACGGCGTCTCCGAGAGTTTTATGCGCGTGCGGCTTGAGCGCTACGATCTGCTGCGCAGCCGCAATCCCCGCTGAAATCCATTCCCTTCACAATCAAGGAACAAGACCATGGCCTTTGGAACCTGGATCCGCGAAGAGCGCGAAAAAGCGGGCGTCTCCCTCAAAGATCTGTCGCGGCGCATTAACATCTCGACGCCCTACTGGTCGCGCATCGAGCGCGGCCTCGAGCGGGCGCCCAAAGACACGCTGATCATCGCCGCCTGCAAGGAACTTGGCCTGTCGACGGATCGGGCCTTCCTTGAGGCGCAGCGCCTGCCGCCGGACATGCAGGAAAATCTCGAGATGGCCATCTCGGTCTATCGGGAGTTCCGGACCCGCTCCGCCGCGTAACGGCAGGCGACTTTTTATAAATCGGGGCTCTTCGACGCGGAAGCGATTCCGCGAAGGGGAGAGGTTTGTCTTTTCGACCGGACGATTGTTTTGGAGATTGCGATGACGCTGGCGCTTTGGGAAGAGGAAGAATGGCGCGAACCGCAAATCGGCCCGCGTGAATTGCATGTGATGATGCTTGCCTCCAACTTTCAGGCGCGGCGGATTGTTCGAAAGCTTCGTCTCGACCAAAGCCACGTCGAGGACATCGAACAGGAAATCCTTCTCATCCTGATCGAGCGCCGGCGTTACTTCGATCCCCGTCGTGGTCCATGGACAGCTTTTGTCTTGATGGTCGCGCGCCAGAGCGCCCAACAGATAGCTGACCGCCTGGCGGCCGAGGGGCGGCTGTTCGATAGCGTTCATGATGATCGTTTTTTTGAAGACGAAGAAAACGACTGCTGCAGTCTCGACACGCATCCCGACGACGCGTGCCTGACAGAAAGCGATCATTTATTTCGCTTTTTTCTTGGCATGACGATCCGGCGGCTTCCGCCGGAATTACGCATTGTCGCTGAACTTGCGCTTGAGGCTGACGGCGATCTGGCCGAGGCGCAGCGCGCGAGCGGGCTGTCCACGAGCGAATTTTATCGACGGCTCCGGGAATTGCGCCTGCGCCTCATCGTCCTGTCGCTGGCGCCGCGTCGCCTGTTGTCGACGATCTGAGACCTTTTGGGAAAACACGACGCCTCGATCTCTACCTTCTCTGTATGGGGCGATGTTTGCCCCATCACGAACACGGGACCTCTTGGGAAAATTCGAAGGCCAAATCGCTACATAACAGACAAGGGAGAAGGCAGAAGCGATTTTAGACCTCTTGGGAAAATCAAGCAGCTGAATCGCTACCTTCATCATAGGGGGTAGAGCGGTCTGAAAAACCGGCTCCGCCCACATCGCCGACATCGCTGAATTTTGACGCCCGAGAGCCTGCGCCCTCGGGCGAACGGGAAAGGTTTTTCAGGTGAGAACATCCATTTCCATAGACATCGACTACGCCAGCATTCCGCTCGACGACAATGGCGTCGTCGACTGGATTCTCGACGCCGAACCCGGCGCGGCCGCCGCCTATTATCGCGGCCATCTTGCACACGACCGCTGCGAATCCACCCGTGTGCATTCTGCGGAAAAACGCCGCCGTCTGATCGCCATCGCCAAACGCGCGCTGGCCGAGGAAGAAAACGGTGTCATTCGCCTCGTTCAGCGCCGTCTCGGCGATCACGATTACGTCTACATCATGGTCCGCGCCTCGCTCCGCATCAGCCGGAGGCCGCGATGAACGGCTTCGAGACACATGGCGTCCATCACCTCTCGGCGTCATCCCTCAATCTCTACGCCGCATCGCCGGCGCTGTGGGTGATGGAGCGATTGCTCGGGCGGCGTAGCCCCGGCAACGCCGCCATGGCGCGCGGCAAGGCGGTCGAGGAAGGCGTGCACGCCGGGCTGATCGATACGATGAAGACGCCGGAGGATTGCGCCGCGCTGGCGCTCTCCGCTTATGACAAGGAAATGGCGCTGCTCGCCGACGAGAAACGCGACAGCGAGCGCGAGCAGATACCGGGTTACGTCGACCATGCGCTGACCGAACTTCGTCAGTACGGCGCGCCGACCGCCTATCAGGACCGCGTCGAATATCGTCTCGACGATGTTCCGGTCCCTGTGGTCGGCTTCATCGACTGGCGCTTCGATCAGCATGGTCTGATCGTCGACCTGAAGACCAGCGAACGTTTGCCCGCCGCCATTTCCGCCGCACATGCGCGCCAGGGCGCGATCTACGCCCGTGCGCATGGCAATTACGGGATGCGCTTCGCCTACGTCAAACCGGCCGCCAGCAAGAAAGATGGGCGCGCGGTGTGCGTCTATGAACTCTCACGCGACGAAATCGATCGACAGGTCACGGGGTTGCGCGAGATCGCGCTGCGGCTGGAGCGGTTTCTAAACCTCTCGCGCGATCCGCATGAACTGAGCGGGCTGCTCGTTCCCGATTACGAGTCTTTCTACTGGAGCAATCCCACAACGCGCGCCAATGGCGCAGTGGTTTTCGGTTTCTAGTCCAGCAACAAAAGGAGAATGGACATGGGTCTTAATATCGGCGCCAGCGGCGGATTCAAGACATTTATAAAGTACAACGCAAAAGCCGGACGATGGTTCCTGCGCGATAGCGATGGCGACAAGGAAATTCCGATGCCGCTCGGATTTGTCGCCGACATGGACAATATCGCAACCGGCTGGATGAAGTATCAGGAAGGACAGGCGCCGCAACGCCGCTTCGATCCAGATCTGCAGACGCCGGCGCCGTCGCCCGGCGAAGGCTTCAAGCGCGGCTTTGTGATGATGGTGTTCAGCGCGCGGTTCTTCGGCGGCGCGGCGGAGTTTGGCGGCAACTCCATTCATCTCGCCAACGCCTTCAAGGATGTCTACGCCGAATGGGAAGCCGGACGCGGCGCCAATCCCGGCAAGCTGCCGGTCATCCGCTGCGACAGCGTCGAGCCGATGAAAGACAAGCATGGGACGAACTATCGTCCAAAACTCGTCATCGCGCAGTGGGTCGAACGTCCGAACGATCTGCCTGACGTCATCCCGGTCGAGGCGGACGAGGTGTGGCGCGGCGGCGCAACGCAGGCGCCAGCAAGATCGCCCGCACAGCATGTGCCGCCTCCCGCGCATCCTGCGCCAGCCGCAGCGGCGTCGGCGCCGCTGTCGGAAACGATGTTCTGACCCTTCCCGCAAACCCGGGAGAGCTTCGGCTCTCCCGCCTTTCCTGATCCCGCCGCGAGCCTGCAATGGAAACGACGACTGTTGCGCCCATTCTACAGCCGAATATTGATGCGATGCGCCGGCACCTGCAGCATCTCTTCGGTGGGCTCGACATCGCCTATGACGACGCCAGGGTCGAACTGGCGTGGACCGACGGTCGCGACGGTCGCCTGAGCCATGCCGAAATCTTCACAGTCGCTATGCTGGACCGGCTGCTCGAGCGCGCCGTTACTGAGAACAGCAAGCAGGGCCAGAATGTTTATATCGGTCAGGCGTTGCGTCATCCCAATACCGCGCCCTTCGGCCGGGGGAGCGACAAGGATTTTTACGCGCTCACCGCCTTCTATGTCGATATCGACGACGATGTCGTGCGCGAGGCGGCGGAAAAATATCGCGCCCGCGGCTGCGCGCCGACCGCCGTCATCTTCACCGGTCTGACGCCTCATCCCCGCGCGCAGATCCTGTGGCGGCTCGATCATCCTGTCACCGATCCGAACCTGTGCCGCGCCCAAAACAGCGCGCTGGCGTTGGCGCTTGGCGGCGACGTCATGGTGGTCAATCCGGGGCGCGTCATGCGGCTTGGCGGCTCGATTGCATGGCCGCGCAAGAAGGGGCGCGTGCTTGAACTGACGGAGTTTTACGAAAACAAGTCTGGCGGACCCAATTCTTACAACCCGGGAAGAATTGCCGAGGCTTTTCCCCTCGCGCAACCGGACCTGGCGTCGGGGCGTTCTGGCGTGGCCACTGCCCCTGCACAAAAGACGATTGCAGCGGCTGCGTCGAGTCAGGACAATATTGCTGCAACAGGACATGTCGCGCCTGTTATCGCCCCCGCGCCAATACAGGCCGCCATAGGGAGCGACCTCTACATCGGGACCACTGGCGTCTCGGTCGACGCCTGCATCGCGCGCATTCGCGCCGGCGACCATTGGCACGACAATATGTTGCGCCTCGTCGGCCATTGGGTCTCGCGCGGCTGGAGCGATACGGAAATCGCCGCCGCAGCCGAGGCGATGACGCTTCCGGGCTACACAGCCGCGCAGACACGGCGCGAGGTTGCAACCATGATCGCCGGCGGCCGCGCCAAATGGAATGCGCCTAATCCGGTCATCGCGATCGACGAAAAAAACGTCAACCCAGTCATCAATTTGATGGACTGGACCGCCGATCGTTACGCCGGCGAGGCGAGGCCCATCGTCTGGTTGTGCACAGGCGTCATTCCGCTTGGCGTCCCGGCGATCCTCGCCGCGATGGGAGGCTTGGGAAAAAGCTATCTTGCTCTCGACCTTGCTCTGAATATTGCGGCCGGAGTCGCGGGACTCGAACAGCACCCTCTCGTGCTCGGTGGACGGATCGCCGTTCAAGGCGCGGCCGTCATCATGACAGCCGAAGACAGTTTTGACGCCATTCATCGTCGTCTCAACAGGATAGATCCGGAATCGCGTCGGCTTCGGCATCCCAAACGCCTGATCGTCCTGCCGATGTCGGATGCTGGCGGAACTCAACCGTTGATTGCGAGCGACGGCAAAAACTTCATTCGCACACCCTTCTTTCAGGAGATGAAACGCCAGTTGGTCGACATCGAAGACTTGCGGCTCGTTGTGATCGATCCGCTTCAAGCTTTCACATCAGCAGATGTTAACGCCGATCCCGCCGCCGCTCAATTCCTTTGGTCGGCGATTGCGGAATTGGCGGCGTCCACAGGCGCGACGGTTCTCCTGACTCATCACATGCGCAAGGATGGCATGATGCGCATCTCGAATGGCGATGATGCGCGGGAGTCGATCCGTGGCACGACCGCGCTCGTCGATGGCGCAAGACTGGCCTATGCGCTTTGGAAGCTTGATGAGGAGGCAGCCTCGCCGATTTGCGACAAGCTCGAAATCGAATTTGAGCGCGGACGGATTGTCTGTGGCGCTGTCGTTAAATCCAACGATGAAACAGACCACTCCACCCATGTTTATTTGCGGGAAGAGAGCGGCTTGCTGAAACAGGTCGAAATCGAGATCGAAACCTCGAAGACCACGGCGTCCAATTTCAAAATCGAGCAGGCGCGCGAGGTTCAAAAGGAGGTGCAGCGCCGGTTCGACACGGGCGCAGCCTTCTCGCCGTCACCCCAATCTCAATCACGATACCTCGGCACATACCTCATTCGTCAATACGGCGTGAATCGTCGAGAGGCGGCGAACCTGATCGCGGACTGGATCAACAACGGCGTCCTGACGCTGGAGATGATCGATCAACGAACAAAACAGAAAGGCTTGAAGGTGGCGTCATGGCTTTGAAATCGGCTGCGGAAGTTGCGGAAGTTAGTCCAGAACTCATTGATTTTACTTGTGTGACAGAGTTGCGGAGGTTGCGGAAGTTGGTTTGTAACCGATTGATAAATATGCGGAAGTTCTGCGGAAGTCAGTATCCCCCATACCCCCTACGCGTGCGCGCGCGTGAGACGCTCGCGCCGCGTTTCCGGGCGACGGGCGGAGGTCTGTCATGACCCGCGCGGCGATGCGTCGTCGCGACGCCAACTTCGATCTGGCGGCCAGCGCATCGGCGCCGGGCGAGGTGCGCATCCGCGCCATGGTCGAGGGCCTCGCCGAGGTCGCGAACGCGATGGAGCGGCGTTGGGGCGCAGGTCGCCTGCGTCGACTGGCGCCCGATCCGTTACGCCTGCGCTTCGACGAGCAACAGGCGCGCGTCGATGCGGCGACGGCCAGCGGCGAGGAGCAGTTCGTCCGGATCCAGACCGAGGCCATGCGACGCGCGTGGGAAACGCTCGAACGCGCCGCAATTGAGGTCGGCGCTACGCCGCTGTCGGCGGATGTGTGGGAGACGGCGTTGCCGATGACCGGCGAGGTCGTGGCGCTCGTGCGCAGCGACGCCGACCTGGCGCAGGTCGCAAGCGGCTGTCCCGCCTTCACCCTCGCCGAGGTCGCGCTGCTCATCGAAAAACTCGGGCCCGAGACGCTTGAGACGAAACGCGTCTTCCCCGGCGCCGTCGTTACCGACATGCGCCCTTCGGAGACATTCGACTGGTCGAAAGGAGACGACATGCCGTTTTGATCACATGCAAGGCATCAGGACGACGGTGGAGTTGAATTGGCGTTCGCTCTCCACCGCCGCCCCTCACCCACAAAGAACACTCAGGAGCATCCATCATGGCAATGGCGACTCACACCCTCGTGAGCGAAAACGCAAGAATTACTTATCCACAAATCGTGGCGCCCGACGCGCGCGCCACCATCGCGCTCGATCTCGGTACGACGACCGGCTGGGCGATGCGTACCGCTGACGGCGTCATCACCAGCGGCGCGGCGACGTTCAAACCCAGCCGATATGACGGCGGCGGCATGCGCTATTTGCGCTTTCGCGGCTGGCTGGAGCAGTTGCGTCGCTTCGCCGGGCGCGTCGAAGCCGTTCATTTCGAGGAGGTGCGCCGTCACAACGGCGTCGATGCGGCGCACATCTACGGCGGCTTTCTCGCCACGCTGACCGGCTGGTGCGAGCACCGTGTGATCCCCTACCAGGGCGTGCCGGTCGGCACGATCAAAAAGTTCATCGCCGGCAAGGGCAACGCCGACAAGCAGGCGGTGATCGACGCTGTGAGGGCGCGGGGTTTCAGCCCGAAGGACGATAACGAGGCCGACGCCATCGCGATACTGCTTTGGAGCCTCGAGCAGAAAGGCGTCCAATGATGAACGCCATCAAAACGCTCGACGACGCGGTGTGCGTCGTGACGCAACGCAACGCCGCCTATGGCGATCCCGCGATATCGCTCGCCGCCATCGCGGCGCGCTGGTCCCTCACTTTGGGCCAGACCGTCACGCCGACGCAAGTGGCGCTGTGCATGATCGATCTGAAACTGGCGCGTCTCGCGCACGATCCAAAACATCGCGACAGCGTGCTCGACGTGATCGGCTACGCCGCCCTGCTTCCGGAGGTGACGCCATGAAATGGCTGCCTCGCGGCTATGGCGGCGAACGACGACCGCCCGAGGAAGTGAAACGCGACGGCTGGCGGGATTTGGGCCTGCTCCCCGTCTCCATCGACGACAATCGGCTGACATGGCCAGAGCGCGAACTGGTGAAGCAACTGGGCGAGAAGCTTTACGGCGAGCGTCCTCAACCACAGGAGAAACGCAAATGAGAGCTGGACGCAAACGCAAACCCGGCTTGCGCTATCCCTGCGGCAAGCTGAAACGCGCGGAGACCGAACGCGAGGCGATGGCCACCGCGCTCTCGGCTCGCCAGCGCCATTACGGCGTAACGGCGAAACAGGCGCGAGATGCGCGGCTCGGATCGTCGCTCGGGCGGCTAAACCTGCAATCGCTGATCAGCGATCAGCAATACGACGCAGGCGTCAAGTTCGGTCAGCTCCATCAGGCGCATCATGCGATCATGGGGCTGCCAGCGCCAAACCCGACATCGGTGACGGCGATCATGATCGCCGCTGGCCTCGTGGCCGGCGTCGCGACAACAGATGCAGGAAAGGATACGATCGACAAGCTGCGCAAACGCTTTGACGCGGCGACCGATGCGCTGGATCAGTGCGATCGCGATCATCGCATGGCGCGTGGCCGCAAACCGTCGCTGCTGCTCTACCGCGTGGTGTGCGCCGATGAGGACACCACGCTCTGGCCCGAATGTGACGTTGGAAACCTGCGTGTTGCGCTCAACGCGCTGGTGCGGATTTTTCGATATTGACGCGATTCGGCGAAGCAGCTAAAAGTTCCTGAGTGTCATAGGACGATTTGCGCCCGGAGCGAAAAGCTTCCGGGCGTTTTGTTATTTTTCAGCCTCGCCAGTCTTTGCCGTATCTGAATCTCGGATGCCTGGCTCTGTATGTCCGAGCAGCAAGTTGGACATGGCCGTCAGAAATTGTGGCTGATCGCAAGTATGATGGAGAGGCGCCCATGATCGGGCTGGCGTGGCCAAGCGACGCCGCCACAAGGCATAACGGCGACGCCACAAGGCAGATACCGAGCAATTTATAGATCATTGGCATTCCTTTCGGCACAAAATCCAAGCCGCAGGAATAGCATAGCAATTCTGGTCCCACATGCACATCGTCATCTCGTTTCGCGATCAGGCGTTGTCGCGCTACGCGGCGCGGCTAGAGTCATTGGCGGGTGGCGAAGGTCGTGGCGTGCTGGCGCAAGCGCTGAACGAAGGCGGCCGCGCGGTGCGACAGGCGACGGTCGCGGCGGAAACGGCGCAGACAGGTTTGCCGGGTGATACGCTGGAGCGTGCACAACGTGAACTGCCTGCGGACGCTGGTTCGCTCAGCTACACGATCTGGTCGGAAGGCGGCAACGTTCGCC
>JBBARD010000011.1:48874-50478 GCA_040399965.1 Methylocystis sp. | reverse complement strand
GGCGCGCCGGTCGATCCTCTGCGGTTTCGCGCCAATCTTTATGTCGCCGACGCCGCGCCGTGGATTGAGGCGGACTGGCCGGGACGCCGGATCGGGATCGGCGACGCCGTGCTGGAAATTTTGAAAATGACCGACCGTTGCGCCGCGACCGGCGTCGCGCCGGGGACGGGCGCGCGCGACATGGATCTCGTTCAGACCCTTCGCGCGCAGTACGGCCACATCGATTGCGGCGTGTACGCCCGCATCGTCAGCGGCGGGCGCATCGCTTGCGGCGACGCGCTCGCCTTGTTGTAAACTCACGACTCGAGCGGCAGTTCGCTCGTCGCCTCGACCGGCGCGTCAGCGCCGTCTTCCTGCGCCGGGCGCGGGCGGCGGCGGCGGCGGGAACTCAGATGAAAATTCACGCCATCGGTTTCCGGGGTCGCGCTGAGCTCGCCGGCGGCAAAAACTTCCGGGACCGCCTCATCGTTGGGCGCGGGCCGCGCGACCGGCGCGGTGATGAAAGAGGGTAGCGCCGCTGGAGCGTCGCCCGTCGCCTCCGGGCGAGGATATCGTCTTTCGTTGCGGCCATTTCGGTCGTAGCCGCCGCTTTGCTGATCGCCATAGCGCGGACGCTCCTGTCCCTCGCTATAGCGGCTGCGTCCCCGCTGCTCGCCATAAGGCTGGCGGTCTTGCCGCGGCGCGCGGCCATCGCGATCCGGACGCGGGTCGGCGCGCATTTCCGGCATCGGACGCTCTTCGAAAGGTTGCGGCTGCGGCAGAGGCGGCGGCGGCGGATACTGGATCGGCGGCTGCGGCTGGGCCGCGTAGGGCTGCGGCTGCTGGCCCGATTGATAGGCGGCGGAGGGCAGGCGCTCGGAGAGCGGCGCAAACCGATCCGGCAGGGCGGCGAAATCGTCGTCCTCGTCGATCTCGACCTCGGCGTCCGTCTGCGACCTGGGATATCCCGGCATGCCCTGCGCCGCCTGAGCGGCCGCGATCAGACGAAAATAATGCTCTGCATGTTGCAACAGGCTCTCAGCCATCACCAGGTCGCCGGAGGATTGGGCGTCGCGCGCGAGCTGGAGATATTTTTCCGCGATATGCTGCGCGGTGCCGCGAATTTTCACATCGGGGCCGTTCGACTCGTAGGAACGGGTCAGCGGATTGGGTCCCTTGCGGCCGCTGCTACGTCCGCGCATTCTCTTGTTCTGCCCTGGTCTCATCGAACCCCCGAAAAAATGCAGGGCGTCTCTCGCCCCGGCGAAACGTGGGCCAAGCCGCCGTCTCGCATCCTGCCTTGCGGCGGCGCGGATAAGCCGCCTCCCGCCTCGACGCCAAAAAACGCCAGTAGAAACCGCCGCAGACATGCGGTCGTTTCATGCTTTGCGCCTGAAGCTGATCGGCCGGTAAAGGCGGTGCGACCGCAAACAGTGGCGTAATTGCTGTTTACCCGCGCGTTTGTGGAGACCCTACGCGCCTTGCGCTCTGGGTCTTCGATCTACGCCGCGATGACTGTTTCGTCGTCGGCGCCGGCATTAAACTGCCGGTCGCTGGTCTCCGCTTGCGCGGCGAGGGTCCGGTCACTCGGTCCCCTCAAACCCGACTTCGACGAATACGGGTAT
>JBBARD010000011.1:19276-48774 GCA_040399965.1 Methylocystis sp. | reverse complement strand
CAAGGTCGCCAGACAGGCGTGCGGCGAGAGATCGACCGCGACAGCTCGCGCCTGCGGCCATTCGTCGAGCAGCGCGCAGACGATGGCTCCCGAGCCCGAACCCAGATCGAGGATCCTGCGCGGCGGCGCATCGCTTCCCAGACGCAGGGCGGTCTCGATCAGCGTTTCTGTATCGGCGCGCGGATCCAGCACCTCCCGCGCAATGACAAGATCGAGCGTCCAGAACCCGCGCGCGCCAAGAATGCGCGATACGGGTTCGCGGTTCGCGCGTCGCGCGGCGTAGGAGGCCAGGCGGATTTCATCCTCGCGCGTGAGCGGCGCGTCCGGCGCCATGGCGAGATCGAGACGCGACAGGCCGCAAGCGGCGCGCAGCAATAGCCGCGCGTCTTCCATGGCCGGGTCGACGCCGGCGGCGACGAACGCCTGCACTGTCGCGCTCAGCGCCTGCGCGCGCGTTCGCGCCGCCATCGACATGACGTCAGGCGCCTCTGGCGATCAGCGCGCCGAGACGTTTAACGAATGCGCTGGCGTCGACAGGCTGTTCGCCATCAGCGACGCGGGCGAGATCGAGCAGCAGAAACATTCCGTCCGTCGCGCCGTCGCGGCCTTTTGCAGCAAGCGTCGAAGACAACATGGCGACGGCCGGATGTCTGGCGTTGATCTCGAGTACGGCTTTGCCGAGCATCGCCTGCTGGCCATGTTCGGCGAGCAAACGCGCCAATTGCCGGTCGAGCCCCTTGTCGGAGGCGACGAGACAGGCCGCGCTTTCCGTCAGTCGCGTCGATACGCGCACGTCGTCGACGTATTCCGCCAGCGTTTCTTTAAGCGCCGCGACCAGCGCGCCGGTATCGGCGGGCGCCGGCGTTTCGGACTCATCCGACTCAAGGGACGGAATGGCGTCGATGTCCGCCTGTCCCTGCGTCACCGATTTGAACGGCTTGCCATCGAAGCCCAGCGCGCTCGTCACCCAGAAGGCGTCGACCGAGTCGTCGAGGAGGAGCACCTCGACGCCGCGCGCCCGGAAGCCCTCGATCTGCGGGCTTGCAGCCAGTCGTTTGATATCGTCGCCGGTGATGTAATAGATCGCGGTCTGGTTCTCGCGCAGGTCGGCGATATAATCCTTGAGCGTGCGAGTTTTGCCGTCGCTTTTTGTCGAGGCGAAGCGCGCCAGAGCAAAGAGCGCATCGCGACGCGACGGATCCTCATGCAATCCCTCCTTGAGCACGGCGCCGAAATTCTCCCAGATTTTGCCGAATTTTTCTGGCTCGTTTTCGGCGAGCTTTGTCAATTCCTGCAAAATTCGGGTCGCAATCGCTTTGCCGATGGCGGCGATCGCCGGACTTTTCTGCGCCATTTCGCGGGAGACGTTGAGCGGAACATCGGCGCTGTCGACGACGACGCGGACAAACCGCAGCCACGCCGGCAGGAGTTCGGCGTCGCGCGAGATCAGCACGCGGCGTACGTAAAGCTTCGATTTGCTCTTGCGCGTGGGATCGAAGAGATCGAGCGGACGCGAACCGGGAATGAAGGCGAGCACCGTATACTCGGTGCGGCCTTCAGCGCGCCAGTGAATGGTCAGCGCCGGTTCATCGAACTGGCCGCTGAGTTCGCGGTAAAAATCGTTATATTGGTCTTCTGTGATGTCGGATCTGGATTTCGTCCACAGCGCCACGCCATCGGCGATGCGCTTGGCCTCTTCGCCGGGCGCGGCGATCAGGTCGATGGGCGTCGCCACCGCGCCGGAATGTTCGCGCACGATCGACTCGAGCCGCCAGGCGTCGAGAAACTCGTCGCCGCCGGAATTCAAATGCAGCGTCACCCGCGCGCCGACTGCGGGCGCGAGAGCAGGATCGAGCGGCGCAATAGAATATTTCCCCTTTCCGGCGGAAGTCCAAAGCCACGCTTCGGAGGTTCCGGCGCGGCGCGTCGCCACCTCGACCCGGTCGGCGACCATGAAGGCCGAATAGAATCCAACGCCAAAACGTCCGATCAGCGAAGAGGCGGCGTCGCCCTTCTCCGCGCCGATCCTGTCGAGAAAGGCGCGGGTGCCGGAATTGGCGATCGAGCCCAGCGCCGTGATCAATTCGTCGCGCGACATGCCGACGCCATTGTCGGCGATCATCAGCGTGCGGTTGTCCTTATCGAGGGCTATCGTGATCAGCGGCGTTTCCGCCTCGGCGGCGAGACTTGCGTCGGAGAGCGCCTCGTAGCGTAGTTTTTCGCAGGCGTCGGCGGCGTTGGAAATCAGCTCGCGCAAGAAAACGTCGCGTTCGGAATAGACCGAATGCGTCATCAACTCGAGGAGTTGTTCGACATTCGCCTCAAACCCAAAATCGGCGGCTTCGGTCGTCTCGCGGTCGGCGGCGTCGGCGGAAGCGGCGTCGGTCGTCATGCAGTCTCCATTTGTTTTAGGGCGCCGGAAAAAGGCGCAGGCCAAGGATGAAATGGCCGCCAGCGGCGGCGCCATGGCTGAAATTCGGGGCTTGTCGCCGGATTTGCAAGAGGTGGTCGCGGTTGCGGCGAATAAGGGCTTGCGCCGGCTGGTCAGGCGCGCCAACATACTGGAAAGACAATGGAGTCGCGGCGCATGGCCGAAACCGATGCTTCTCAGCCGTCCTCCCGACGGCCGGCGCTGGCCCTGGTGCCGGGAACCGGCGGCGCGGGGCCAACACGGTCGGCGGCGGAGACCGTCGGCAGGACTGCTGTCGTCTCCTTCGACCGTCGTGAACTGAATCTGCTCTTCAATCTCTATGGCGCCCAGGTCGCCGCCGGCGAGTGGCGCGATTACGCGCTCGACTTCACCCCCTCAAGGGCGGTGTTTTCGATCTTCCGCCGCGCCAGCGAAATGCCGCTTTACCGGATCGAGAAAATTCCGGAACTCGCGCGTCGTCAGGGGGCCTATTGCGTGGTCGCCGCCAACGGTCAGGTCTTGCGGCGCGGCCATGATCTCTCGCGGGTGCTGCACGTGCTCGACAAGGGGCTAAAGCTCGTCGGACGAGAATGAAGAAAAAAAAGCCCCGCCGGAGCGGGGCTTGATCATCTGGAGCGGGATCAATCAGTTGTCGCGGTCGCCGAAGAGGAATAGCAGCGACTGGAACATGTTGATGAAGTCTAGGTAGAGCGACAAGGCGCCGAAGATGCTCTTCTTATGGGCCACCTCATAACCGTCCGACTCAAAATACATGTCCTTGATCATCTGCGTATCCCAGGCGGTCAGACCCGAGAAGATCAACACCGACAGAATCGACAGGGCGAACTGAAGGCCCGTCGACTGAAGAAACAGATTGACCAGACCGGCGATCACCAGACCCCAAACGCCCATGACAAGGAACGAGCCGAAGGCCGAGAGATCGCGCTTCGTGAGATAGCCATAGATGCTCAGACCGCCAAAGGCCGCCGCTGTGATGAAGAACACCCGCGCCACCGACACGCCCGTGAAGACGAGCAGGATCGAGGACATCGACAGGCCCATCACCGCCGCGAAGGCGAAGAAGGTGTTGCGCGCCGAGGCGACCGACATGCCGCCCATGCGGGCGCCGAGCATGAAGATGAAGGCGAGCGGCGAGAGCATGATCACCCAGCGCAGCGGCGAGGTGAAGATCGCCTGGCCGAATGGCGTCAGGGCCATGGCGCCGCCTGCCCTTGTGACAGCCATCATATAAACGCCCAGCGCCGTCGCGCCGGTAATGGCGAGACCGATGGTCATATAATTGTAGACGCCGAGCATGTAGGCGCGCAGGCCCTGATCGACCTCGACCGCCGTCGACCGGCCAACGCCACGCTCGTAACCGACGCCCCATTTGCCGTCGAAATTAGACATTTTACCCTCTCAAAGTTGCCGGCGACGTCAGCGCCGCCGCCTCGTGGAGTCCCCACGGAACTACTCGGAATATGGCGGGTGTCGGGGAGGGAGGCAAGACATCGGCGCATGAACTCTTGGTAAGGTTTCCGCTGGCTTATGTCTGCTTTGGCGCTGGCGAGCTCCGCCTTCCGACCTGCGTTAATCCCCCATGGACCCGCCAATTCTCGCCATTCTGCGCGCAAAACGGTCTACACGCTTGTCCTACGTCAAGAATGCGCTACCCTTCCCGATTTGATGACATTGCTTATCCGATGCTTGCATTGGGAAAGCCTAGCTTAACTGTCCTGTGTCGTGTGGCGTTCCGACGCGAGAGACCGGGGGTGACCTATGAACACTGCGATGCTTTCGACTGGTTCAACACGATGGTTCGTCCGGGGTCTTGCGGCTGCGGCCGCGCTATACGGCGCCCTTTGGTTGTCCGTTACCCCGGCTGCGGCGCATGGCCGTCTGGGCGCGACGGAAGGCCGGTGTCGTCTGAATATCGGGCCAGACGTCATGAATTTCACCGGCTATCTGCCCGAGGCGTCCAAAAACGAATTTTGCGAGGACATTCCCTCGACCGGACCAATGATCATGGTCCTCGATTCGATCCAGGACGAATTGCGTGACATGCAGGTGTCGATACGCATCGTCAAGGATGTCGGCGGCGAGGAGGCGGAGAACGAAAACATTGACGCTGTGACGGTGGCTTACAGCCCTCCGAAAAAATATCCCGGCGGCACCATCAATTTCGAGCATGATTTCAAGGAGGGCGGGTATTACGTCGGCATCGTCACCGTGCTGGGCGATCACGGCGAGTCATGGACGTCCCGCTTCCCCTTCTCCGTGGACCGCACCTTCATGCGAGACCTGCCCTCATATCTCATGATGTCTTTGGGCGTTCTGGCCCTCTCGACGATCTACCTTGTCCACCGTCGTCGCCAGACCGTCCCCCCGCAAGTCATCCTCACGACGGGCGGCGGTCCTGGCCGTGGCGACCCGGGAGCGGGGACCCCCGGGGAGGTTTACGAGGAAAAAACCGCTTCGACCACAGATGGTCATGAGGCTCATGAAGCTCATGAGGCGACTCCTGCCGAGTAACGCGCAACGGACATCACTCGACCCTGAAAGCGGCGATTTTCGCCGCTTTTTTCTGAGCGTCTTTGTTCTGGGCTTGTTCTTGCGCGCAGCCGCATTAAAGGCTAAGACGAAGCTTGTGTGCAGAGGTCAGGCGGAGCGAAGCGATGGCGGTTCGGGTGGCGACGATCGCTTTCGAGGGCGTTGAGGCGCGACCTGTCGACGTTCAGGTGCAGATTTCCAGCGGCTCGGTAGTTTTCAACGTCGTCGGGCTCGGCGACAAGGCGGTCGCGGAGTCGCGGGAACGTGTGCGGGCGGCGTTGATCGCCTCTGGGCTCGCCCTGCCTGCGAAGCGCATCACCGTCAACCTCGCGCCCGCCGATATGCCGAAGGAGGGCAGTCATTATGATCTGCCGATCGCGCTGGGCGTGATGGCGGCGATCGGGGCGATTCCCACGGACGCGCTGGACGGTTTTTGCGTCCTTGGCGAACTGGCGCTGGATGGCGCGCTGACGCCGGTCGCCGGCGTGTTGCCGGCGGCCGTCGCCGCAAATTCGCGCGGGCAGGGCTTAATCTGCCCGCATGAATGCGGGCCGGAGGCCGCCTGGGCGTCGAGCGATATGGAGGTTCTGGCGCCTCGTTCGTTGATTCAGCTGGTCAATCACATTCGCGGCGCGCAGATCATGGCCCGTCCCGCGCCGGCGGTGCGTCCACCCGCAACGGATTTGTCGGATCTGCGCGACATCAAGGGACAGGAAAGCGCCAAGCGGGCGCTGGAGGTCGCCGCCGCTGGCGGCCACAATCTGCTGATGAGCGGACCGCCGGGCGCCGGCAAATCGATGCTGGCCGCACGACTGCCGTCGATCCTGCCGCCGCTCGCGCCGCGCGAATTGCTTGAAGTGTCAATGATCCATTCCATTGCCGGACAAATCGCCGGCGGCGAACTCACCGACCGTCGGCCTTTCCGGGCGCCGCATCATTCCGCCTCAATGGCGGCGCTGGTGGGCGGCGGCGTCCATGCCCGGCCGGGGGAGATCTCACTGGCCCATCACGGGGTTCTGTTTCTGGACGAGTTGCCGGAGTTTCATCCCCAGGCGCTCGACAGTCTGCGCCAGCCGCTGGAGACCGGCGAGGTTGCGGTGTCGCGCGCCAACCATCGAGTCGTTTATCCAGCCCGTTTCCAGCTCATCGCAGCGATGAATCCCTGTCGCTGCGGGCACGCCCGCGATCCCGGCTACGCTTGCCGCCGTCAGCCAAACGAGCGCTGCGAGGCGCAATATCAGGCGCGCCTCTCGGGCCCCTTGCTCGACCGTTTTGACCTGCAGATCATGACCCCCGCCGTTTCCGCCGCGGATCTTGTGCTGCCGCCGTCCAGAGAGGGCTCCCGCGAGGTCGCCTTGCGCGTCGCCCAGGCCCGCGCCCGTCAGCGTGCGCGTTACGACGCTCTGGATCTGCCGGGCGTCGTCGCCAACGCCGCTGCGCCCGCCGGGGTCATTGAGGAAGTCGCGCAACTCGACGCCGCCGGCACGACGCTGATCCGCGAGGCGTCGGAGAAATACGCCCTCACGGCGCGCGGCTTTCACCGCGTGCTGAAACTGGCGCGCACGATCGCCGACCTTGATGGCGCCGAGGCTGTGTCTCGCGCCCATCTCGCCGAGGCGCTCGCCTATCGCTCGGGTCTCGTCGCCGGTCGGCTCGCTGCGTGAATTTGTGCGTCGTCATCGCAGGGGCCATCGTCGCCACTATCGTTTTGACGATTGCCGCGATCTGGCGACGACAGGGGGTCCGGACAAGCGACGAACTCGACAGGCTGCGCGATGAAATATGGGAGTTGCGCGCCGCCGCCGCGCAACGCGATCGCGCCGAGGCGGCGAGCGAAGCCAAATCGCGTTTTCTCGCCACCGTCAGTCATGAGATTCGCACGCCCCTGAACGGCGTCATCGGCCTTGCGCAACTTCTCGCCATGACCAGGCTCGACGCCGAACAGGCGAGCTATGTGGAAGCAATCGAGGATTCGGGACGCGCTCTCGCACAACTGATCGACGACATTCTCGACTTCTCCAAAATCGAGGCGGGTCGTTTCGACATTCGCGTCGAATCCTTTCCGCTGGCGCCGTTGGTCGAGGGCGTTGTCGAACTGCTCGCCCCGCGGGCCTTCGCAAAAGGTCTGGAAATCGCGAGCTTCGTTGCGCCTGCCGCCTGCCGCAATATCGTTGGCGATCCGGCGCGGCTACGCCAAATCCTTCTCAATCTTCTTGGTAATGCGATCAAATTCACCGAGCGGGGCGGGATCGGCATATTGGTCACGTCGACGTCATCAGAATGGCGTTTCCAGGTTCTCGACACCGGTCCAGGCGTGCCAGAGGCGGCGCAAGCAACGATTTTCGAGGATTTCGCCCAGGCCGACTCCTCGACGACGCGACGCGATGGCGGCGCCGGTCTGGGTCTGGCGATCTCGCGTCGGTTGGCAAGGTCGATGGCTGGATCGCTCGTGTTGCGCGAGAGTTCTGACGCCGGCTCCATCTTCGAACTGATCTTGCCCGCGAACTGTATCAGCGATCCGCCGATCGCCTCGCTGTTCGGCATAAGGATTGCGATTATCGCACAAACTCGTTTTGAGGCGCCGTATCTCGCGGAAACCCTGCGCGCGTCGGGCGCGTCAGCGGATATCATCGCTCCGTCAGCTTTCGCGCCCGATCAGGGAGTCGATGATCCCGCGCCGCTCTATGACGTGGCGATCATCGATTGCGCGCTGGGCGAGGCGAGTCTGCGCCGCCTGGCCGTCGCCGCGCGTCAGGCGCGTATCGGTCGACTGTTCCTGTTGTTCTCGCCGCTCGAACGCCGCGCTTACGGCGAGGCGGCCTTGCGCGATTTCGATGGTTGGCTCGTCAAGCCGGTGCGGGCGGCGACGGCCCTTGCGCGCCTGGGCAGCGTTGAGTTGCCGCAAACGGCGCCCGCGCCGAAGAGGCCGTCCCGCGCGCTTGCCGGTCTTAAGGTTCTGATTGCGGAAGATAACGACATCAATGCGCTGATTCTGACAAGACATTTCGACAAGCTCGGCGCCGCGGTGAGCCGCGCGCATGACGGGATCGAGGCTGTGAGTCTCGCCACAGCGCAGACATTTGATTTGATCGTCATGGATTTGTTCATGCCCCAACGCGATGGCCGCGACGCAACGCGCGCCATTCGCGTTTACGAAGAACAGACCCAACGACTGCCTGCGCCCATAGTCGCCTTGACGGCGAGCGCGCAGGAAGAGGATCGTCGCGCCGCGCGCGCCGCAGGGGTCGATGCGTTTCTTACCAAGCCGGTGGATTTCGTCACGTTGTGCGCGACGCTGGAGGAAATTCGCGCCGCCGCGCAGCGGCGCGATGCAGGATCGGCTCAGCCGGCGGCGTCCGGCAATACGCCAAATACCCCATCGCGGTAATCCGCAAGCGCCTGGCGCACTTCATCCATGGTGTTCATGACGAAGGGCCCCTGTTGCACGACAGGCTCGTCGATGGGTTCGCCGCTCAGAAGCAGAAACTTGGTGTCGCGTTGTGCGCTGACGACGATGTCGCCGCCCTCGCGGTCAAACACGACAAGCTCCGCGACCTCGATTTGTTCCGAATGATTGATCAGCAATGCGCTGTCGAGCGCCGCGATGATCAGCGAATGGCGTTCCGGCAAGCAAAGTGCGGCGGTCGCGCCGGCGTCGAGCCGCACATCCCAGATGTTGATCGGCGTATGGGTCTGCGCCGGTCCGCGATGGCCGCCATAATCGCCGGCGATGACTCGCACCAGACCGGCGTCATTGGGCAGTTCCACGCGCGGAATATTGTCGTCCAGCAAAGTCTGGTAGCGTGGAGCCGTCAATTTATGGGCAGCCGGGAGATTGACCCAGAGCTGGACGACCTCGAACCTGCCGCCGCTTCGGGTGAATGATTGCGTGTGCATTTCCTCATGCAGCAGGCCGGCTCCCGCTGTCATCCATTGCACGTCGCCGGGGCCGATCACGCCGCCGGCGCCGGCCGAGTCGCGATGGGCGATCTCGCCGTCGAGCACAAGAGTGACGGTTTCGAAGCCGCGATGCGGATGCGCGCCAACGCCGCGCGGCGTCGCGGCGGGAGGAAAATCCGTCGGTCCCGCGTAATCAAGCAGCAGGAAGGGGCTCACGCAGTCGCCCTGCGCGCGATGCGACAGGAGAGAGCGTACAGGAAAACCGTCGCCCACCCAATGGCCGGCCGGGGGCGAGTCGATGCGCAAGATATTTCGCAAAGTCGTCTCCTTGATGTGACTTATGGCCTTGACGTCGATGGTTCAGGGACGGCAACAAGGCTCGCCGGCGCAAGACCGGCAGAAATACGCGAGGACGCACCCATGGCCTGGATCATCCTGTTGATTGGCAGCATATGCGAAGTCGGCTGGCTGATCGGCATGAAATACGCCGACGGATTCACGCGCCTCTGGCCATCGGTGATCATGGTGCTGTTCATGGCGGCCAGCGTTGGCTGTCTGGGGCTTGCGGTCAAGGAAATACCCGCTGGCACGGCCTATGCGGTGTGGACCGGCGGCAGCGTTGCAGCGGTCACGGTCGTCGGCGTCTATCTGTTTGGCGAGCCGGCGACCTTGCTACGAATCGGGTCCATTCTGCTGATCCTCATCGGCATGGTCGGACTTCGGCTGGACGGCGTCGATCCCTGAAACGCAGGCCGGTCATCGCATGCCTGAAAAAAGAGGCGCCGCAGCGCCTCTCAATGTTCCCGCAGAGCAGGGCGCAAATGGCGAGCGATCAGTCGAAATAACTTTCCAGGGTTCCGCGCCGGCGCACGTCGAGCGTGGCGCAGTGGAAGGCGCCGCCGAAAGCCGCGTAATGCAGGAAGGGGACCGGGATCGGCTCGAAACCCCATTTCTCCATGGCGCGCATCATGCCTGTGTGATGCGGATCGACGATCACGCGTTTTTCGTCGATCATCAGCACGTTCATGCTGAGCCATTTGCCGCACATGGAGGTGATGGCGAGGATACGGTCATTGATCGGATCGGGCTCGGGCGTAACCAGTATGTCCCATTTCTTGAGGATGTCCGGCAATTCGTTCGGATCGAGATATTCCGGATTGATCAGCAGCTTGCCGGGGCCGAGCGGCAGGATCGTGGTGTCGATGTGCATCGGGTTGGGACAGCGGCTCTTGATCTCGTGGACGCGATAACCCTCGCCGAGATGCCGGCGCAGCCAATCAACGCCCATGGCGTTTGTGACGTTCGAGCGCGTCACGAAGATGTCGCGGCCGCAACGGAAGAAATCGGCCGCGTCGAAAACCGGTTCGAATTCGGTGAGAATGTAGCGGATTGGCTCGCCCTTCTCCGGCAAGGTGAAGTTCGGGTCGAACAATTCGTCGGTGAGCTGCGGCTTGGGGGCGGAGGTCCAGCGCGCGCCGCGACGGAAATAATCTTTCAGGATCGTGCGGTAGGAGTGCGTCTCAAAATAACGGCAGGGCCAGGCCATTGGCGTTTCGAGAATTTCATCGCCGATGACCAGCATACTGTCACGGGGACAGGAGTTGCAGAACCCGCGCGACGACCAGTCCGGAGTCGAAAACTTGCGCTTGTGAGCGTAGGCGTCCGGCCGGGTCACCTTGACCCCGAGCTGTTCGAGCACCTTGACGAAATTATCCAGTTCCTGCTGGGCCGGCTCGATCATGAAGCTCGGGAAGCGAAAGCCGGCAGCAAGCGCCTGCGCCCGCGCCGCCATGCCGGGGACGTTGCAGGTAACAACCGGGTGGGCGGAGGGTATGGTCGAGCCTTCAAGGCGCCCGACGATGATTTCCTCAAGCGGGTCCCATTCGTTATGGGAGTTGACCGGACATTCGGCGGTTGCGGCCATATTGGCGGCGGATGCATGGACGTTCATCAGGGTCGCTCCTCGTTCCCGACCGGGGGTGATTCCTTGAGGTTTCTGCATACAATCCGCCGCCTATTAAACCCCTCTCGGGAAAGCGTCTACTCCCTGGCGGCTGCTGACGCACTTGCCAGAGCGCCCGGCCTTTGCTTATAAGGCAGCCTTCCTGAACCGCCCGGCCAGTGATGGGCTGCCGTGGCGGTTCTTTTCGCTCGCGCGATGCGTCTTCACAGGGCCAGTTCCGAGTGAAGGCGTCCAAAAAAACAGGGCTCAGGGCCCGGGAGAGCAAAATGCCCAAGCTGAAGACGAAATCCGGCGCCAAAAAGCGCTTCAAGATCACCGGCACTGGCAAGGTGGTGTACGCCCAGCAGGGCAAGCGCCACGGCATGATCAAGCGCACCAACAAGCAGATCCGTAATCTGCGCGGGACCAGCGTGCTGTTCAAGACCGACGGCGACAACGTCAAGAAATACTTCCTGCCGAACGGCTAACCTGTTCCCCAAACGCAATCGCAGATTTTGCGCAGATTCTGATCCAGGAGTTTCGTCATGGCTCGCGTTAAACGCGGCGTTACGTCTCACGCCAAGCACAAGAAGACTTTCAAGGCCGCCAAGGGCTTTTACGGCCGCCGCAAGAACACCATCCGCACCGCCAAGGCGGCGGTCGATCGCTCGATGCAATATGCGACGCGCGATCGCAAGGCCAAAAAGCGCGTTTTCCGCGCTCTGTGGATCCAGCGCCTGAACGCCGCCGTGCGCGAGCATGGCCTGACCTATTCGCGATTCATTGACGGCCTCGCCAAGGCGGGCGTGACGGTCGACCGCAAGGTTCTGTCGCAACTCGCGATTGAGCAGCCGGAAGCTTTCGCGGCGATTGTTGCGCAAGCCAAAAAGGCGCTGCCCGCCGCCGCCTGAAACGCCTGACGCGACAAGTCCGGAAAAACGCCCGTCGGCCTGCCGGCGGGCGTTTTGTGATTTGTGCTCCCCTCCGGACGTCGACGCGCTACGTCGGGACGGTTAACGCCAGAGCGCCTTGCGCCGAACCTTAAACCGGTTCGGCGAAAGAAAGCGCGACAAAACAAAAGATTCAGAGCCCCAGTCTGATACAATCAGATTAGGAATTGCTCCAGTTTTGCCGGAATTCGTCAACGGTTGCGGACGACGCGGGGGAGGGGATCATGAGCGAGGCCTACGACCTCATTATCATTGGCGGCGGTCCGGGCGGTTACGTCGCGGCGATCCGAGCCGCGCAGCTCGGGCTTAAAACGGCTGTCGTCGAGCGCGAACACCTGGGCGGGATCTGCCTGAACTGGGGGTGCATCCCCACGAAAACATTGCTGCGCTCGGCCGAGATCTTCCGGTTGGCGAAGGAGGGCGAGGTTTTCGGCGTCATAGCGGCGCCAGGCTTCGATCCGGCCCGAATCGTCGCCCGCTCGCGCGAGTCGGCGACGCGGCTTAACGCCGGCGTCGGCTTCTTGCTGAAAAAGAACAAGATCGACGTGATCTGGGGCGAGGCGCGGCTCACCGGAGCCGGGGGCGTCAGAGTCGGCGCGCCGACCAAGGCGCCGGTTTCGCCGCAATCGCCGGCGCCCAAATCGGCGCTGGGGGCAGGAGACTACAAGGCCAAGCACATTATCATTGCGACCGGCGCACGTCCGCGACTTCTGCCGGGACTGGAGCCCGACGGACGACTCGTGTGGACCTATTTCGAGGCGATGAAGCCGGAGGCGTTCCCAAAATCGCTGCTGATCATCGGCGCCGGCGCCATTGGTGTTGAATTCGCATCCTTTTACAACGCCTTCGGGGTGGCGGTGACGCTGACGGAGGCGACGCCGCAAATCCTGCCGGCGGAGGACGCCGAAATCGCCGGTCTGGCGCACAAATCATTCGAGAAACAGGGGATCGCCATCCGTACGTCGACGACGGTCGTTGCGCTCGACAAACAGGCCGATGGGGTGGTCGCGACGCTAAAGGCCGCAGATGGAAAAACCAACGCGCTGGCGTTTGATCGTGTGCTGTCGGCGGCGGGCGTCGTCGCCAATGTCGAAAATCTGGGTCTCGAAGCGCTGGGGATCGCGCTGGAGCGCGGCGTGATCAAGACCGACGGGCTGGGTCGAACAACTCTGGCCGGCGTTTACGCCATTGGCGACGTCGCCGGCGGTCCGATGCTGGCGCACAAGGCCGAGCATGAGGGCGTCATCTGCGTCGAGGCCATCGCCGGCCATAACCCCCAGCCCCTGGATAAATCGCTGGTGCCGGGCTGCACATATTGCCACCCGCAGATCGCTTCTGTGGGGTTGAGCGAGGCGAGGGCGCGCGCGCAAGGTTTCGACATGAAGATCGGCAGATTTCCCTATCTCGCTAACGGCAAGGCGATTGCACTGGGAGAGCCCGAAGGGTTGGTGAAAACGATCTTTGACGCCAAAAGCGGACGATTGCTGGGCGCGCATCTGATCGGCGCTGAGGCGACCGAGCTGATCCAGGGATTTGTCGTCGCAATGAACCTCGAAACCACCGAGGAGGAATTGATGCGCACGGTTTTCCCGCATCCGACACTATCCGAGGCCATGCTGGAGAGCGTCTATGACGCCTGGGGGCGGGCGATTCATATTTGATCGGCGCTTGAAGACCGGCGTGCGGGCCTTACATGCTTCATAGCGATTTCGGAGATACGCCATGAAGCGCTTGCTTGTATCCTTTGTTTTGGCGCTTCTCGCCACCTCCGCATGGGCGATGATGAAACCTGGCACGAGCGCTCCGGACTTCACAATTGAGGCGGCGTTGGGAGGCAAGGAATTTACCTTTTCCCTGAAGGACTCCCTCAAAAAGGGGCCCGTCGTGCTCTATTTCTACCCCAAATCCTTTACCAGCGTCTGCACGGTCGAGGCTCATGAATTTGCCGAGGCTATGGAGCAATTCGCCGCAATGAACGCCAGCGTTATCGGCGTATCGGGCGATGGCATTGACGTGCAGAAAGAATTTTCCAAAAAGGAATGCCGAGATAAATTCCCGGTCGGCGCAGACTCCAGCTTTCGAGTGATTAGGGCCTATGACGCAGCCTTCGAGCTGCCTGTCGCCGGACCGGTGTTCGCCGATCGCATCTCCTATGTCATCTCGCCTGAGGGAAAAATCGTTTCGGCGATCAAGGACTCTGGCGCCCATGCGCACATCGAAAACGCCCTGAGAGCCGTCCGGGAGCTCGGCGAGAAGAAAAAATCCTGACTCACACGGATCGCGTCGCCGACCCCAGCCGGGGCGACCCCCCCGATTTTCGCCCAACGCCGGCATGAAGAAAAGTTCCAGTCCGGGGATGAAGCTGCAGGGAGAGGTGAAGCCCCACTGATCGCCTTGCCCTTGGTAGCAGAGAAGCGGTAATCCTTTGGCGGCGACTGTTCCCACCCGACAGGGAGACAAGGCGCAGGCAGGATTGTCCGGGCAGGAAGCGGCATGCTGGAAATCGCGGTCCAGATGGACCCTCTCGATCGCATTAACTTCGCCGGCGACTCCACCTTCGCCCTGATGCTTGAGGCGAAGCGTCGAGGTCATCGGCTGTGGTATTACACGCCCGATTTGTTGTCGCTTGAGGGCGGTCGGGTCTTTGCTCGCGCCCACAGGATCGACGTGTTCGACGAGCCCGGCCGCTATTACGCCCTGGGCGAGGCGCGCGAGATCGATCTCAACGAAATGGATGTGGTGCTGCTGCGTCAGGATCCGCCTTTCGATCTGGCCTATATCACCTCGACGCATTTTCTGGAGCGCGTGCAGTCGCGCGTGTTGGTCGTCAATGATCCGGCCCATGTGCGCAATGCGCCTGAAAAAGTTTTTGTTATGGATTTCCCTGACCTGATGCCGCCGACAACGCTGACCCGCGACCGCGCCACAATCGAGGCTTTTCGCGCCCGACATGGCGATGTTGTCATGAAACCGCTTTATGGGCATGGCGGCGCCGCTGTCTTCAAGGTAGGGCGACGGGATCCCAATTTCGGTTCGCTGTTCGACATGTTTCATACGATGTTTCGCGAACCCTGGGTTGTGCAGCGTTTTTTGCCGGAAGTGGCGCAAGGCGATAAACGCATTTTATTAGTTGATGGCGTCGCCATGGGGGCAATCAACCGGGTGCCGGCGCAGGACGATATTCGCTCCAATATGGTTCGGGGGGGCGCAGCGGCGGCGACGCAACTCGATGCGCGCGAACAGGAGATCTGCGACCGGCTTGGACCAGAACTGAAGAAGCGCGGGCTGATTTTTGTCGGCATCGATGTGATCGGGGGCTTTCTGACTGAGATCAACGTCACTTCGCCCACCGGACTGCGCGCGCTCAAGCGGGTTGGCGGGCCCGATTTAACGCCGACGGTGTTCGATGCGATCGAACACCGCCTGTCGACTTTGCGCGCCGGCTCATGAAACAGGTCGACGTCGCGATTGCGCCGCGCGAAGTCTTCGATCGGCTGACGTCGCGCGCCAGTTTTCGCGGACTGCGCGACGGGCTTGGACCAGCGATCATGATGATCAACGCCAGCGCCTGTAACGATCTGGAACGGCGCGCCGCCGTAATTGAGCTTCTGCGGGACACGCTGGCGCAAGGTCGGGCCCGCGTCCGCGCGTTACTCGAAGCGGGCGCACGAGGCGCCGATTGTGGAAGACTTTTGTCCGAACTTGAGGACGAACTGATCGGAGCTATCTTCGATTATGTCGTCGGCTATGTCCATGTCGCCGATAATCCGACTTTCGCCGAGCGGCTCGCCATCGTCGCGGTCGGCGGCTACGGGCGAGGCATGCTCGCGCCGGGTTCCGACATCGATCTGCTGTTTCTATTGCCATATAAGCAGACGCCCTGGGGCGAGAGCGTGATTGAAGCGATCCTCTATATATTGTGGGATCTGCGTCAAAAAGTCGGTCATGCGACGCGTTCGGTCGCTGAATGCATACGCCAGTCGCAGGCGGATATGACGATACGCACAACCTTGCTCGAAGCGCGGTTTATCCTCGGCAATGTCGAGTTGTTCGGCGAGCTGCAGACGGCGTTCGATCGGGAAGTCGCGCGGTCCGACGCTTCGGAATTTGTCGCCGCCAAACTTTCGGAGCGCGCAGCGCGGGTGAAACGAGCCGGAGCCTCGCGCTATCTTGTCGAGCCCAACGTCAAAGAAGGAAAGGGCGGCCAGCGAGATCTCAACACACTGTTCTGGATCGCAAAATATGTCTATCGCGTCCGCGAGCCCCGTGAACTTGTCGTCGCCGGCCTGTTCACTGCGGCGGAATACAGCCTGTTTGAGCGCTGCGAGGAGTTTTTATGGCGCGTCAGGTGTCATTTGCATTTTGTGCGTGGACGAGCCGACGAACGGCTGACATTCGATATTCAGCCAACGCTTGCCGAGCGCATGGGCTACCATGACCGCGCCGGTCTCTCGCGTGTCGAAAGATTCATGAAGCATTATTTCCTTGTCGCGAAGGATGTCGGCGATCTCACCGCCATCGTCTGTGCGGCGCTGGAAGCGCGTCAGGCCAAACCGAGAGCCATTTTCGAGCGGTTTCTGCAACCGTTTCGTCGCCGACGCTCGAAAGGAAAGATGGGTGATTTCATTATCGCCAATGACCGTATATCGATCCTCGACGATGACATTTTCAAGCGCGACCCGGTCAACATACTCCGACTGTTCTGGCTGGCGGATCACCATGGCCTGCCATTTCATCCGGACGCCTTGCGCGCGGTCGCTCGCTCCGTGCGCGAGATCGACTCCGATCTGCGCGCCGATGCGGAAGCAAACCGGCTTTTCCTTGAGATTTTGCTCTCCCGCAATATGACCGAAATCGTGTTGCGGCGGATGAATGAGACCGGCGTTCTTGGACGATTTGTTCCGGATTTCGGTCGCATCGTCGCGCTGATGCAATTCAACATGTATCATCATTACACTGTCGATGAACATTTGTTGCGGGCTGTAGGCGGACTGTCTGATCTTGAGGCCGGCAGGTTACCCGATCAGAAAAAAATCATTGGCGAGGTGTTGCCTGAGATCGTTAATCGCAAGGTGCTCTATCTTGGCTTGTTCCTTCACGATATCGCCAAGGGTCGCAAGGAGGATCACTCTATCGCGGGCATGGATGTGGCGCGGAGCCTGTGCCCCCGTCTGGGATTTACCCCTGGCGAGACCGAGTCGGTCGCCTGGCTTGTCGAGCATCATTTGACTATGTCCAGTTTCGCCCAGAGCCGCGATTTATCCGATCCCGCAACTATCGAACATTTTGCCGCGATCGTGCAAACGATGGAGCGGCTCAAAATGCTCTTCATCCTGACGATTTGCGATATCAACGCCGTCGGTCCCGGCGTGCTCGACGCCTGGAAGGCGCAGCTGTTGCTGACGCTCTATTGGGAAACTGAGGTCGTGCTTCGCGGGGGACATTCCGCCGTCGATCGCAAAAGCCGCGTTGCGGCGGCACAGACCGAGTTGCGGGCCGCGCTGCCAAACTGGAATGACGTCGCCTTCGATGCCTACACCAAACGTCATTATCCAGCCTATTGGCTCAAGGTCGATGCGGCGCGCAAGGTTCGTCATGCCGAGATGTTGAGGGTGCTTGATGGCGCGGGCTCGCCGCTGGCAACGGATGTTCGGCTCGACGCGGAGCGCGGCGCCGTAGAACTCACTGTGATCGCGCCGGACCACAGGCGATTGTTATCGATTATCGCCGGCGGCTGCGCCGCCAGCGGGGCCAATATCGTCGATGCGCATATTTTCACTACGATGGACGGTTTGGCACTCGATACGATTTTTTTCTCACGCGCTTTTGAATTCGACGCCGATGAGATACGACGCGCCGAGCGCATTGCGACGCTGATCGAACGCGCCTTGCGCGGCGAAGCCGTCATTTCCGATGTCCTGCGCGCGCGGGGGGCAAGCCGGCAAGCGATCGCTGATTTTCCTGTCGCTCCGGATGTTGTAGTCGACAATAGCCTTTCCAATGTCTACACAGTAATTGAGGTTTCAGGTCTGGATCGCGAGGGATTGCTCTATGACCTGACCAACGCGATTTCGAAACTTAATCTCAATATCGCTTCGGCCCATATCACGACTTTCGGCGAGCGTGCAGTCGACGCCTTTTACGTGACGGATCTCACCGGCGCCAAAGTGATTTCGCCGCAACGGCAGGCGACGATCAGGCGTCTTCTGCTGGAGGTGTTTCCGCATGGTCCGGGGCCGAAGGCGAAGGACGCGCTGGAGCCTGCGCTGTCGCCGTCCGGCGTTGCGTTGACTTGATTTCGAGGCGTTCAAACCAGATATCCAGGACTTTGACTTTCGATCCCATAGAGAATGGACAAGAAGATGAACGGACATGGCGACGAGAATGGCGACGAAAACAGGCATGGCGGCTATGACGGACAGGAGTCTGGCAAAGGCGCGAACGAGGGGCATCCGTCCGCACTTTCCCGGCCGGGCGCAGAGGCGCCGATAGATGCGCCCGAACCTTTCATCGAACTCGAAAATCTCTATGCAGAGAACGCGGCGCTAAAGGAAAAAGTCTTGCGCGCCATGGCGGAGGCCGAGAATGTTCGCCGTCGCGCCGAGCGTGAAGTCGCTGACGCAAAACTTTATGGAGTCGCCAATTTCGCGCGGGAAATGCTTGCTTTTGGCGATAATTTGCGTAGGGCCGTCGAGAGCGTTCCGGCCGAAACGCGTGTGACGCTAGATCCCGCCATCGCCGCTCTCGTCGAGGGAGTCGAAGTGACGGAAAAAGACTTTCAGTCGCGCCTTGCGCGCTTTGGCGTGAAAAAAATCGATGCGCTGGGCGCGCGTTTTGACCCCAATCAGCATGAAGCATTATTCGAGATTCCAGACGAGACTCAACCAGCCGGCGCCGTCGCCCAGGTTGTCGAGGAAGGCTACACAATTGGCGATCGTGTTTTGCGGCCGGCGAAAGTCGGCGTGACGCGCGGTGGCCCCAGGGCCTGATTCCGGAGTCGCGCCATGCAGGACAGACCCGATGGCTCCATCGATATTGACCATTGGCGCCGGGAGGGGCTCGTCAACGCTGTCGTCTATCGCGGGGGCGAAAAAATCGGGGATATTTATCCCGAAGACGCCGGGCGATGGGCGCAATCTGATGGTCACGTTGTCTGGATCGGACTTTATGAGCCCTCCTCCAGCTTGCTTGATCTAATCGGCCAGGTTTTCTCGCTGCATCCCTTGATGGTTGAGGATGCGCTCTCGGAACATGAACTTCCCAAGATCGAGGAATACGATCAATCGCTGTTTCTATCCGCGCGCACGGCGCAGATGAATGAAACTCGTATCGATTTCGGCGACACCTATTTGCTTGTCGGCAAGGGTTACGTTGTGAGCATCCGGCATGGCGCTTCGGCGAGCTATGCGGCGGTGCGCGCCCGGGCCGAGGCGCGGCCGGCCAATCTCGCCGAGGGGGAGGATTACATTGTTTACGCCATTCTCGATTTCATCGTCGACAACTACTTCCCTGTTCTCGATAGCCTCAACCTCGAAGCCGAACAGATCGAGGATGATATTTTGTCGACGTCCATTACGCTGGAGGATATCAGTCACCTTTACACCTTGCGTCGCGATTTGCTGCGTCTGCGCAACGCCGTAGGACCCCTGCAGGATGTCTGTCGCTGGCTCGAGCGCAATAATATCATGATCATCGATAAAAAAATGCGACCGCATTTTCGCGATGTCAGCGATCACTTGCGTCGTGTCGCCGAACAGATCGACACGTTACGTGAAACGCTCGCCTTTGCCTTCGAAGCGCGGCACCTGACGGCGCAGATGCAGCAGACGAATATCTCTCGCCAGCTTGCCGCCTGGGCTGGCATTCTCGCCGTACCCACAGCCATCGCCGGCATCTACGGCATGAATTTCGAGAATATACCGGAGTTGAAATGGGAGTATGGTTATTACGGAGTCATTGTTTTTATCGTCTTCATTTGTGTCTGGCTCTATCTTAGTTTCCGTCGCGCCGGGTGGTTGTGAAAGGTCTATATGGTCGCGCTTTATCTTGCCGGTCCCGAGGTCTTTCTCCCACAAGCGCGGTCGATTGGCGCAGCGAAGAAAGAGCTCTGCGCCAGGTGGGGCTATGAGGGCCTGTTTCCGCTTGATTCCGATTTACCGGTAGCCTCGGGCGAGGGCGTCGCGATGCAAATTTATCGCGCGAATATCGCCATGATCGATAAAAGCGCGGCGATTGTGGCCAATTTGACGCCATTTCGCGGGCCCAGCGCCGACGCTGGAACGGTATTCGAGATTGGTTATGCGCTTGGATCGGGCAAACCCGTCTTCGCCTACGTCAATGTCCTCGCCGACTACCGCGCGCGAGTCATCGACTCTCATGGTCCATTGGTCGTGACGACGTCCGGCGAATGGGCGTCCGACGGCATGGCCGTTGAGAATTTCTGTCTGCGCGACAATCTGATGATCGCCCAGTCCATCGCTGCTCAGGGATGGGAGATTGTCGCCCATGCCGCGGCGACCGAGGCCCAGTTCACTGATTTGCAGGGCTTCGAGATGTCCCTTCGGCGCGCGCGCGAGCATTTGGTTTTCTAGCGCCCTTTCCGCTGAAGCGGGAACCTGTTCATCAAAATAAGTCGCGATAAAAAAAGGCTATAGCTCCGGTCTGATTCAATCGAGGCTGGATCAGCGACAGGACTATTCCTTACGAAAGTTTCATCTCCCGGAAATTGGTCGGCAATGGGAGCGTCTCCATCTTGCAATTCAGGCGGCGGGGCGTTTCGGGCCCTGCTGCGACAGATGGAGTGTTCTCAATGCCAGTTTCCCATGTGCCGCCCTCCGCAATGATCCTGCGCCGCTCGCGCGCCTCACGTCTTGCGTTGATGGCTGCTGTAGGCGCGTTGGCTCTGGGCGTCGCCGGCGGCGCGCCGTTTTCCCAAGCTCATGCCGAAGGCGCAGCGACTTCGTCGACTGCGGCGGCCCTCAACGCGCCGGCTTCCTTCGCCGATGTCGTCGACAAGGTGAAGCCCGCCGTCGTTGCGATCAAGGTCAAGGGAGTCGCCGGCGATGACGATCAGGAGCAGACAGCCGGCATACCGGGTCTTCCAGGCATGTCACCGGACGATCCGATGTTTCGTTTCTTTAAACGCTTTGGCGAGCAGCAGCAGGGCGGTCATGGACATAACCACATGACCATGTCGCAGGGCTCGGGCTTTATCATCAGCGCTGATGGTTATGTCGTGACCAACAACCACGTCGTCGATCACGCGTCAGATGTGGAGGTGACGCTGGACAGCGGCAAGACCCTGCCGGCCAAGGTAATTGGCGTGGATAAGCGCACCGATCTGGCCTTGCTCAAGATCAGCGATGGCGAGAAGCTGCCATTCGTCGACTGGTCGAACGGTAATCCGCGCATTGGCGACTGGGTGATCGCGGTCGGAAATCCCTTTGGTCTGGGCGGCAGCGTGACCGCCGGCATTGTGTCGGCGCGCGGTCGCGATATCGGCGCCGGTCCGTACGATGATTTTCTGCAGATCGACGCCCCGGTCAATCGGGGCAACTCCGGCGGTCCGGCTTTTGACGCGCATGGCAATGTGATTGGCGTCAACACCGCGATCTATTCGCCCTCCGGCGGCTCTGTCGGCATTGGCTTCGCCATTCCATCTGAGGTTGCGAAGGACGTCGTCGCGTCGCTCAAGGAGAAGGGCGCGGTGGCGCGAGGCTGGATCGGCGTAAAAATACAGAATGTGACGCCTGAAATCGCCGACAGCATGGGCCTGAAATCTACAAAGGGCGCCTTGATCTCGCAGCCTCAGACAGGCGCTCCGGCGGAGGCCGCCGGTCTGAAGGCGGGCGATGTGATTACGGCTGTCAATGGCGAAACTGTAGAGGGGCCGCGCGAGCTGGCGCGACGCATCGCAACTCTGGGTCCCAAAAAGACAGTCGACCTGACCTATCTGCGCAATGGCGCCGAGAAAAACGCCAAGCTGACGTTGGGGGTTTTGCCTGAAGAGAAGGAGGCGCGAGCCGATAACGACACCGTTGGCGGCGGTTCTTCTGTCGCGGGCCTTGGCGTCGAGGTGGCGCCGGCGGCGCAGGTGCGCGGCGTCGGCGGCGCGGGACTGGTCGTCACCGAGATCGACCCCGATAGCGCCGCCGCCCAAAAGGGCGTCCGTCGGGGCGATGTGATCGTTGAGGCCGCCGGCCGACCCATCAACTCGCAAAGCGATCTTTCATCGGCGATTGACGCCGCGCGTCAGGAGGGCCGCAAATCCGTGCTGCTACGTCTGAAATCGGCGGACGGCATGAAATTCGTGGCGGTCCCGACCAAAGCGGGCTAGGCGACCAGAGAAACTTGCCGGTGGGCCATACGCTCCCGCCCACAGCAGGCTTCCGGCAAGCACCGAGACGGAGGCGCCGGCCCCCTCCCTGCCTTCCGTCACGAGCGCAGGCCGATGCGAAAGCGTCGGCCTGCGATTTTTCACAACATCGGTTATGATGCGATTCATGCGCATATTGATTATCGAGGACGACCGCGAGGCGAGCGACTATCTCGTCAAGGCTTTTCGCGAGCAAGGGCATGTCGCAGATCATGCCGACGACGGCCTTTCCGGCTACGCCGCCGCCCGCGAGGGCGATTATGATGTGTTAATCGTTGATCGCATGTTGCCGAAGATGGATGGCCTGTCGCTGATCTCCAGCCTGCGCGAGCAGAAAGTGGCGACGCCGGTTTTGATCCTCTCGGCGCTTGGCCAGGTCGATGATCGAGTCAAGGGGCTTCGCGCTGGCGGAGACGATTACCTGCCCAAACCATACGCTTTCTCGGAACTGCTGGCGCGCGCAGAGGCGCTGGCGCGCCGTCGTGTTGGCCCCAGGGGAGAAGAGACGCATTATCGCGTTGGCGATCTGGAGCTGGACCGCCTTTCCCACGAGGTGCGTGTCGGCGGGCAGGAAATTATGTTGCAGCCCCGTGAGTTTCGTCTGCTCGAATATCTGATGAAAAACGCTGGTCAGGTGGTGACCCGCACTATGCTGCTTGAAAACGTCTGGGACTATCATTTCGATCCACAGACCAATGTCATCGACGTGCATATCTCGCGCTTGCGCTCGAAGATCGACAAGGGACGCGAGACTCCCCTGCTGCACACCATTCGCGGGGCCGGGTATATGATCCGTGACAGCGCTCGGTAAGCTTTTCCGCACGACGGCTTTTAAACTGTCAGTTGCTTTTCTCGTCCTGTTCTCGGTTGGGGCCGGGCTTGTGCTCGCAAGCGTTGGCGCTCGCGTCAAGGAAGTGCTCGACGAACAGATCGAACAGACGGTTGACGCTGAAATCCGCGCGCTCTCCGAGCAATACACCCAGGGGGGCATTCGCCAACTCACCGATGCCGTAGAGCGACGGGTGCGCGCGCCAGGCGGCTCGCTCTATCTGCTTACGACGCAAGCGGGCGATGTGATTGTGGGCAACATCGATCCGCCGCGATTTGTCCCGATCGAAAAGGATGAATTGGTCGAGACCATCTATCAGCGGCGCGGGGAGCCGGAGATCGCCCCGCATCCGGCGCTGCTACGGCTGTTCCTGATTCCTGGCGGATTCCGTCTGTTGATCGGTCACGACATCGAGGATCATCAGGTATTACGCGATATTTTGCGCAACGCTCTGGGCGTCTCACTGTTCTGGCTGGTGCTGGTCGGGGTTTTTGGCGGCTTGTTCGTCTCTTACAGGATGATCGAGCGCGTCGATATCATGTCGGCGTCGGCCAGGCGCATCATGGCGGGAGATATGAACGAGCGCCTTGCCGTTTCCGGATCGGGCGATGAACTTGATCGTTTGGCGGAGAATTTCAACGCCATGCTTGCGCGCATCGCGGAACTCATGGCCGGATTGCGCGAAGTTTCCGATAACATCGCCCACGATCTAAAGACGCCGCTGACCCGGATGCGCAATCGCGCCGAGTCCGCGCTGCGACCCGGCGATCATCCGGAGAAACAGAAAGACGCATTGGTCGCTATCATAGACGAGGCTGACGACCTTATCGCCGTCTTCAATGCGCTGCTGATGATCGCGCGCGCCGAGGCGGGCTATTCGACCGACAATCTCGTCGTTTGTGACGCCGGGGCGGTCGTCGGCGATATGGCCGAGATGTATGAGCCAGTAGCTGAAGAGCAAGGCATAACTCTCGCGCTCGAATCCGAAACCGGTCTGATGGTGACCGGGAATCGTGAACTGCTTGGACAGGCTGTCGTCAATCTCATCGACAACGCCCTGAAATACGGTCGCAGCGAGAAAGATCCACGTATCGTTGTCAGCGCCAGACGCGCTGGTGACCGGATCGAAATCGCCGTCGCTGATCATGGTCCCGGCGTATCCGCTGCAGATCGTCAACGACTCACTGGTCGGTTTGTGCGTTTGGAGAACTCCCGCTCGCAGCCGGGATCCGGGCTGGGTCTGTCAATGGCCGCCGCCATCGCACGACTTCATCAGGGGAGTCTGCGTATCGAAGACAATAACCCCGGTCTTCGGGTCACGTTGTCGCTCCCGGCCGCAAGCAAAAACAGTCAAAGCCTCAAGCCGTATGAGGAATAAATCGTCCGGGCCGATCAGGTCTCGGACGGGAGAGTCACAACCCGATCGCGTCCGGCGTTTTTAGCAAGATAGAGCGCCTTGTCGGCGCAAAGCAATGTAATGTCTAAATCGGCCCCTGCCGCATGGGACGCCAGTCCAATGCTCGCCGTAGCGGAGAACCTGGCGTTTCGCGTGTTGATTGACGCATTCCTTATGTTCAATCGAATTTGATTCGCCAGAGCCATCACATGCGATCTTTCCTTATGGATAACGAGGAGCGCAAACTCCTCGCCGCCGATACGCCCGACCATTCCGCGAGCGTGCCGCATGGATTGCCTGAGAATGTCGGCGACCAGTATCAACATAGCGTCGCCCGCCTTGTGACCATAGGTATCGTTGATGTTCTTGAAATTATCGATATCTACGAGAATAATGAATGCTGTCGTCTCAGCTTCATTTGACTGTGCGATCAAATCGGGCGCTTGTTCAAAAAAAGCGCGACGATTAGCAATGCCGGTCAAATCGTCTGCGTAGGCGATTCGCTCTATTTCCTGACCAATGCGCGTAATCTCATAAATCAAATTTGCAAGCCAGTAGGCTATTGGCGTTGCAACGACCAAAGGGACGACAATCGCAAACAGGTAGATTTCAGATATGTATTTGCCGGTTAATCTCATGATGAGCGTAGTGACGATAGTTGACGAAATAAGTGAATAGGCCGTCGTCTGCACAGTGAGCCAGAAAACCTGACTACGAGAGTTGATTTTTTTTGGAATGAAACGCATGTCCGGTGATTGCCTGTCATGAACAGTGGGGCTTATCCGCGTGGGGTTGAGTTGAAAATCATGGAGTTCAATAATTTATCATTAACAGCAATTTATCATTAACAGCTTTAATGATTTATGATCACTTTGAAATACACCTTAAGTTGAGTTTTTATCTCATATCTGTACTGCGGTTGTATATCAAAAATTGAACGGCGCTCCCTCGGCTATTTCAGCTTTTTTAGGCCGCCGTTTGTTGTTGGGGCATTGATGGCTCTTTGGCCTCGGAAGGTAAGTCATGAGCTTTGCAGCCAGGCAGACGTATCATGGCCATTGTTCCGGCGCCGGGCCGCGATCGGATGCGTAATACTCCGCCGTGGAGATCGACCAGCGCGCGAGCGATTGCGAGCCCGAGACCGGAGCCTTTCATGCCGTTTTCCATTACGGCTGCGCTTTGCTCAAAAGGTCGGCCCAGTCGCAACAAAGCTTGCTGATCAATGCCGCATCCGTTATCTGCGATATAGATCGTGATCGTCTCGCCGTAACGACGGGCGCGTATATGAAGTAAACCGTTATTTTCCGTAAATTTTACGCTATTGGAAATAAACACCCCGAGCGTCTTGACGATGGCGGAAAGATCGCCGAAACAGCTCAGGTTTTCGAGGCAGTCTACATCAAGACGCAAATGTCTCTCTTCGATGCGGGCGCGCCATTGCGCTACGGCCCGGCGTACTGCGTCAGAGATACGCACTTCGCGCTCGGCAAGGCGCATCTGACCGGCTTCCAGTCTCGACATATCGAGAATGTCGCCCAACACATCGTTAAGATAAGTTCCGCCTCTATGAATATTGCGACAATATTCAAGGTATTTGGGCGAACCTAACGCACCGAAAGGCTGGGCTTCCATCATTTCGGCGAAACCTATGATGGCGTTCAGCGGAGTACGTAACTCATGACTCATATTGGCGAGAAATTCCGATTTGGCCAGATAGGCGGCTTCGGCGACGGCCTTCTGATGGTGATACTCCTCGGCGAGTGTCGCTAGCTGCTGAGCCTGTATTTCAAGCATCTGGCGCGAATGGGTCAGATCGGCAACGCTGGCTGTTAGCTGGCGTTCGGACTCGCGTAATTGCTCCTCCTTGCGTTTCAATGTGGTTATGTCTGCGCCAACGCTCACATGGCCGCCGTCCTTTGTTCGCCGCTCGTTGATTTGCAGCCACCGGCCATCGGCAAGTCGCGCTTCGTAGGTGCGCGCTTCTGTGGATCTTAATTTGGCAGAGGATGTTTCGGTTTGAGTCAAGGGCGCGCGCGCCTTATGCATCACCTGTGCGTAATTGGCCCCTTTGACAGTATCTTCGGGCGGCAGAGCGTAAAGATCCAAGAATTTCGAGTTGCAGGCGACAAGACGGTTTTCCGAGTCCCATAAAACGAAAGCTTCAGAAATAGATTCGATCGCGTCGCGCAGACGCGCGCTGGCCAGGGCTTTGTGCTCTGTAAGGGATCTTTGCTCCGATATATCGACGGCGATGCCGACAAGATGCGGCCCTTTATCGTTCCCGGATGTTATGTCCTCAATCAACCGTGCGCGCGCACGTAACCATATCCAGTCGCCCTTGGCGTGACGGGCTCGGAATTCATGATCGATTGTCGGCGTTTTCGAGGCTAGCGCCAGATTCGCGAGAACGGAAAGATCCCCATCCTCGGGATGGATCATTGCATTGAGCTGCTCAAATGAGACCGAATGCTTTTCGGCCGGAAGGCCAAGCAATTCATACATTGATGCAGACCAGTAGATCTGTCCCCGTTTCAGATCCCAGTCCCATAATCCGCAACGTCCGCTGGATAAAGCAGTGTGGAGGCGTTGACGGATCGTCGCATTGACTATTTCAGCCGCCTGACGTTCTTGCGATTGTCGAAAATAACCATAGACGATCACCAGCAGCATTGCTGTTGTGACAGCGAAAAGCAATGCGTAACGCGCTGCGATGGCTCTCCAATTGTCTAACACGCTGTCGATGGGGTGAATCATAGCTACCTGCCCAAAGGGAGGCGGCAATTTGCGCAAAGTCGCAAGCGCAAGCGCGCCATTGGCGAGGGTGACGCGCATAACCTCGCCATTGGCCGCGAGGGCGGCGATATTGTTGTTGGCGCCGAGGATATCGGCAAGAGTCGCGCCCGGCCCCGGCATGGGTGGAAAAGCGGCGGCGACCCTTCCCTCGGCGTCGATCGCCAAGGCGCGTCGGCCGTGAGTCAGCAGACGTTTCGGCACGATGCGGTCGAAACTGTCACCCAGCGAGCGCGACGCCTCTGGTCTCAGTTCATCCTGAAGATCGCGGGAAACGATCCGGGCGAACATGTCCAGATCGGTGGTCGCCTCGTCAACAAGGCGATCTTGCAGGGACGTTGTGAGCGAGAGGACAAAGGCGGCCAGGCAGATCAGACAGATTGAACTTACGACAATCGCCAGCCGCCGCAGCCACGAGGTATTGCCCGGCGGACCGCCGTCGTTAAAACGATCGCCGCTCCAGACCGTATCGACGCGATTCATCTCCCTGGCTGCCGTGACGCGCGCCATCCAGCCCTCTCCGAATGGTCGGTGGTCTCACGGGCAGGCGGAGGCCCCCCGAATCACCTCCATTCGAATCTCTCTCGCCTCGTTTGTCCAGACCTTAATCAAAAGTTAATGACGGGGCTTCCGAGAATGATCAGGCGAGCGCGCGTGTAGCAATATCCCTGACATCCGTTGAGAGCGCTGGCTGTTCGAGTATCTGCTTGAGGCGCGACTCGATCAGCCCCCGACGCCTCGGCTCCAGCGTTCTCCATGACCGCAGGGACGAGAGCAGGCGAGCGGCGACTTGTGGATTGCGAGGATCCAGCTCCAGAACAACCCGCGTCAGTAGATCGTAACCTGAGCCATCAAGCGCATGGAAGCGGGTGAGATTGCCGTTCATGAACGAACCCAAGAGCGCCCTAACCCGATTGGGGTTGGACAACGAGAATTCCGGATGCGTCATCAAGCTCGCCACGCGATGGGTCGTCGATTCTTCCGGGATTGTCGCCTGGAGCGCAAACCACTTGTCCAAGACCAGTCCATCGCCGGAGAACTGCTGATAAAATTTATCGAGGGCCGTTTCGCGCACCGCGCCGCCGATGAGCGACAGGACTGAAAGAGCGGAGAGGCGGTCTGTCATGTTCGTCGCATCGGCGAATTGCCGTTCAGCATGCGCTGCGCCTGATGTTGCGTCACCGGCTGAGATAAAATCAAGCGCGATGGCGCGCAGGGCGCGCCTGCCGGCTCCTCCTGCGTCTGGCTTGAATGGCCCGACATCGCTCATCGCCCTGTAAATTTCTGCAAATGCAGGCGCGAGCTCCCTGCCGATTTCTGAGCGCAATCCCATGCGTGCGGCAAAGAGAATATCTGGATCGACATTCTCCCGCGCCTCGCGAGCCAGATCGATTTCGGAGGGCAAACACAGCGCCTGCGCCGCATAGGCCGGATCTTCCTCGGCTTTGGCCAGTAATATTTTCAGAGCGTCGACAAACCCATGCGCCTTCGGTGAAGGTGTATTCGACCGCAACGCGTCGACGCGCGCAAAGATGGCGCGTAGCGCCAGCGTTTGCGCCGCTTGCCAGCGATTGAAAGGGTCGTCGTCGCACGCAAGCAATCGTTCAAGGTCTGCGCTGTCGGGGGCGGGCTCCAGCCGCACGGGAGCAGAGAACCCCCGCAGCAGCGACGGCGCAGGCCGAGATGGGACATTGGTAAAGACTATCGCACGCAATGATTCCGTCAGTTCGAAGACGCCGCGTCGCAACTCCTCGGCGGACGCATCGGCGCTGACCAATGGGATTTTTTCGCCACTATCTCCAAACAACGCCAGCGCGACTGGTATCACAACCGGTTTTTTTTCATTTTGACCGGGCGTCGGCGGCGTTTGCTGCCGCAGCGTCAGGGCGAAAGTTTGCGCCGCAGGGTCATAAACTCCCTC
The DNA here is from genome assembly GCA_040399965.1 of Methylocystis sp. Classification (GTDB taxonomy): domain Bacteria; phylum Pseudomonadota; class Alphaproteobacteria; order Rhizobiales; family Beijerinckiaceae; genus Methylocystis. Next base: position 19,711 of record JBBARD010000011.1, on the reverse strand, counting down.
GGTGGAGACGATCGGCGTGCCGGCCTGGCTATACCATAACGCGAAGTGAGCGAGATCGCGTCCAGAGGCTTCAGCAAAGCAGGAGAGAAAATCCTCTACCGTCGCTGCGACTCCGTCGAAACGTTCAAAAAACAAATCCATGCCACGACGGAAAGCGTCGTCGCCTATGAGAGTGCGAAGAACGCGCACGAGTTCAGCGCCTTTTTCGTAGACCGTGGCTGTGTAAAAATTATTGATCTCATGATAAATTTCCGGACGGACCGGATGCGCCAGCGGTCCCGAGTCCTCCGGGAACTGGGCCAGTCGCAGGCCGCGCACGTCGCTGATCCGTTCGACAGAGCGCGAGCGCTGATCCGCAGAAAATTCTTGATCTCGAAATACGGTAAGACCCTCCTTCAGGCAGAGCTGGAACCAGTCGCGGCAGGTGATGCGATT
>JBBARD010000011.1:0-19176 GCA_040399965.1 Methylocystis sp. | reverse complement strand
CGGTAAGACCCTCCTTCAGGCAGAGCTGGAACCAGTCGCGGCAGGTGATGCGATTGCCTGTCCAGTTATGAAAATATTCATGGGCGATGACCGCCTCAATGCCCGCATAGTCATGATCGGTTGCTGTCTCCGGCGACGCCAGCACATATTTATCGTTGAAGATGTTGAGGCCCTTGTTTTCCATCGCCCCCATATTAAAATCCGACACAGCGACGATGTTAAAGACGTCGAGATCGTATTCACGTCCGAATTTTTGCTCATCCCAGCGCATCGAACGTTTTAACGCATCCATTGCGTAGGCGGCGCGGCTTTCCTTGCCATGTTCGACGAAGATCGCCAGATCGATACGTCTTCCAGACATGGTGACGAAATCGTCGCGCAACACACCGAGATCGCCGCCTACGAGCGCGAACAAATAGGACGGCTTGGGGAAGGGGTCGCGCCAAACAGCGTAATGACGTTTGGACCCGGGAATGTCGCCCGCTTCGACAGGATTGCCGTTGGATAGCAGAACTGGCGCTTCCGCCCGATCTGCTTCTATGCGAGTGGTATAGACGCTCAAGACATCGGGCCGATCCAGAAAATAGGCGATGCGACGAAAGCCTTCCGCCTCACATTGCGTACAATAGGCGGCGCCCGATCGATAGAGCCCCGAGAGCTGCGTATTGGCGGAGGGATTCACCTCGGTTTCCATTTCAAGAACGAAAGGCGTCTCAGGCGTCGCGGTCAGCTCGAACCGCTCCGGGGTTGCCTTGTATTCCTGGGGATCGAGCACACGACCGTCGAGCTTGGCCCCGAGCAGGGTCAATCCATCGCCGTCAAGCGCCAGCGGCGCGGTCGGGTCGCCTTTCGGGTGACGACGAAGCGCCAATCTGGCGAACACCTTGGTTGCGGTCTGATGCAGCCGAAAATCGAGATCGACCGAATCAATCAGGAAATCCGCCGGTCGGTAATCTGTCAGGCGAACGGGAATATTGGCGGCATGACGCATTATAGGCTCCAATAGGCGAGCAGATACGGTAGAAACTATTATATATGGCGTGCAGGAGCCGTGGCGATGGCTTGGCGGCATAGCCAACGACGGCGTTGCTAACCGCAAGGGGTGTTAAAGTCCCCTGTAGGCCGGAAGTTTTAAGACCAACTTTCCTGCCTGCGTCGTCGGCTGGCCGGGCGGCCGACGACGGTTCGGGTGCGATGTAGAGGATAAGACAGTTCATGATGAGGATTTTTTCTTCTCCCGCCCGCTATGTTCAGGGCGCAGGCGTAGCAGCCGATCTCGCTATGCAATTGCGGCATCAGGAGATTGGCGCTCGCTCGTTGATCGTCGTCAGCAAATCGCCGCGCCGATTTCTGGAGCCGCTATGGCGGAAAAGTTTTGCCGACCATGGTTTAGCTATCGAACTGTTCGATTTCGGCGGAGAATGTTCGCGCGCCGAAATATCCCGCGGTGTCGCCGCGGCCAAATCATTTCAGGCGACGACCATCGTTGGCGCTGGCGGCGGCAAGACGCTCGATATGGCGCGCGCCGTCGCTGCAGCGCTTGACCTTCCCATTGTCTGTTGCCCTACGACAGCGGCAAGCGATGCGCCCTGCAGCGCGCTCTCTGTGATTTACACGGAAACAGGCGTCTTCGAAAAAATTGAATTCTATCGCCGCAACCCTGATCTGGTGTTGGTTGATAGCGCCGTCATCATCCGCGCCCCGCTCCGGACATTGATCGCTGGAATGGGCGATGCGCTTGCCACCTGCTTCGAGGCGCGCGCCTGCACTTTGGCGGGCAAACCCAATGTGCTTGGCGGCGCTGCAACATTGGCGGCGATGGCGATCGCCGAGCTATGTTATCGGACGCTCTTGCAGGATGGAGTCGCCGCTTTGGCTTCAGCGCGGCAGGGCGTGGTCACGCCGGCGTTTGACCGCGTCGTCGAAGCCAATACGCTATTGTCTGGACTGGGATTCGAGTCCGCTGGCCTCGCCGTGGCCCATTCGGTGCATAATGGTTTGACGGCGCTACCCCAGACCCACGACTATATGCATGGAGAGAAAGTCGCCTTCGGCGCGTTGGTGCAACTCATGCTTGAGAAGCAATCGCCAGAACTTTTGCGGGAGGCGTTTGGTTTTTGCCTTAGCGTCGGTCTGCCTGTCACCCTGGCGGAAATAGGTCTTGACGCATTTACCGAGGTTCAAGCGCGGACAGTCGCCGCCCGCGCGCTTGCAGAGGGCGAAAGCGCACATAACGAACCTTTCCCGGTATCGGAACAACAGTTGGCGGACGCAATTTATGCCGCCGACAGTTATGGTCGGGCGTTTCGCGACATGGCGCCCGAACAGTAAGGCAGAATTTTCGGCTGATCGAAGAATGACAGGCTGGGCGAGAGGGAATTGTCCGGGAGCATTTCCCCTAATTGATTCAAAATGGAACTCTGAGTCTTTTGTTTTGTCGCGCTTTCTTGCGCCGAACCGGTTTCCGCTTTGGCGGAAAGCGCTCTAATTCGCAGCGATGATTACATCCTGCGGGCTGAAATGGGCGAAGAGTTTCTGACCTCTTGTCACCGCCAGATTTACGGCTTCTTCCAGCGGGATCACGATCGTCAGTGTTTTCCCGTCGCCGATGTTCAGCAAAATTTCCCAATTTTTGGGTCCCTTGATCAGGCGCGTGACGGTCCCGAAAATATTATTAATGTCTTCAGACTGCTGTTGCGCCGCCAGTTTGATGGCGTAGGCTTTGACCAGAGCCAGAACATCCCCGCCAATCTCTAGCTCGAGTTCGTCGACCGCTGCATTGGTGACAACGGCCATGAGCTGAGCCCCAGAATTGAGGCGCAGTTGTAACTCAACGTCCACCGGTCCTTTTTTGATTTTTTCGATTGCGCAGTGAAAAGCGTTTCTGGTTGAAATCCGGGCGCCGAAAGTGAAAAGAAGCATCTCTTCGTCGCCCTGCAGACCTGCCTCGGAAATCCGCGAAGAGAGGCGGGAGAGCTTTTTCTCGATTTTGTGAAACGTGTCGATGAGGCGCAGGCCCTCTTCAGTCACCTGTGCGCCGCCGCCGCCGCCAGAGCCGCCCATTTTCGTCACAAAGGCTGGACTGGGCAGAAGATTATTTATGGCGTCCACGGAGTCCCAGGCGGTCTTGTAACTGTAGCCGACAGCTTTCGCCGCCTTGCTGATGCTGCCATGTTTAGCAACGGCTTCAAGAAGTTTGATCCGATCCCGGCCGACGAGAAAGCGGTCGCCGCTGCGAAGGGAGAGGGTTGCGTCAATTTTGGGTTTTCGCATAGACGGACCGGTTAATGCATCAATCATTCAAAACAAGTATACCTTCAATTGCTATCATTTCAAGGTTTTGTTTTTATTGGATAATCATCGAGAAATGTTCTTATTGCCTTCGCTTGGTAATTGAACTATACGGCGTTTAGTCACCGCTATTACTTTGCAGTTCATAGTGTAGCGCATGTCGCGCCCTGTAGCCCGGAATATTCCATATGATCAAGCGGAGACAATCTATCTTCCTGATTGCAGGGGTTTTTCTTGTCTTGGGCCTCCGGAATGTCCGGGCGGATACGGCGCACGTAGCGGTCGCCGCGAACTTTACCGACACGGCCAGAGAGCTCGCGCAGGTATTCAGGAATAATACCGGCCATGAAGCTGTTTTAAGCTTTGGCGCTTCCGGTCAGTTTTACGCCCAGATAAGGGAAGGCGCGCCATTTGAGGTATTCCTCTCGGCCGATGATTCACGCCCTAAAAAATTGGTTGATGATAACTTTGGCATTGCGGATGAAGAATTCACCTACGCCGTTGGCAAGTTGGTTCTCTGGAGCAGGAAATCCGGACTGAGCCTCAATGAGGAGACCCTGAAGAAGGGAGATTTCTCGAAAATTGCCATCGCCAATCCGGTTGCGGCGCCCTACGGCGCGGCGGCGGTTGAGGTGATGAAGGCGCTTGGTGTTTACGCTGAGCTTCTGCCGAAAATAGTGCAGGGCAATAGCATCGCTCAGACTTTCCAGTTCGTGAACACGGATAACGCCGAATTGGGCTTTATCGCCTTGTCTCAAATCCCGAATCGGAAAGAGGGTTCCTGGTGGATCGTTCCTGCCAAATATTATAAGGTAATCCATCAAGATGCAGTGCTTCTCAAGTCCGGCGCAAAAAACAACGCAGCGAGAGCGTTCATGGTGTTTCTCAGGAGTTCTGTCGCTCGCACCATAATTCAAAAATCAGGTTATGCGACAGATGAAATCGCCAGCAGGAACAGATGAATCAAGTTTTCTCTTCAGAATTATGGCGCCCAATCGAACTTTCCATTGCGCTCGCATTCATTACGACAGCTCTCTTGCTCTTTTTTGGCACGCCTTTGGCGTGGTGGCTGGCGCGTTCGAATGTCTGGTGGAAAGAGGCAGTGGCGACGCTTGTCGCCATGCCTCTGGTTTTGCCGCCGACGGTTCTGGGCTTTTATCTCCTGATCGCTCTTGGTCCGAATGGTCCGGGCGGATCCATCGCCGGCTTGTGGGGGGGGCGAACATTGGCATTCAGCTTTCCGGGATTGGTAATCGGTTCATTATTGTATTCGATGCCGTTTGTCGTTCAACCGATCCGAAATGCTTTCGAAGCGATTGGAGATCGTCCTCTCGAAGTTGCGGCGACGCTTCGGGCGACCCCATGGCAGTCTTTCTGGAGGGTCGCAGCGCCATCGGCCCGTTCTGGTTTTCTGACCGGCGCCATCCTTGGTTTTGCGCACACATTGGGAGAATTCGGCGTCGTTTTAATGATCGGCGGCAATATACCGGACCAAACCAGAGTTCTCTCCATTGCGATCTTCGATTATGTTGAAACCTCACAATGGGCGCTGGCGCATATGCTCGCGGCAGGAATGGTTGTTTTTGCCTTTATCGTCATCTTTACGATGATGATCATCGAAAAAAACGTATCCGGCGCACGTGAATGACAGCGTCGGAAAATATTCGTATCATGTTTCGCGATACGCTGGGACTTCTCTCCCTGGATGTCGCCTTCGAGGCGCCGATGAAAGGCGTAACCGCGATTTTTGGGCCTTCGGGCAGCGGTAAAACAACCCTTCTGAGATGCATCGCCGGATTGCATCGGGCACGTTGGGGCCGTTGTGAGATAGGTTCTGACATATGGCAGACGGATAATTATTTCAGGCCGGTTTATGAACGTCGGATTGGGTATGTTTTTCAGGAGGCCAGCCTATTTTCTCACCTGTCGGTAAAAAAAAATCTGTTGTTCGGCGTCAAAGAAAAGAACGAAGATCGCATGCGATCATTTTCCGAAGTCGTAAGTCTTTTAGGCGTCGCAAATCTTCTCGACCGTATGCCGGGCAAACTCTCTGGAGGAGAACGTCAAAGGGTAGCAATTGGTCGGGCGTTGCTTTCCGATCCCGGCCTTCTGCTCATGGATGAACCACTTTCGGCGCTTGATACGGCATCGAAGGAGGACATCATGCCTTATCTCGAACGATTGCAGACGTCACTTGATATTCCAATCTTCTATGTCAGTCATGATATGAATGAGGTAGATCAGATCGCAGATCATCTTGTTCTGATTGAGAGTGGCCATGTCACGGCTTGCGGATCGCTTTCGCATTTACAATGCGATCCATCCCTGATGCTGGCGTCGAGGCCGCATGCGGCGGTTAGCCTCAATGCCGAAGTGGTTTCTTACGATCCGGAGTTCAAAATCGCGCGCTTTGCAATCAATGGCGGTTTCTTGAATGCGCCCTCGCAACGACTGGAGATCGGCGACAGGCGCCGCCTGAAAATATACGCCGCAGATGTAAGTTTGAGTCGAGAGGCCGCAAGCGCCAGCACAATTGAAAATCATATCCCCGTCAGGATTACGGCTATCCGCGAGATAGAACCGGCGCAGGTGATCGTGTTTATGGCTGTCGGGCACGAGGGGTCAGGACAAAGACTTCTCGCGCGCATCACCAAAAAATCCTGGGTGACCCTCGGTCTTGACATTGCCCAGCTTCTTTATGCGCAGATTAAGGCTGTTGCGCTTTTTCAGCGCAGCGATTGATGGATGAAGGCTCAAACCCTTTCACGCTGCGCACAGTTTATTGAATTGTCCATAGTCTGTTGATGGTCGTGCTCGGGGTGCTCGGGAACCCGCGCAGGAGCGCAAGGCCCCTCTCAATCAACAGTGCGTAAATATGATTTTAATCATCTATCCTTGCAAATGGCATGAATGAGGAGCCTGTCGGCCCTGTGTTTTCCAGAGACTCTGGTTACGGTGGAGTAAGTGACCAGTTATAAACTGGTGGGTCGAGCTATGGTTCTCTGATAGAATCAAGACATGCAGAAGAAAAGATTTATCAAGGTGGAAAAATCGTCACTCGAGCATAGGCTTCCATCAATCATCGTCATGTTTACTCTAGTCAAGCCCGATTACAATCACTATTGTTTATATTATATCAAGAGCCTGCTTTGGAAGCCTTGATATAAAGGGACCATGAATGAGTGCGGCCTGAGATGATGCAAATGAACCATTCGACATCAGGCCTTTTTAGATCATGGCTCATCTTCGCGCATAAGATTATTGGATTGACGCTAGGCGCGATCTTCGTGGCGATTGGCTTGAGCGGCGCGATACTGGTTTATCGCGAGGCCATAGATGAAGGGCTTAACGCTGATCTTATGCTGGTTGAGCCGTCGCCCGAACAATTGCGCCGCTCTCTTGATGAAGTTTTTGACGCAGCCAAAGCCGCCATATCTCCGCAAGCGAAGGTCGAGAGGATAATGCTTCCGCGCCACGCCCGTGCCGCGACGGTTGTGACCTATATCTCCGAGACGGACGATCTCGACACCTTTGTTTATGAGATGTTCGTAGATCCCTATCGGGCCAGAGTGAAGGGAAAGCGGTTAAAAATCCATGGCGATGATCGCTTTTCTCAACCATTCATTCCGCTTTTGATGGATTTTCACTGGACGCTTTTGCTCGGGGCCAACAACGCCTTTCTTGTCGGCGGCGTCGCTATTTTTATTTTTTTATCGATCCTGATCGGACTTTTTCTATGGTGGCCCGTGAACGGTAATTGGCGAATGGGACTAAAAATCAAATGGCATGCAACATCACAGCGTATCGTTTTCGATCTGCATCGCGCCACGGGACTTTATCTCGGGGGGGTATTGTTGATCAGTCTTTTCACTGGAGTTGCGATGATTTTCAAACCGGCCACCAGAGAACTGGTCAGCCTCATCTCCTCTGTCAGGGACAATGAGAATTTTGGCAAGTCCAGACTTTCTGACGGAGCGACGCCGATCAGCCTTGGCGCCGCCGTCAGGGTCGCCGATACGGTTTTTCCCGAGGGCAAGTTACATTGGATCTTGATGCCAGCCAGTCCAGATGGCGTTTATGTCGTCGGTAAACAATCAGCAAGCGAACCTAATCGAACCAAAACATTTCATAATGTCGGAATCGATCAATATAGCGGGGCTGTCACCCGGATACAGGATCGTGAAACCTATCAATTGGGCGATAAAGTCATGGAATGGTTGTTTCCGCTTCATAGCGGCGAATTCCTTGGCGAAAGCGGTCGCCCCTTTTTTGTCTTTCTGGGCTTGGCTCCGCTGGTTTTGTTTACGACCGGCGTGTTGCGTTGGGTGTCGAAGCGTCGCGCACGCAGGATTTAAGCTTGTCTATGGCCTGAAAATCCCAGGGCGCAGTTTTATTGACGTCCCGGGGTCTGTCACTTTCCTGCGGTTATCAGCATGTCAATCGTATCTTCCTTATTTTTGGCTTCTCCGAACGCAGCTCTGAGAAGATATTTCCCCGCATGCTCTATGGTTCCTCCAATCGAGATCATGCCGCTTGGATAGGTCCTTGAAGGCGATTCATTCAAAAGCTGAAGCTCGCCTTTAGTGTCGTATTTATAAAACGATAGCGCAACCGGATCGTTGCGGACCTCTTTCTCCATCAGCGTCAGGGCAAAGATCACTTTGCCCGTGCCGGGGATATGATTGCAGTACTCTGCATATTTGCGCAGATCGTCTGTCGCGCCGCCAGCGTTGTCAGATGAGTCCGCCAGAAAATAGGTTGTCAGATGAACTGAGTAGAAGTCGCTGACCTGAAGGCAGTCGGAGATTGTGCGATCGCCTGCCTTTTCAGCCGGTTTGTTTAGCTTTTGCTTCCAGTAATCGTCCCATTCCTGAACTAGCGCAGGCCCCCAGAATTTGAATGTGAAGGCTGCGACATTGACGCTAATCAACAGGATGATCGCCATGGCCATTAACGGGATCAGGCGTCTTTGGTCCATAAGAAGTTCCTTTGTCGCGCGGCGAGGGGAGAATCAGGGCTGCACATCGAATTCCCAGGCCCCGCTGACCATATGACCGTCGGCGGAGAGTGCTCGATAACGCACCGTGTATTTGCCGGGAGCCATTGGATTGACGCTAACGGACACATGCGCGGGGTCGGCGCTATCGATGGCGGCGTCATGTTTGTCGATTCTTTCGCCGGCGGCGCTGATAACCGCGAGCGCGGCGAGGGAGTCCCGAATCCCTGCGTCATACCAGACATCGACCTTGCCGATATTTCCCGGCGCAACGCCGCCCTGAGCCGGTGACGTTTTGACGATGATCGCATGCGCCAATAAAATTTTTTGCTGATCTTGATGGTTTGGCTTTTGTGTTGGGGCATACAGCCCCGCCCCCAGGCTTTTTATGCGCGAGAGTGAGGCGTCGAAACCTGATGTTGGCTCGATCCCGGCTACGGCGTGTGCGCAGGCAATATCTGACACCAAGGTGGCCAGGATCATGCCCAAAAGGCAATTCACGAGCTTCATGCGGAAGAGGGATCGGCCTGAATCCTGCGGATTGTCGATAAATACATTGTTTTGATAAGTCGTCAGTCGTTGCCGCATAAGACTGTTCTCTTTATCGGGATCGATTAAGAAATTTCGCAAAGCCTGTAACCTGAACCGACGGATCGACAAAAGGTTTCAGGTTTTCCTTTGTTCGTCGCCCGGCATGAACTGTTGCTTCGGCTGGCATTGCTTGACCCGACTGCCGTCACCGGCATAATGCTTTTTATTGAATATTGCATACGATGTGATCTCCGACAAGGTCAAGCGAGCAAAGAAAAATGTTTAAAATCAGCCGTTCATATCGTTTATTCGGGCTTTTTTCGAGCATTTTTTTAACCCCGGGCTTCGCCGACGCGCATACGGCGAACATCTCCAGCAGCCGTATCGTGCCTGAGCCAAAAGCAAATTACCGGGTGGACGTTGGTTTTCTTGGTTCGGACATTGAGCGAATGCTGATCGAGAACAAAGAGGCGCTGGCCGGCGTCGATCTGACCGAGCCCGGATTGTTCGAAAGCTATATCGGTAAATTCATACAAGGTCGGATCAGTATGCAAAATGAAGAAGGCGTCGACTGCGCCAGCACCGTCGTCGCTGTTGGCGAAGACCCTGCCAATCCGGGAGATTCCAGAGCTGTTATACGTTTCGACTGCAGTAAAGTACAGGGAAAGATTTTTTATAATCCCCTTAAGTTGATTGAGGCGCAGGGTTCTCGCGCCAAACATCTGGTCGGAGTCGGGGAAAAAGACGCCGGGAATAATCTGACCGAAGCCCAGCGCGCCGGCAGGGAGCCGGCGCCCGGGCAAGTCATGATCTTTCCGGGCGACAGGCCCATCGATCTGTCAGAGCCGCTGCTGGGGCCATGGGAATTGGCTCCAAAGTTTTTCTTTGCCGGTATGGAGCACATAGTCACCGGTTATGATCATTTGTGTTTTCTTCTGGCGGTCGTTCTGTGGGCGACCCACATTTGGCCGATTGTAAAAATCGTTACCGCCTTCACGATCTCGCATTCGATCACCTTAACGCTGGCGGCGCTGGAACTGGTGAAATTACCTGGTAACTGGGTCGAAACCGCCATCGCCGCGTCGATTATCTATGTGGCGCTCGAAAATTTTTATACGCGCAGAGTCGATGGACGGTGGAAGGACACTTTTGCTTTCGGTTTCATTCATGGCTTCGGCTTTGCCAGCGGGTTGATCGAACTGGGCGTTCCCCAGCGCGCCGTCGCGCCGTCGCTGGCGAGCTTCAATATCGGCGTCGAGGTCGGGCAGATCGGCGTTGTGTTGATCGTTATGCCGTTGCTTCTGTCGATTGATAAATATGTTACGCATCGCGCACGGAGCGCGAAACTGGTCTATGCGCTCTCTGGCGTGATCGCATTGTTTGGCGCCTACTGGATGCTGGTGCGTCTCGAGATTATCGCTGGATGATGCTTGAGCGTTACGACAATGCCGGCGCATCCGTCGCTTCTGTTGCTCAACCGAATCTCTATTGCCAGCTTCATTCGCGCCTTCGCGGCGATTGGCGGAACAGGAGCCTGGCGTTACGGAAGTATGCGATTTCTGTGAGTCGCGCCGGTAAGACGACGTCGGGAAGCCGACCGGCCGACAGTTTCGTTTCCGGCTTTGCCGTCATCGCCAGGAGCCGACCGGCGGCTTTTGTGAGTCGATAGCACGCTTGACCGCATCAAATGTTCTATATATGTTCTAGTTCTGTCGAGGCGTCAGGGCGTATCCGTCCGCCGTCCCGGGGTCTTCGTTCAAACAATCGCGCGTTAATAATCGCGCGCAGGATGAGTCATGTCGTTGTCATCCCAACAACGGCCCTTTTCCGTTTGCGCGGCGGGGCGTAACGGGGTTTTTATTCCGCTCGCCGCCAGCACGGTCGCGGCGGGATTTCCTTCGCCGGCTGACGATTATCTCGACCGCCCGCTCGATTTCAACGAACTGCTGATCGAAAATCCGGCCGCGACCTTCGCCGTGCGCATCGCAGGCGAGAGCATGACCGGCGCTGGACTTTATCCCGGCGACATCGCTGTCGTGAATCGCGCGCGCAACCCCGTAAGCGGCAATGTGGTTCTGGCGTTGGTCGATGGCGATTTCACCATCAAACGTTACCGCAGGCGCGGCGTCCACATCCGTCTGGCGGCCGAAAATCCGAAATTCTCCGATATTGTGATTTCGGAAGGCGCGATATTCGAGGTCTGGGGCGTCGTCACCCATTCGATCCGAATGCTTTGATCCGTCCATGATGCGCCCGATCGCCCTCGTCGACTGTAATAATTTCTACGCCTCCTGCGAGCGGGTGTTTCAGCCGACGTTACGCGGCAAGCCGGTCGTCGTGTTATCGAATAACGACGGCTGTGTGATCGCCCGATCCAACGAGGCCAAAGAGCTCGGGATCGAGATGGGCGCGCCCTGGCATCTCAACCGGGAAAAATTCTCTGGCGCTGGCGTTATCGTCAAGTCGAGCAACTACACGCTCTATGGCGATATGAGCGCGCGAGTGATGAAAACGCTGCTGTCCTTTTCGCCGGTCCTGGAGATCTACTCCATCGACGAAGCCTTTCTGGGACTTGAAGGCTTCGAGGATCGGCTTGAGGATCATGCGCGGACGTTGCGCGCGACCGTGCTGCAATGGACCGGTATTCCGGTCAGCGTGGGGATCGCGCCGACGAAAACCCTCGCCAAGGTCGCCAATCGACTTGCCAAGAAAGATCCGGCGTCGTGTGGCGTTCGGGTTTTGATGGCGACCGCCGATCAGGAGCGCGCTCTGGCGCAACTTGAACTGACAGACCTCTGGGGCGTGGCGCGGCGCTTGTCAGGGCGGCTCAAGGCGCAGGGCGTTGTGACGCCACTGGCGCTTCGTAACGCCGACCCCAAACAGATCCGCCAGACCTTTGGCGTCGTCGGCGAGCGAATCGTTCGCGAGCTTCGTGGCGAGTCGTGCATCGATCTCGAAGAGATCGCACCGAACCGAAAAAGTCTGATCGCCTCGCGCTCTTTCGGTCGGCCGGTCGAGACGCTGATCGAGATGCAGGAGGCTGTCGCCGCCTACGCCAGCCGTGCGGCGGAAAAAATGCGCCGACAAAATCTTGCCACAGCGAATTTGATCGTCTTCGTTGAAACCAACCCGTTTCGGACGCAGGATCGGCAGTATCGCGCGAGCCAGTCGGCGCAACTCCCCATCGCGACGGCCGATACCGGCCGGCTGGTCGCCGCCGCGCTCAGGGCGCTCGTCGCCATCTGGCGGGAGGGCTACAGATATAAGAAGGCGGGCGTCATGCTGCTCGATCTCGCGCCGGCGAATGCGCTGCAAGGGTCGCTGTTCGCGGCGTCCGACTCCCCGGCGTCGCAGGCGCGGATGCGGGCGCTGGACGTCATCAATCGACGCTACGGGCGTGGAGCATTGATTATCGGCGCCGCCGGCGTGAAATCGGCGTGGCGATTGCGCCGCGAGCATGTCTCGAAAAGCTATACGACAAGCTGGTCGGAGTTATTGACGGTATGAACATGAAACCCAATGAGCCAGCGCCGGTGCGGAACTGGCGTCCAGCGGTATTCAGAAGTCCGGACGGCGCCCGGGGACGACTGCCGAACGCATGGGAGTTGATCGATGGCGTCGGCCAACGGGTGGCGCGCGTCGCCTTGGAGGAGGACGGCGCCGAGGGAGACCGCTGGCGCTGGCTGGTGCTTGTGCATCCCCATGGCGCCCCACTCGGAGAAACCGGCGTGTGCGCCACGGAGACCGCCGCGCGACGGATCTGTGAGGAAAAGGTTCCGGAATGGACAATCGCACGCCTGCCACAGGGCCGCCGCCGCCGTATGTGGTGAGTGTCTCGTCGGCCACGGACAAAGGGGCGAATATAGACGAAGCCGCCGCCCATTGTGCTGCAATGACCCTCGCGGCAGGCTAAAGTCAGCTTGTTTTGGAGACGAGGCGCATGCAGGACCGCAGGGGAGGGGGGCGTGTTCAACGGTCGCATGGCGAAAATCGACGGGTTATTGTCTATCGCTTGATTAGATGCCCTCTAGAGAGATGGTAGGGCATGTAGGAGAAGGGAAACCAGAATTGGATATGCTTCTGACTCGTTGCCGGTTTAAAATATCCGTGACGAAAAACCTGTGATCTGGCCAACATAAAACGGCGGTCAGTAGAAGAGATAAGTAGAATCCCCAACGCCACCGCGGCAACTGAAAAATGTTTTCAAGGAGAAAAATGAAATGATTACTCACATTGAGAGGCCGATATTGGCCGCTGCGTTATCCAGAATAAGCGCATCGGACGCGATAATGAAATCGGAGCAATATGTTGTTAATAACATTATGCAGGAAATCAACAAGAACAAGAATGTAATCAATCTGGATCGAAACGACAGCAATGCATTGTTGGGAATTTTGGAAAAACATATTCATGGGTCAGAAACCCTGTAATTATTCACGAGAATACTGGTGATAGAGATCCTCCGTCACCAGAATTGCCAGAACGGTTTCTTCTGGGCCGCCTGCACGGCGTCGAAATCATTTTCTCGACCACCAGTCGCAACAGCAAGCTTGGAGGAAAGGTCGCTGATTTCTTTTTGGAAGTTTACCTGGTCAGTGATGTCATATTGCACTCCAAGAAAGTATACGACGCGACCCTTGTCGTCCAAAAGGGGTTTAACATTCAGCCGATTGAAAAATAATTCGCCATTTTTCTTGTAATTCCTTAAAGTAACTTCAATAGGTTGTCCGTTTTTGATTGCCGCCCGAAGCGTATCAAGTTCCGGCTGGCCCCTGTCGGTTCCCTGTAAAAAACGACAATTACGGCCTACGATCTCATCTTGCGGGTAACCACATATGTCTTCAAAAGCCTTGTTCGCATAGACGATCGGAGCGTCTTCGAGATCCGGATCCGTAAGTGTGACTCCATTAACGCAGGTATCGAGAATTTGGGTCAGAACGTGAGGTATAACCCCGTTATCCTTCTGGACAATGAACATTTTTAGTCTCCGTTATTGACGATTAGACGAATTGCGGTAAGGCTCAGGTCGTGCGACCTTCGAGCAGATTTTTGATATTCTCGGCAGTTTGTTCCGCCCCATCCTGAAGAGCGCTTTTGATGAGCTTCTGAAAGGGGCGCATGACAAGGTCGATTTCCTTCAGTTCAAAAGTGAAGGTTATCTGAGTCTCCTCGCCTATTTTGTCGAACTGATAGGAAGACCGAAACGGTTCCGTGGAGCCGGTAATTTCCAATTCAGTGTCAGGCGCAAATTTGGTCACGTCAAATAAAGACTCGCTGTCTATGCCGCGGTCACGTGTTACTTGTCTGCCTTTTGAGCCAAGTTGTATCGGGGGAGATGAAAGCTGCTCCAGTTCGACAACCTGCGGGCACCACTTCTGGTAATTATCGAAAAAACAATGGGCTATAACTCGATAAGCGTCTGCAAGAGAGCATCTGACCAAGCTTTCGGAGCGCCCCTGGATAGGGCCGGAACTTGTTAAACCCAGCATTGGATAATTCCCCTTTCGTCAATATTATCAATCTGGCGCGCTGGAATCATCTGAACCCTCTGCAGGTCTTAGGCAGCCCTGGCGATCAGGGACGTAATGCACTTGAAATGTTAATCTTGGGCGCAATTATAATAAGTAAAGACGCATTTCGCAGTGCGGCAATGAAATTTATTGTCGTAGCTTTCGGATGCCCCGTTATTTCTCATGGAGCCTGACATGCAAAACTCATATGGTATTGAAGGCTATCTCTTCGCCTCGGCGGTCATTCTCTTTATTATTTTGCTGATTCTAGAGAAGAAATACCCATACATGCCCATCCCCAAGGAGGCGTTGAAATCCTCTTTCAAGACGAACACGGGCGCGTTTCTGGTCAATAATCTGATCATGAGCATATTGTCCCTTTCGAGCCTTGTTCTCGTCGCTTCAAATTATTCAAAATATGGCCTGCTCGGCGGCATGCAGGATGGTCCCGTAAAGTGGCTTCTGAGCTTTGTCCTGTTTGATTTTGCCGTCTATATTTGGCACTGGCTGGGGCATAAATATGAATGGCTCTGGCGTTTTCACAAAATTCATCACAGCGATAAAAGTTATCACGTCACGACAGGGTTACGTTTCCATGTCCTCGACCAGGCAATTGAAGTTTTTGTGAAATGTCTTTGCGTAGTCATTTTTGGCGTACCCGCGAGCATTGTTGTCGTTTGCGAGCTTGTCAGAATGTTTTTCGTTCTCTTTCATCACGGGAATTTTACTTTTCCTGGTGAAAAGTGGGTTTCCTATGTCATTATCACCCCATATCTTCATCGAGCGCATCATTCTACCATGCGAGAAGAGCACGATAGTAACTATGGCATCGTACTCTCATGCTGGGATATGATTTTTGGCACGCGCAAGGAACTCGTGCCGGCCAGCATTGGTCTAGATTTGATCGAGGCGGAAAACTTGGTGCAACTCTTCAGCCTTGCCTTCTTGACCGAGAGAAAGCTGGCGAGATTTTTACACTTGTTGCCAAGACGGAAATAGAATCCTCGGCAATCATGAAAATCAATTCAAGAGCGTTAAATCCGCGGAGAATCAGAACAATGAGTTTCCTTCGCGGATTTAAGATGCTCTCGATGTATTTTCTCTTTTGGGGTTTTATCGCCATATTAGCGGCGCCCATTGCAGGCGTGGACGAACTGGCGGTTGCAGCCGAACAAGCTCGGCATCAATGCAGGGAAAAGCTGTCCAAAAAAGGAATGATGATATTCGATGAAGTTCAACATAAAACAACATCTGCATCCAATCTTGATAATATTTGGAAAGAGGTCGTGCGGGACTTGATTTCTGCAAACATTCTTGGCCGTGAGGAAGCGACCGCTCCGGCTATGGAGGCTTTGAATTGCTTGCGCTCTCCTCAATGACCAGAGATAATTCACGAATGACATGAGTAGCCTGGATTAAACACTGATATGAAGATATTCAGCGATTCAAAACGCTGAATACGACAGATTGGTCTCTCAGGATTGCGCATGTAATAAAACGGTTGCTTCTCCTCTCGGTCATACCGGAGCGCGGCCATGTCGATTTGGCGAAGTCTATTGCCTAATGCTGGCGGCAAGCCAAGCCGGACCGAACAGCCAATCGGCGGTTTGGCGAAGATCATTGACCAACGCCTGCGTGCGCAAGGGCTTTTTGTCCAAATCCATGCGCATGGAAACAGCTTTTATGAAATCTTCGCCTCTTCCTCTCCGAACATGATTGTTTTACCGGACAGCGCAGAGGCTTCGGGGATCGCTATTCTGCTTGCCGCAGCCTATGACCCGCCGACGGTCGTCTTCGAACGCATAAATTCGATTATGCCCGGTTTGGGGCGATGTATGGTCGTCGCTGTGCTTGATGGATTGCGAGAACATCCAGGCCTATTCCAGCGTCTTCGTGTTAACGATCTGTCGCCTTTACAAGTGGATGGACGGCGGTGGTGGGAGCACATAGCCGACATGAATCAAGATTTCGAGTGGATGATCACCCATGATCCAGATACGACTCACAGTGAAACGTCCCGGACATGATCGCTACAGCTGACGTCCAATCGTCCGACACGACCATCGATCAGGCGGAGTTTGCGCGTCGGAAAGAGCGTTTGCGCGCGTTGACCATGACCTTTGGCTACGATCCCGAAAAGGTGTATCTCCTAGCGGACGCAAAAACATTCGACTATCTCGGTCAAAGCTTTACCTCGGAGGGCGAAGCCCTGCCCAATGGCGAGATTACGATCTACTACGATCCGCAAATGAGCGATGCGCGCATGGCTTGCTGTCTGGCGCATGAAATACAGCATATTAAATATTTCGTCGTTGCGCGTGCTTATCAATGCGAGGGCAACGATGGGCCATTGCATCGCCTGTTCGCCGCCTTCACGCCCGAAAGGCTTGCCGCGGAAGGCGGCGTCTCGTCTTACGCCGCCGAACACTGGCGCGCCTGGAGGAGCGAGCGGCCGCCACGCCTGTTTTCGGAAGAATTTGAGGAGGGCGGCAGCGAGCCGATCAATGAAACTGTCGCCGAGGTCGCTAAAGCCCTCTACAACTGGGGGCCGGAGGTTGCGATCAATCCGATCTGGAGAGAGCTGCAGGAGACAATAAACGCCGTTTACGACAAACTCGCCAACAGAGATCGAGATTCATCCCCACCAGAAAATCGTGGCGATTATTGCATAAAGCCCAATGAGCGCCGCGCCATCGACCATATCGGCGCGGCCATCGACCGTGACGACCGTGACGACCAGCACCGACAAAAATAACGCTACGGCGAGTATCGGCGGTATGGCCAGCGTAAAAGACTCGCCGCCGAGCCAGAAACTGATAATCACCAGTAACGGGATCAATGCCACGGCGATTTGCAGGGCGCTATTGAGTATAATGCTCACCGCAAAGTCGGCCTTGCCCTCGGCGGCAAGGCGCACACCCACAACATTCTCGACAGCATTGCCGGCGATGGCGACAATCACCAGACCGGCGAAGGTCTGATTAATGCCCAGCATTTCGATTGCCGGCTCAAGCGCCTCGACGAACCAATCCGAAACAAGTCCGGCGCTGGCGCCACAGAGCGCGAGGACGATGAATGCGGCGGAAATCGGCCATGCATGGGCGCGCGCATGAGCTTCGCTCGGCACGGCGCGCTGTCCTTGCGTGAGCATAGCGTCCGTATGAACGAGAAACACGATCAGTAAAACAACGGCGCAGACGACTGCCAGAGGTTGTTCATGCTCGCCGGCGGGCAGGTGCATTTCTTGAGCGAGGGTCGGCAATACGAGAGCCGACACCGCAAGCAAGAGCAGGGTCGAGATCATGCGCGGCGACTGGCTCTCAAAGATCAGCACGCCGTGTCTACGTCCGCCAACGACGAAGGCCAACCCCAGCAACAAGAGGACATTGCCAAGAATCGAGCCGATCAATGAGGCCTGCACCAGCGTCACCAGACCCGCCTTGAGAGAGAAGATACAAACAAAAAGCTCCGGCAAACTCGCCACCGCCGCCTGGATAATGCCTGTCAAGGCGGGGCCGAGATGATTGCCGAGCTGGTCGGTCGCCTCGCCGATGACATGCGCGATGCCGGCGAGCGCCATGGCGCAAACGACAAAATTGAGGATAGGCCCGAGGGTTGGCGCCTCGAACCCGCTGAAATGCAAGCCCGCCGCAGAGGCGACAAGCATTGCTGTCGCAGCCATGAAGATCATTGTCTTGCGATCAATCACGACGGGCGGGGCCTTACTGAGATCATCCACCGGTCTCCGGCTGGCTTTTTCTCTAGGGTCTTGGTTCCTCAGCGTCGCCAACCATGGCGATATCCTCCTCGCCAACCGCGGCGATATCCGCCCCTCCAACCATGGCGATATCCTCCCCGCCAATAACCGCCACGGTAACCGTAGCCCCCTCCATAGGCGTAACCGCCCCAGGCGTAGGGTCGCGGTCCCCAACCGCCGCTCCATTGTCCACCGGGCCTGCACCCGCCGAAGGGCCCGCGATGTCCATAGGGGCCGCAACCGCCCCAGACCTGAATTATTGGCGCAGCAGCCCCTGGATTGCGTATGAGAGGCATCGCCTTCGTCGTTGCCGTCGAAAGGGACAGGAAGCAAAGGGCGATTAGGGCGATATGAAATGATTTCAAACTCATAATAGCTCCCGTTCGTTTTCTACGCTTTGATTATAGACCGTCGGCGATGCGATGCTCAAGAAATCAACCAACCCCTTCTTGCGCCAACCCCGCCGGCAACAGTCAAGAGAAGCGTTTCGCCAGCCCGCGATGGGGCGCAGGTCGGGAAGAGAAGCTCCCGGGCCATAAGCCTTACCGCCACCCACACTTGTCTTGATCGTGCCAGCCCTCTATAGAGCTTTTGCTCCGCCGATCCGGCAGGCTTGATGCGCCCATCGTCTAGAGGCCTAGGACGTCGCCCTTTCACGGCGAAAACAGGGGTTCGAATCCCCTTGGGCGCGCCAATAAAATCAAGCACTTAATCGACATATAACCGTAAAATCAGTCACCGCACCTAACTTTTACCTGATATCTGGCGTCGATCTATCGTTGCTTGGGTCAAGTTTACTTGGTCTCGCGCTCCCCGCCGGCCCATGATCCCGGTCGATGCGCTTGAGTGTCAATCGGCGTTGAATAATGACCCCTTATCGTCGTCCAAAATTGGCTCTGACGCAAATTTGATGCAGCGTTTTGTTATTCGGTTCCAAGAAGTCGCGCTTCAAGAAGATCGAGTTTGGCGCGACCATACATCTGGCGCTTGATCAACTTCAGCCTAGTGATCTGACCCTCGGTCTGAACGTTTGACCATAGAGCTGGCCCCGCAAATTCGGACAGCAGGTTAAGTAGATTTTCTGCCTGACG